>DASUKF010000038.1:0-8397 GCA_036278875.1 Saccharimonadales bacterium (SeqCode) | reverse complement strand
CCGTCATTCACTGGACTAATTATATCAGCCTCTTTACCTGCCAGTTACTAACTAGATTTAAATACTTAAAGAAGTGGCGATAGTTTTGAGGTCGTTTATGAGTGTGTCAACTGATGAGTCGGAGAAGTCTATTGTGCCAGGTGCTTGCTGGCCGGGTGTGCTGACAAATACGAAGAGGGATCTGCCGTCCTGCATAAGCGAACAACCTTTGCCGTCAGAAGGTTTGCACGCGCTTAGTTCTATATTTTGGTATGTCTTTACTATGTATATGGCCTGGCCGCTCTTATCGGTAGTCTGGGCCAGCACTTTGTCGGACTTGTAGGCGCCGAGTTTCAAATAGTCCATGTCTGTTATCTGAAAAGCTATCGTGTATTTGTAGCTTCCTATGGTGTTTTCAATCTTGCCGTTGTCGCCCTCGACAAGTGTCCATGCGGAAGGTACGGACAGCTTCAATTCCGAGCCGCCAGATGGCGTCACGGTTACCTCATGCGTTGCCGGCATGGTGGGCTCTGTTATCGTATTTTTCTTGGCTTTGTCCTTGCTCTCGCCCTCGATAATAGCGCTGTTGTCCAAATTCTTCAGGCTGTCCGAGGCGTTATGGTTAGACCTGTAAACGAAATATACGACCCCGGCCAGAATGGCCAGTATTATGACTATCAACATTGTTTCGACTATGGCAAAACCCCTGGAATATCTTCCCATCGCTAAATCCCCTTAACTGTAATTAAGCATAAACGAAAACTGTCCGTCAGTACAATATTTAACGCTTATGCTTGAAGCAAAAGACATATATCGTTAGACTACCGCAATGCCATTATTCGAAGGGATAGAAGTATCCCGCTCTTTAGAAGATTCCGGTTGGGTTGATGAGATAAAGCAAGGCGCGTCCGAACTGTTTGGCGCCGAGGCTATGGATTTTGACCACCCCGAACTGTCCGGACATGACGTTGTTCTTTGGGATGGCGATGAAATGGCTGATGCGCACATGCGTACCGGAATGCTGGGCAGCTTGGTCTCGGAACACCTGGTAGAAGTGGCCGAAATGAATATGCCAAAAACATTTATGAGAGATACGACGGTCTACGCCGGAGGAAATCTGGCCATAAAGAGGGTGGTAGGCGAAGAAGGCGCAAATAACATGCTTATAACAGACATACTGTTAAGAAAACCGATAAAAGGCGAAAGAGATTCCGCGGCAGGCACAATAGAAAGAATAACCGGTGTTAAGCTTCCTGCCCGCTCTCCCAGGGCCCGCGTAAAACTGGCCGTAGTCGACAGATCGCTGCATGTACCACCGGGGAAACTTGCTAAGCTGGCAGGGAAAGTCCCGGAACGGACGGGCGCAAGACGAGGCAGGGTTAAACCGGCACGTTTTATGCTCCAAAACGAAGCTATAGCCGCGTAAATTGCGGTCATCCTGTCTATAATGTTTGTGCTTGCACAGAAAATATTTTTTGTGCCAAACTTCAAAGATGACAAATATAGAAGGAATAAAAGCGTATCGTCCTCTCGCACAGGATCCATGGCTTAGAAGTTTTCAAGAAGTCGCGCCAGAAATGTTGGGCGAAGATGTCTTGGACTTTGGTGATGAAGCGCTGGGCACACAGGAGCTTGAGATACTGGGGGCTGGAAAGTTTATTGCTTTGAGGGACACACGGCCGGAAGCAGAAGCTGCAGACGGAGAAGAACTAGCTAGCTTGGCAGAAGAGGAAAGGCCTGATTCGTTCCACATACCTTTACCATTGATAGCCTACGGCCGACTAGGCATAACCTATATGACAGACCAAAATGAAGCACGCCGCCGAGTGCTGGCGGCTGACATTCATCAGACAAGGCTTATAGTGAAGGAACAAAAGGGACTGGAAAGAGTAGTCGACAAGGCTCTCGGAGCGCGCTCGTCCATAAAACTTCCTTTTTTGAAGATTAAGCTGGCGGCCGTCAACGAGGGCCATAGCATACCTGAAATAGACCTAAGACGCCTTGCTTACCTTTTGCCGGAAAGAATAAACGTCGAACCCGGGGAAATTACCCCCATAGATATCGGTCCCGGGTCGGTAAGGGATCAAAGGCCGGATATGGAAGATTTTGTCCGGGATATTGGCATAGATGCAGCACAAGAAATGGCCGAAGCCGAGGCCGTAACCTAAGAAAGCAATTTCTATCTAAGTTTGCAAAATATACATTATATGTTTTAAACTCTTTATAATGAGTTTTGAAACGTTAATTGCCCACAGGCGGATTAGTTCTTACAGCGTAGTTGAAGATGCACGAGCCGCTATAGATGATGTGCTGGGCGAAGGCGCGGTAGATTTCTCCGCGGGCGCTCAGTCCGGGGAAATGCACCTCTTGAGCGAAGAAGAACTGGTTCAGATGCAAAGAATCACAGGCTCGCTCAGCGGACTTTCCGTGCGACAGATAGTACAGACTGCGGCCGCACTCATGCCTAGCACTTTCGGCGAATGCACCAATGTAGTGCCAAGTATCGCATTTAGGCACCTTGAAGACGGCGGTAGGTCGCTGATCTTATCTCTTTCCCGTAAAGATAGGTTTAGTGAAGAGAGAAGAGCGTTTACAGATGCCATAGAACGCGTTGCGCTTGCCGACATACCGTGGCCCCGCGCCGTTTTCGGTATAGACCTGGGCATGATCGACGAAGGAGCTGAGATAAATCCCGGAGACATTAAAGAAATAACCGGACGCTTGCCTGACAAGGCTAGGCTGTTCCAGGGCGAAACAGCCTTAGCATCCTTGCCGCTTGCGGCTTAAACTACCACTTCTTTATAAACGTCCAGGGTTTGTTCGGCCATTTTCTGCCATGAGTATTTGCCGGCCTGCTTTTTGCCTTTCTCTATAAGCTCTTTGCGCAATTTTTTGCCTGATATGACCTTGTCTATAGCCTGATACATCGATGCGATATCGAACGGATCGAAATATTCCGCCGCGTTACCGTAAATTTCCGGCAGACAGGTCGCATTACTGGACGCTACGGCACAACCGTGCGCCATGGCTTCCAGACCCGGCAGACCGAAACCTTCACTGACAGAAGGCAGTACGTATGCCGCGGCGTTCTGATACAGCCAATTCAGCTGGCTATCTCTGATATAACCCGGAGCCAGTATGGAATCTTTCACCGGACTTGCCTTAATCCATCCGTCAAAGTCGCGTTTGAACTGGTTTTTCATCTTACCCGGCAGGACAAGCTGCAGATCAGGATGCTTTTTCTTAAGCGAATCAAAAACCTGTATCAGTTTATCAATATTCTTATGCGGGTAGGGCGCCCCGATATGGAAGATAAACGGTTTCTTCACACCTTTTACCCTTTCGGATTTATCGGATACGGGGAAATCGGCCGCTTCGTATATAACTACGGATTTTTTTCTGGTAAAACGCTGGTATTGACCGAGTTCCTTGGCTACGAATTTGCTGGGTACTATTATCCTGCCGGATTTTTTGTGTGCCCACCACAGCATGAATCTGTAAAGTACCAGCCCCACAGCATGCAGCCAGCCCGGGAAACGGCTGGGGCGGGTGTGCCAAAGCATGGTCAAATCGTGCGTAGTCGTCACGGTTTTACCGAAGAAAAACAACGGCTGCTGAGTCATCGTGAAATGAACCAGGTCGGGCTTAAGCCCGTACAGCTGCCGGGCAAAACTTATCTGCCCCCAAGGATTAAAAGAAAACTGCTGAAATGGACAGGACGCAGTAGTGAAATTAGGATTTTTCATCTGCCACTCATCGCCGGGTTCGACCAGTACGGTGTATAGGTTCGTATCATCGATTTCCTGCAGGTTTTCCACTAGTCTGTCGGTGTAGCGGCCGGTACTGGCGCGGCGATTGCGCGCATCGATAACTATATGTTTCGGCATGCTTTATAGTATAAGTCATGGAAAGAATTATGCGGTGGCCTTACCTGCTGACGGTATTTTTGTTGGCATATATGCCTTTCCATGTGTTCTTAAGCCAGTGGCTCAGTACCTACAGCGGACAGCTCGATACTTGGAAAATTTGGAAGGACATACTGCTTTTCGGCGGCATTCTGCTGGTAAGCGGACTGGTCTATATAAAACGCAGTTTCAAAGACCGGCTTTTCTGGATATTTTTTGTTTTTTCAGCGCTATATTTCACCCTGCATATTCTGGTATGGAAATTCACGGACGTACCGGACAAAACGGCTCTGCTGGCTACGGCGTACAATTGCCGCTTGCTCGGCTACGCGATACTGGGCTGGGGCACGGCCATAGTTTCTAACAAGCACTTCACGGCGAAGAAAATCTTTACCATCGTAATAATAATCAGCTCCGTAGTGTGTATCTTAGGCATACTCCAATATTCTTTGCCAAAAGATATTTTGACGCATTTCGGCTACTCGCTGGATAGGGGGGTTAGGCCGGCTTTCTTCATAGACAACAAACCGGACCTGCCACGCATTATGTCGACGCTTCGCGACCCGAATTCGCTCGGCGCATATCTAGTGCTGCCCATAGTGATATTGGTAGGCGGCTGGCTGAAGAAACCAAAGATGCGGATGATGTTTACCGGGCTTCTGGTGCTGCACGTGCTGGCTTTGCTTTTGACCTTTTCCAGAAGTGCCCTGGCCGGGGCTATCATAGGCTCCATCGTAATACTCGTCTGGCACTACCAAGAAAAGACTAAAACAATCGTTAAAAAACACTGGCCCTTGCTGGCGACAGGGATAGCCATATTGTTTGCACTCGGATTCGCTATGCGCAACCAGTACTTTGTCCAAAACGTCATCTTCCATTCGGATGAAAACACTAAGATGACAGACTCTAACAACTTGCACGTCCAGTTCGCGGAGAAAGGCGTACGCGGTATAGCAGACAGACCCCTTGGGCACGGGCCGGGTACTGCCGGACTTGTATCAATACATACGAAAAACGTCGTACTGACAGAAAATTATTTCATCCAAATCGGCTACGAAGTGGGAATATTGGGGCTGGCTTTGCTGATAGGCATGATGGCGTTCATCTGCCGCCTGCTTTATATACACAATGATTTTTATTCCTGGACACTTTTGTCCGGCTTTGTCGGCATAACGCTCTGCTCACTGCTTCTTCTTACCTGGAGCAACGAGGCCGTAGCCTGCCAGTGGTGGCTACTCGCCGGCCTAGTCGCAGGCATGCGGGGCAAGCACAAAAAAGCTTAATATATTTGCTAGCTAAAACTTCCAGCCTTTATCAAACAGGATCCCGGAGTTGTCAGGTATGGTTCTTAGCCACTGCAGATTGGGCAACTTATTATTTTTTGCCGGGATAACGCTCAGACGGACTCTTTTTATAAGCATCGGGCCGCCTAATTGATGGTTTACACGGAATTCCACCTCATTTTTATGTCCCTTGGGCACATAAAATGGCAGACACGCCCTATCATATGTTCCCGCTTTGTGCGGTATGGAGCTTGACGATATGGTATCCCTTCGCCAGACTTCATCCGGCTTGGAGTTATTGGCATTACTGACTATATCTATAATGGCCGAGCCGGCAGAAGGCTTGAATCTATCGGCACCCTTGATATTTAAGAGGTTTTGCAGCTTTTTGTTACCACTGGAATTATCTCTTTCGAATGCATAGAAAAAACATGCCATGTACTGCTTGCCGGTAGGCAAATGAACATATGGACCATACCATACATATCCTGTCTGGAGACTGCTCACATACCAGGCATTTTTGTGGGTAAAGTCCTTAATCACTTTTCCCGAGCCGTGTTTTATTCCGTGTGAGCTATATTCCCAGATATATGCTTTGTTAGAAGCACTGCTGAACTGCTGGTTAATTACGGTATATACGCCATAGATTGCCGCAATAATTATCAGGAACCCTATAAAACCTCGTAAAAATTTAGCTGCTTTAGGAGAATTAATTAAATCACCCAAACCGCTTAGTCCGGATGCGCTCTTTGCCTTGGATGCCATTTTAGTTCCTTTTTGTTTATGCTTTATCTTGCTCATAATGTAGCATAAAAGATGTAATTTGCAAGATATGCCCGTACAAGAAAGCTACCAGCAGAAAAAGCTGAAAAAATATTTTCTTAGAATCCTAGAAGAAAAACTGGCATTCATAGTCGCAGTGCCGCTTATAGCTATACTGCTTACACTGTTCGTGTTCCATTTCTACAGAGTGGATGGCATAAGTATGCAGAATACTTTTCATAACCATGATTTGCTTCTAGTAGAAAAACTTGGAAAAACCAGCTCCAGTATATTTAGAAAACATTACATTCCAAAAAGGTACGACGTCATAGTATTCAAAGAACCGGACTTCAGTCCTGGCGAGGAGATAGTGAAAAGAGTCATAGGCCTGCCGGGGGATACGGTAACGTTCAAGAAAGACAAAGTGATCATCTATAACGACAAAAACCCTAACGGACTGGAAGTGGGGAGGGGTATGCCATGGTATGCCAAGCCGGTCGATGAAGAATATACCTATGACCAGGAAACAAAAACCAAAGTAAGCGAAGGACATGTGTTCGTGTTGGGAGATAACCGGCCACATTCGGACGATTCGCGGGTTTTCGGCCTGGTTGATACGAAAGATATAGTCGGCAAAGTTATTATCAGGCTCTTACCTGTAAATAATCTGTTGATCTTATAGCTTGGGAATAACAGGCGGTTTGGAATGATAAAGCAGGGATTCTATATAGTCCACGCTTACTTTGCGTGATTTTTGAATCTTCCGCCTGGCTAAAAGTACAGCTGGCAAATATACGATTACAAAAAACAGAGCCTTCAAATAACTGAGTATCCGCAGATGAATGATGCTGGATGCCGCGCTGCGCAAGGCCTGATAAAGGAACAGCGGCAGGAATTTGATAAAAAGCCGCCCGGGCATATTTTTAAGATAAAGGAAATAAAAGTTCTTGTTGGAATGAAAGTGCGCGAAATTTCCCAGCTTGGAGCTGGTTCCCGACAGCCTGTGATACGCTACCGCCTTCGGTTGGTAGTAGACCCGCCAGCCTGCCAGTTGCGTCCGGAAAGAAATATCGACGTCTTCGTAATAGGCAAAAAATCTTTCGTCGAATAGACCGATTTCTTTTAGCGCGGAGCATCTGTACAGGCTCGCCCCGCCGGATGCGCCGAACACGTTCCCGGGCTCATCGTACTGGCCTTTGTCAACCCTATTGCGCCCCCGTGGGAATGGCATGCCTCTTGTGGAATAAAAATCACCGGTGCTGTCGAAATGTTTTTTGTTGGAACGCATCAGTTTGGACGTAACTATGCCTGTCCCGGGCTTGTTTTCCATAGTCTTTACAAGCTCTGCGAGCCATTCTTTGTCCGCTATCGCGTCGTTGTTGAACAGTGCTACCGCATCCGCACCTTTTCGCATGGCGTGCTTTATGCCTATGTTAACGCCGCCGGCAAAACCGCGGTTTTTCGGCTCCTTTAGCAAGTAAATATCCGGATATTTCTGTTCAACCGTTTCCAGGGAACCATCCGATGAGCCGTTGTCTACCACTATGATTTCCGATGAATAAGTCTGTTTCTGCAGGGAGTCCAGGCAATCTTCTATGAAGTCTTTGCCGTTCCAGTTCAGAACTACTAAATATACTTTCACTGGCTACTATTTTATAATGAACACCAGTATTTATGTTAAAAGCGTTTAAAAAAGAGAACAGGGTTCTTCTGGCTGAATTAGTCCGAACGGACTTCAAGCTGCGCTACCAGGGCTCGGTACTGGGCTACGCGTGGTCGTTGCTTAGACCGTTATTACTGTTTCTTATCCTGTATATTGTCTTCGCGAAGTTTTTGCGGCTTGGGTCAAGCATCCCTAATTATCCGATTTATCTTTTGCTGGGAATAGTCTTGTGGCAGTTTTTTGCGGATATGACCAACCAAAGTCTCGGCTCAATCGTCGAAAGAGGAGACTTAATACGCAAAATACGTATCCCACGCTGGCTGATAATAGTTTCCAGCAGTATATCTGCGCTTATTAACCTCACCCTCAACCTTATAGTCGTGTTTATTTTTATGACCATAAACCATACCGACCTGTTAGTTACCAGCCTATGGTTTCCACTGCTTTTGATAGAAGTGTATGTATTCGGACTCGGCCTCTCGCTGATACTGGCTACGGCGTTTGTGAAATACCGTGATGTCAGCTACATCTGGGAGGTAGTACTGCAGGCCGGATTTTACGCAACCCCTATACTCTATCCTCTGGGGCTTATAACCAACCAGCTTTTCCAGAAGCTACTTCTGCTGAACCCGATGGCCCAGGTTATACAGGATGCGCGTTACACTGTCGTAACTCATGAAACTTTGACGATAAACGGCGTATTCGGCACATATCTTTATACGCTTATACCTGTAGGTCTGTCCTTCGCGTTTCTGGCAATAGGGCTGCTTTATTTCAGAAAAGAAGCCAAGAACTTCGCGGAGGA
>DASUKF010000037.1:0-46126 GCA_036278875.1 Saccharimonadales bacterium (SeqCode) | reverse complement strand
AGGTCCAGCAAAGCTAAATACCTTGAATACAAGGTCGCATCAGCACACCGAAACCCCAAGGAGCTAGGCGATATCATCAAAGAATCCGAGATACTGTATCACCACGAAGTCACCAACCAGCACCTCTGGAGCATTTTCTAGGGACGGGATTTACCAACACTGCGAACGGGCCATATACTACACCGGCGTCAGGATCTTTCTTAACGGATGAATCTACTAGAGGAACGATATAAGCCAAGGTGAAAAAACAAACAAAGAATGTAATACAAAAGGTTGCAAGGCCGATGACAAATTTCATTATATTTTTAAATTTGGTGCAGGGTGTAGGATTCGAACCTACGAAGGCATAAGCCATCAGATTTACAGTCTGACGTGTTTGCCCGCTTCACTAACCCTGCATTGTTAACTGGAGCCACCTGTCGGATTCGAACCGACGACCTACTGTTTACAAAACAGCCGCTCTAACCAGCTGAGCTAAGGTGGCAATTTTCATTATGACAGTAGTAAATTGTAGCAAAAAGGAGGTAGATTTACCAGATTGAATAAAATATATTGCTCAAGCTTGCAAATTTATTAAACGGGCACTATTATAATGTTCTATGAGATTTGAACGGCTTAGACAAAGCAGAATCATGTACGGCATGACTGCTGCTGCCGCGGCGTTAGTTATAGCAGGTTGCGGAGGCGGCGGAGATGATGAATCAAAGACCGAAAAGACGGCCAAACCGCAACTTACTTTAAAGCAAAAGACCGGAAGAGCTTACGGAGAACTACTGGCAAGTGATGTAGTGTACTGTGAAGGCAAGCGTACGGAAAAAGAGTTGGACGAGCTTACGCAAAAAATAGGAGAGTACGGTACCCTGCGAACTCAGCTCAGATCTGATTTGATCGACGAAGATACTCTTGTAAAACTTAACGAGAGCGAGACTGAATTCTATATACAGAACATCGACGAAGGACTTCCGCCGGTGGACGCTTCCGACGAGTTAAATTGCGTGAATTTTAATCCGTCACCGGTGGCTACTGCTTCGGCCAATAAATAGCCATTCCTAGCAAAAACAGATTAATTTTGCTACTATTTATTAGCAAAATTGCCATCTTAGCTCAGGGGTAGAGCACTTCCATGGTAAGGAAGGGGTCTCGGGTTCAAATCCCGAAGATGGCTCCAGTATTTACAGAGAAGAGTTAATCTGATAAGATTTTAAGTCATGGCGAAAAAAAGCGATAAACGGAAATTGGTTGGATTAGTGTCCGAAGAAACCGGGCATCGTACTTACTATACCCGCAAAAATACTATGAATACGCCCGATAAACTACAGCTTCGCAAATATGACCCTATCGCACGAAAACATGTGCTTTATGTCGAAACCAAGAAAAACCTGGGCCGCAACGAAGTCAAACCGCGTAAGAAATAGTCCTATACCTGACCTGCTATAATGTAAGCGAAATCAGGAGCAAGCATGAAAATATCTGATATTCATGCCAGGTACATCTTAGACAGCAGGGGTTATCCGACCGTTGAATCGGATGTTATTTTGTCCGACGGAACAATGGGCCGTGCGGCAGTGCCGTCGGGTGCCAGTACCGGCAGCCATGAAGCTGTTGAGTTGCGCGACGGCTATAGTGAGTTCGGCGGAAAAGGCGTATCAAAAGCCGTTGACGGTATAAATACCGAAATAAAACAATTATTGATAGGAAAGCAGTCTGACGCCCAGTCGGAAATTGACAGGCTGATGATCGATCTTGACGGCACGAAAAATAAAGGCCGGCTGGGGGCAAATGCCATACTGGCCGTTTCCTTAGCGGTCGCCAAAGCGTCTGCCAAAACAAAAAATATGCCATTGTATCGTTATATAGCCGAACTTGGCGGTAACACCGAGTTGGTTTTGCCACTTCCTATGATGAACATCATAAACGGCGGCAAGCATGCCTCGAACAGCACCGATATCCAGGAATTTATGATTATGCCTAAAGGGGCCAAAGATTTTGCGGGATGCATACGCATGGGTGCCGAGATTTTTCACAACCTTTCCCAAGTACTTTCTGCCAGGGGCTACGGGACGACTGTCGGCGACGAGGGCGGATATGCTCCGGCTGTCAAAAAAGGCAATGCCGAGGCCCTGGAGCTTATAACCGAGGCCGTTAAAAAATCCGGCTATAAACCGGGTAGCGATATAGTGATAGCCTTGGACGTTGCCGGCAGTGAATTGCTGGATGAAGGAAGATATGATTTGAAAACAGAAAATCGAAAACTGACCAATGATGAAATGATCGGCTATTACAAAAAGCTCTGTACGGAGTTTCCGATCGTTTCCATAGAGGATGGCCTGGGAGAAGAAGACTGGGGCGGCTGGAAGAAACTTACCACGGCGTTAGGGGATAAGATCCAGCTTGTGGGCGACGATTTGCTTGTGACTAATCCGGAATTTTTAAAAAAAGGCATACAAAATAAAGCTGCGAACTCCATACTGATAAAGCTTAACCAGATAGGAACCCTTAGCGAAACTATCGAAACGGTAAATATGGCCAAACATGCCGGATGGAAGGCTGTCATATCTCACCGCTCGGGTGAAACCGAGGACGCCACAATAGCGCATTTGGCGGTAGGCATGGGCACCGGCCAGATAAAGACAGGAAGTCTTAGCCGTACGGACAGGGTCGCGAAGTACAACGAACTACTAAGAATAAATGAAGAATTGGGCCCCGAAGCGGTATTTGCCGGTAAAGAGGCGCTTAAATAATGGCTTATCTTGTTCTGGTGCGCCATGGCCAATCGGAGTGGAATGCTCTTGGGAAATGGACCGGACAAGTCGATGTCCCGTTAACCGAAAGAGGCCGGGAAGAAGCCCGCAAAGCTGCTGTACATCTAAGGGATATTTCTCTGCATGGTGCCTATACTTCCAAGCTGTCAAGAGCTCAGCAGACCCTTGATGAAATAAAGCAGGCGTTAAAACACACGGAGCTTAAAACCGACGAGCATGGTTCGCTAAATGAGCGGGATTATGGCGACTATACCGGTAAGAACAAGTGGGAAGTTGCCAAAGAAATAGGTGAAGAAGAATTTATCAGGCTCCGGCGCTCCTGGGACTACCCGGTACCGAACGGCGAAAGCCTGAAAGACGTCCATGCACGAGTACTTCCTTATTATGAAAAGCGTATAGAAAAAGATTTGAAAGACGGTAGGAACATAATAATAGCGGCGCACGGGAACAGTCTGCGTGCACTTATGAAACATCTGGAAAATGTGGCTGATGACAAGGTTCATGAAATCGAGATAGGTACTGGCGAACTTTTGGTATACGAGGTATCAAACAAAGGCAAAGTCATATCCAAACAAATCAGGGCTTCAGGCGGCAAAGCTTAGGCTTCAGCACAAAGCTCGCTACAAATATAACAACACCCCTATAACACCTTGCAGGCCGGAGCTTTTCCACAAGCGGGTTGACACTCATTCCCCAGCGTGTAGTATAAGATTTCGTGCTTTTTTCCATGTGTGAAGTGGAGTGAGTACAAAAAGGGGATTAACCCGAAATCCGCTACGTCGTCCGAATCAGAGTGTGACGACAAAATATTAATAAGACTATAAACAGTTTGTAAACAAGGAGGGTAGATGCGATTATTCGCTATCTTAGCTATGCTATTTATTAGCATGCTTACAGTTAACGCAGGAGGCGCAAAAGTGCATGCGCAGACTGGAAAGAATAAGACAGTTCAAGCACAAAAACATAAAAATCCTAAAAAAATCACGGTAAAGACAGGCGACACGCTTACGAAAATCGCCAAAAAGAACAAGACCACCTATCCGCGCATATTTTATGCGAACGCAAAGATAAAAGATCCCGATGTGATTTTCACCGGCGAGAAACTTAGGATACCGTCCAAAGACGAGAAGTTGAAGTCCAGACCGCTTGAAGGTGTGACCCATACGGTTCCAACGGTCATGTCCAACGTGTCGGACCGGCGCATAAGTCCAAGTCCGCAGCCTTATAGTATGCGGGCATACAGTCCCTCTAGCGGGAGTGTTTGGGACAAGATAGCCGCTTGTGAATCGGGAGGAAACTGGAGTATCAATACGGGCAACGGATACTACGGCGGGCTTCAGTTCACGGCGTCCAGCTGGCGCGCGGCAGGTGGCAGCGGCTTGCCAAGCCAGGCAAGCAGGTCAGAGCAAATAGCACGGGCCAAGATACTGCAGTCCCGGCAGGGCTGGGGCGCGTGGCCTGCATGCACCTCAAAGCTTGGTATCAGGTAGGCAGGTAAGAAAGATTAAAGCCTTTCAGGGTTGGAGTCGCTCCCGAGCTTTACAAGCTTATGGATAAGCTCTTCCTTCTGCATGCGCCCTGTCTTGATTTCTTCCTTTTTCGCTATGATGTAGCCTTCAATCATATGCTTCAGATGTATAGCATCCTTTCTCCAGAGGTAGCTGACGTCGAAGTGGTCTTCGCTGGTAAGTCCCCTGATAGCGATATGAAGCGAGCCGAAAAACGGTCCCACATTCACGGATATATTAAGTATTTCCTCAATCTGTATGGAAAGAACCTTGCCTGTCATAAAGAAGCTGCGCTGTGTTATGACCAGTTTTTTCCGGTCTAGCGTTACAGTGTCCGGAAACAGCGTGAACGGGAATACGGTAGTAGCTTCGGCCAACATCTCGTTGGACTGTCTGACGGCTTCATCCAGGCGGTCCCTTCTTTTTTCTTCTCTGTCTGCGGTTTTTTCATTCTCTAGGGGGTGAACATAAGGGCGGGAAACGATGCTGGCCATAGAGTCGGATATGTCCATAGCCGACATATTCAGTTCGCCGGCAAGCATATTAATATCCCGGCTTACCATGTTCACGAACTGGAAGTACCTACTGGTAGCGAAAGCACCTATCTTTCTGTGGCTTCTTCCCTTCAGGTAAAAATGCAAAGACTGAGGGCGCAGATGATTCCATTTGTATTGGATACCGCTCGCAGTTTTCTTCAAGTTCATACTGCTACCCTCCGCCTATATAATTCCGTGAGCCCAGATTATCAGCTTTTAAAACAACTTTCTGTGAATTTGCTAACAGACAATTGCTTGAAAAAATAGTAGGTTATAGACTTTGGTGCGAGAAAATTCGTTTCCTGGCAGCAAATATTGAACAATGCGAGAACCATTTTCGAAGAAAATGAGTGAAGCGGCCCCGCCCGCCAGCGGAGCTGGCGCGTTCTGGCCGAAAGGCCGCAAAATCCGGTTTGGCAGGGGTACCAGGACTTGAACCCGGCCTTCAGGTTTTGGAGACCTGCGTGCTAGCCACTGACACTATACCCCTAGATTCGCAGTAGTAATTGTACCAGACTGACGAATAGATGCTTCAACATATTAATTTTTGGACGAAATTGTTATAAAATATCTTAATATGCAGAGTAAGATTGAAGCGAAAAAACCTTTTATATTGATTCTCTACGGATATCCGGGAGCCGGCAAATCGACTTTTGCGCGGCAGTTCGCAGGCGAGATACATAACACCATACATATACATTCGGACAAAATAAAGGCCGAACTCGGCGCGATACTTCAAAGAAAAGGTGCGGATAGTCCGTATATTTACGGGCCGCTTACTGAATACATGGTCAAGGAGTTTCTGGCATCAGGCTTCAATGTAATACTTGATGTATCTTTGCCGAAGAAAACCGACAGAAGGGCGATAAAGAACATAGCGCTTATGAGCCACGCCAGACTCATAACCGTGTGGGCTCAGATTGATGCGGACAGCGCCTTCGACCGCTTGAGAAAACGTGACAAGAGGAAAATAAACGACAAATATTCCCGCGCATATACCAGAAGCGAGTTTGAATCCATAATCAATAATAGCCAGAACCCTGACGGTGAAGAATACGTCGTCATAAGCGGCAAGCACACGTTCAAAACGCAGAAGCAAGCCGTGTTTAAAAAACTCGAAGAGCTTAAACTTATATCAGCCGGACAGGCGGCGACAAAGAAAATCAGACCCGAAATGGTAAATCTGATACCGCAATCTTTGCGCGGCGGCGGACGGGGCGATATCAAGCGCCGCGATATAACCATACGCTAGCGTGTCTACCAGCGAAACATACGTAGAAGGTGTCGGCAAAGTAAGGATATTCCGTAGGAAGGGCCTGAAAAACCTGCGTATAACGGTGAGCCGCGACGGAAGCCTGCGGTTAAGCATACCCTGGTACGTACCGAAAGCGGCCGGTATGGCGTATTTGCACAGCAAAAAAGATTGGATAAAGAAATACCAGCAGGAAACAAGCCATGAGTGGACCGATGGGCAGGTATTGACTAAAAGTCACAGATTGAGCCTGAAAGAATCTCCCAAGCACCATGCTTCCAGCTCTATCAGCGGAGGGCTTTTCTGCGTATATGTGCCGGTCTTTCAGAGCGGCGAGCAAAAACACAAGACTATCAGCAGACAGATAGCAAAGTTTTTAAAGGCCGAGGGTGAAAAACAGTTGGCGCCGCTTGTCTTGAAGCTGGCCGCCGAACATGGCTTCAAGGTAAAAGCCGTACGTATCAAAAATATGAAATCACGCTGGGGCAGCTGCAATCAGGAAAAGATAATTACCCTGAACATATCTCTTATGCAGCTGCCTGAGGAGATAAGCGAATATGTAATCGTGCACGAGCTGGCCCATACAAAACATCTGAATCATAGCAAAGATTTCTGGATGCAGGTCGAAAAAGTTCTGCCTGATTATAAACAGCGCAGAAAATCGCTCAAACGCTTCAACAGGGTCGGAATTTTCTAGTATTCGTCTATAATCTATAATAAGCATAAGTTAGATAACAAAGGACCCGATGGATCCGGAAAAACTATTTTTCTTAGATAAAAAAGTCGTCAAGCAGGACCGTACTACCGGACTGATTTTTTCGCTGGCGGTAGCCTTTCTGCTGGTCTTGGTGCAAAAGGGCATCATAACTACGTATTCCTTTTCTTACCCGGCGTTCTGGTTCGGTTTTGTCTCGTTCATAATTTTAGGCCTGGTGCAGTATTTCTGGGATCCTTATACGCTCAAGAAAGTCTTGTCATATAACTTCACGTTCGCCATAATCGGTGCCGTACTCAGCGTCTTTATAGTAGGCTTTCAGACACCGCTGGTATTTCTGGCCTGGCTGTACCTTATTCTGGCAACCACCATCTACGTAAGGCACCTGGTCTCTATAGGGCTTTATGGTATTTTTGCCGCCAGCGCGGCCATATGGACTCTGAAGGAATGGCATACATTGACTGCAGGCGATATCGTGACCATAGCCGCCTCGACCGTATTCGTCGGCCTTATATCCAGCTTCGTATCATCCATATGGGATCTTTTTAACAGGAGCATACAGCAGCTGAATGTAAGTCAGATGAGTGAAAAGCTGGTGTCAGAACGCCTGGGAAGCCTTATCAACAGTATGGTGGACGGAGTCATAGCTACGGACGAAGAAGGCCGGATAGCCCTATATAACGGTTCGGCGCTTAATATCCTTGACTCGAATATAGATTTGCATGGAAAGACCTTTTCCACGGCAGGGCAATTCCTGGATGCGAACAACCAGGAAATCGATATCGACACATTTATAAAAGGTACCAAGTCGCAGGTAGTGAACAGGGACTACAAGCTGAAGTATTCCGACGGCAGCCTGGTGAACCTGTATTTAAGCGTAGCGCCGGTGCATCTTGGGTTCGGCCGGCAGGGCTCGGAAGGTTTTGTCATATTATTCCGCGATATCACCCGCGAAAAATCCCTGGAGGAAGAGCGCGATGAGTTCATAAGTGTGGTCAGCCATGAGCTCAGGACACCTATAGCCATAGCCGAAGGCGAGGTCGGCAATGCGGAATACCTGGTAAAAGATGCCAACCCGAAGGTCAAGGAAGCCTTGAAACAGGCACACGATCAGGTACTTTTCCTGAGCAAGATGATAAACGACCTTGCTACGCTTTCCCGGGCCGAGCGCGGTAAGCTTGAACTGGATGTGGAGGAGATAGATTGCCGTGAGCTTATCAAGGAACTTGAGGCCGACTATAGCCCCGAAGCCAAAAAGAAAGGTTTGGAATTTCATGTCGAAACGGAATCACAAGTGGATAAGATTAACTCAAGCAAGCTGTATGTCAGGGAAATATTGCAGAATTTCATAACCAACGCTATAAAATACACCGAGAAAGGCTCGGTTGCCCTAACGGCTAAGACATACGACAAAGGTATCGTCTTTCAGGTAGCGGATACGGGTATAGGTATCAGCAAGGGAGATCAGGAAAAAGTCTTCGACAAATTCTTCAGAAGCGAAGACTATAGGACCAGGGCAACGAATGGAACAGGCCTGGGGCTTTATGTAACAATAAAGCTCTCCAGGCTTATGAATGCCGATATAAGCTTGGAAAGCGAACTTAACAAGGGTTCGGTCTTTACCATAAAGATACCTAACCTTAAATAGTGACTGTTATCTGTTGACAAGAGAAGTAGGTTTGATGTATATTGACATCTGCAACACATACTACCGTCAAGGTAGTTTTTTAATTTTACCCAAGGGAAAGCATGCCAGCGAAGAAACCGGCAAAGAAAAAATCAACCAAGCCTTCGATGCGCGAGATCGTGAATTCCAGGAATTCCAAGCCGAAGAGAAGCTTTCGTCCCAGCGGCTCACGGCTCGGCAAGATCTTTAGAAGAGGCTCAGAGGCTAAAAAGCGCCGCAAGTTCGCACGTCTTCCGGACAACCGTTTCGGCAGAGTTATAGACAAGACTGCTCTGATTTTGCCCCGGTATCTGAAAGGTGCCTGGGAAGAAATACGTCTGACGACCTGGCCCAACCGCAAGGAAACCATACGTCTTACCTTCGCCGTCTTCATCTTTTCATCGGTTTTTGCGGTATTTGTGGCGGCACTGGATTTTATCCTGGACAAGATATTCAAGCATTTAATAATAAAGTAGGAGCTTAAACAGGAATCATGGCAAAACGATATGATGAAACCAAGAACTGGTACGCGATACACACTTATAGCGGCTATGAGGAGAAAGTAGCCGAAAGTATCCGCCAGCGTGCCGAAAGTCTCGATATGTCAGACAAGATATTCGAGGTACTGGTACCGAAAGAAAAAATGATAGAAATAAAAAATGGCAAACGCAAAATAGTCGAAAAGCGTATTTTCCAGGGGTATGTACTGGTACATATGAAGCTGACCGAAGATGCCTGGTACATAGTGCGCAATACGCCGAATGTCACCGGTTTTGTCGGCACCGGCATAGATCCGACCCCCATCAGCAAGGACGAGCTTGAAAAGATAAGAAAACGTATGGGTCTGGAACAGCCTAAGCATAAGATAGATTTGAAAGAAGGCGAAGTAGTCAGCATAATAGACGGTCCTTTCAAAGGTTTTGACGGTTCTATAAATGAGATAGATCCTACCAAGGGCAAGCTTAAGGTACTGGTCAATATGTTCGGCCGGGAAACACCTGTAGAACTTGACACTCTACAGGTAAAGAAGGTTTAAGGAGTTAAGATGGCAGAAAAGAAAATTACAGCTAATTTGAAAATGCGCATCCCGGCCGGTAAGGCCAGCGCTGCGCCCCCGGTAGGAAGTACTCTTGGCCAGTACGGCGTAAACATGATGGATTTCATAACCCCGTTCAATGAAGCGACCAAAGAGATGAAGGGTGTGCTTACTGCGCACATTACTATTTATGATGACCGCTCTATGGACTTCAGGGTCGTATCCGCCGCTACGGACGAGCAAATAAGGGAAAAGCTTGGTATCCAGAAAGGTTCGGGCAGGCCGAATACCGAAAAAGTTAATAAGAAACTGTCTGATATGGACCTTACGGCGATAGCAGAGAATAAAGCTCGCGATATGAATACCGATGATATTGACGCCGTTAAGAAAATGGTCGCTGGAACTGCTCGCAGCATGGGCGTAGAAGTAGAGAATAATTAATATTTTGTGGGAGGCCCTAACCCGGCCGCATGAACCACGAAAGGAGTAAGCATGGCAGAAGCCAAAAAAAAGGAAGAAAAGAAGCAGCCCGAAGAAGCTGAGGCTAAGAAGGCGGACAAGGTTGTAGAAAAACCGGAAACCGGGGAACCGAAAGATACCGGCGAGAAACCCGCCGCAAAAGCGGGCAAGAGAAGTACAAAGGCAGCACGCGAAGCCGAAGAAAAAGAAGCCAAAGAAGAGCGCAAGAAAGAAACTGATAAAGCCGAGGCAAAGCCTAAGCATGTACAAAAACCGCCGCGTTCCAAACTGGAAAGACGTAGCAAAAAGTATCGCAAAAATGCCGAACTTGTTGAAAAGGACAAGGAGTACAAGCTGGAGGATGCTCTGGAACTGGCATGCAAGACGGCTACCACCAAGTTCGATTCCTCAGTGGAGCTGCATATCAGGCTGAGCGTAGACCCTAAACAAGCCGACCAGAACATCCGTGATAGCGTGATACTTCCTGCCGGAACCGGAAAGACGCTTAAGATAGCGGTTTTTGCCGATGAGGTGAATGCTAAGAAGGCCAAAGCCGCAGGTGCAGACATAGCGGGCGAAGAAACCGTCTTAAATATGCTGGAAAAAGGCCAAATTGATTTCGATGTATTAATAGCGATGCCTAACATGATGGTGAAACTTGCCAAACATGCTAGGACGCTAGGTCCCAAAGGCCTGATGCCGAACCCGAAGAGCGGGACGGTAACCGCCGATGTAGCCAAAGCGGTGGAGCAGTCCAAATCCGGCAAGACCGAGTACCGCGTTGACAGTGCCGGTATAGTTCATGTAGCCGTGGGCAAAGCCAGCTTTGGAGCGAAGAAGCTGAAACAGAACGCTGATGAGCTTATAAGCTCCATCAAGCAGAACAAGCCCGCATCTGTAAAAGGCGTATACATCAAGACCGTTTACGCAAGCACGACCATGGGCCCCTCTGTTCCCATAGAAGTATCTGAACTGTAAGAGATTATTTCTCTAAAGCGCCGTATTTTTCCTTCAGCGTCCTTATGTCGCCTGAACGGATATATCTTATTTCGGTTTTCTCGTCTTTGTTTGCCAGATTGTCTACGTCGACACCTTCTATTATGTCCTTCTCATGGTAGCGGCTCTTTCTAGCATTTACCTTGTCTGTGAGTTTTTCAAATACTATCTGGCAGAATCTTTCACCCGGATATAATCTAACGGTCTGTGACTGCGTGTTGTTGCGTATGGGTATGACCAGCTGGCCGGAGTAGCCGCTGTCGATGATGCCGGTCTGGTCTACGGAGATACCTTTGCGGTTAGTGGATGACCGCGGATACATAACCGCCATAAGGTCATCCGGCAGGGTTATCGTTTCCAGAGAGGAAACAAGTATATGTTCCCCCGGTAGCAGGTCGAAAAATTGCCCCTTTTCCAGCTCGACGATATCGAAATATTCCGGCTTATCGGTAGAGAAATAATCCATGTGTAGCTGCTCTCGGCCTGCATGTGTGACCCGCCAGACTTTGGGTATAAGAAAGGTAAAGCCAAGCCTTAAATCTACCGAATGGGCCTGAATTTGGAATTTGTCCAGGTTTGGCGCGAAACTTATCTTGCTTTCGCGGACATAATCCAGGATGTCTTTTTTTGTCAGAATTGCCATTATTTTATTACCTTATAGTGTAAAAGTAGTGTATCATCGTTCAGTTTCTCATGTTCCAGGAGTTTAAGGCGTTTGTCGGCTAGTGACTTGCCTATAGTCAGCCCCTGCCCGAACAGTACAGGCTCTATTGTAAGGTAGATTTCATCTATAGCATCGTCCTTCAAAAACAGGTCGAATATAGTCTGGCCGCCTATGACTGCGATCTCGCTGTAACCTTCCTCGCTTAATTTTTGGATAAGCTCTTTCGGTTCTGAATCTGTCGATTCAACTCCTTCGGCATGAATCTCTCCGGATGTGTAAACGTATGTCTTTCTGCCCGGCAAGGCCTTGCCGATGGTGTCAAAGGTCTTTCTTCCCATTATCATCACTCCTGCGCGCTTGGTGAGTTCGACGAACTTCCGCTTGTCCTCTTTGCTTGTCCAGTCAAGGGAAATATGTTTGTCGTTTAACGCTATGAAACCGTCCGCGCTGACTGCCACGACAATAAAAACGTTCATAATACTATCTTTAACTCCTTTATTGCCTGCTGCGGTTTGTATTGTTTGGAAAGGCCGGCATAAATCTCTTCCACCAGCTCAGTATCCATACCCTCGGCACGCTCAAATGAGTTCTTCGGCAGGCTAATCTTTATTTTCTCGGAAGAAGCCTTGCGCTTTATCAGCTCCTTGGCCGCATCGTAATGGGTAGAATATATATGGGCATTAGCTATCACATGGGTATAAACGCCCTGTTTTACGCCCAGCTTTTGGGCAAGTATGCACTGAAGCAGGGCGAATCCGGCTACGTCGTGAGGAAAACCCAGTATCATGTCGTTCGAGCGCACTACGTTCATCATGTTAAGCCTGCCGCCGATTATATTCACGGTAAAGGTATAGGGGCAAGGTATGTTGCTTTTGCTGACACCGCCCAGCCCGTCGCTGGAGGGATCCCAGGTTACTACTACGCCGTGCCTGGACGAGGGGTCTTTCTGCAGCAGCTTTATCAGGCTGCCCAGCTGGTCGCGTCCGAAATGCCGCCGCCATCTGTAACCGTAAGCCACAGTAACCACATCGCCCGGATTAGTAAAATCATCCCAGATACGCGTGAACTTGCGTAAAAATATTTCCGGCTTCCTGGCTCCGGAAATAAACCAGCCTTGTTCGGCTATGAAGAGTTTAAGCGGGATCTTGCGCAACGAAAGAAGCGGAAAACCGTCCGATTCTATATCTATAGAAAACGATAGTCCCGGCAGTGCTGCGGTCTCGTGTTTGGTACGTGCGTTAACCTCGCGCTCGCCATTTTTCATTATGTCTTCAAGCAAAGACTGATACACCTTGTCAAAGCTAACCATTACCTAGCGATTATAGATAAAATCTTCTATAATTACCAGATAGATGACGGGTGATAAAATCGAATACCCCTACATGCCTGAGGGTGAGGAAATCCATTATGTCGGCGAAGATAACGGGTATATGCTGGCCGCTAAGGAACACGCGCGCAAGAGCTCCTTGGACAGTACGATGCCCACGGGCAGCGTGATAGTTCTGAGCGGAAATATAATCGGGCGGGGCGCCAATGGCAGCGATTACCACGAAAAGCACGGCTGCGAGCGGGTCAGGCGCGGTATTCCCACCGGTGAAGGCTACGAACTATGCGAGGGCTGCCATCCGAAGAACCACAGCGAACCTCGGGCTATAGCGGATGCGCTTAAGAATCATAAAAGTGCAGACTTGAAGGATGCCGAACTTTACCTTTGGGGTCATTGGTGGGCCTGCGAACCGTGCTGGAAAGCTATAAAGAAAGCCGGTATAAAAAAAGTTTATCTGATGAACGACAGCCATAAGTTATACAACAAGCAGCATCCGGAGAATATCGTGGGTAAACAATTTGCTTAAATTCGGTTATAATGATGTTATCTGGTGGGTATAAGCGGTATGTATGGAAAATAAACCAGGAATATTCATAGCTCTTGAAGGCACGAACGGCTCGGGCAAATCTACCCAGTTCAAGCTTATAGCCGACAGGCTGAAGAAAAACGGCTACGATGTAGAAACCTTCCGGTTCCCCCAGTACGGCGACCAGTCCAGCTATTTCATCAGAGAGTATCTGGCGGGAAACTTAGGTAAGCCTGAAGACATAGGTCCTTATACGGCATCCATGTTTTTTGCCCTGGACAGGTTCCATTCCGCGGAAAAAATACGAGAAGCGCTTGAAAAAGGCAAGGTAGTGCTTGCAGACAGATTCACCGGTTCCAATATGGCGCATCAGGGAGTATTGTTCGATAACGTCGAACAAAGGCGCGGATTTTTCATCTGGCTTGACCAGATAGAATACGAAATGTTCAAAATCCCGCGACCCCATATATCTCTCGTGCTTAGAGTGCCGGCGGACATTGCTTCGAAGAACGTTACCAAACGTGGTGAAGAAAAAGATATACACGAGAAAGACATGGAACATCTTAAAAAGTCTGTCGAAGTTTATGATAACCTTTGCCAGCTTTTCCCTAAGGACTTCAAGGAGATAGATTGCGTGCGCTCCGGCAAGATACTGGATCCGCAGACTATAAACGACCAGATATGGGAAACCATGCTTGCCTATCTGCCGGACGGCGAAAAGCTAAAAAAAAAGATAAAAAACGACGAAAAAACGGATAGTTCTTATCTTAAGGAAGAAAACGGCGCGCTTCGTATAACCGAAGAAGGACGGCAACTTCTTGAGCCGTATCTTAGTGATACGAAGGGCGACGTATATGCCTTTACCGACAAGCTGCCGCCCCAGACCATAGCGGCGGCCATGGCGCGTCTGAGCCGCCGTGGCGATGATATGCGCATTACCATCCTGGATGAGTTCGCTGAAACACCGGACGATCAAAGCGACAAACTACTGAAAAGAGTGATTACCGCCTATGGTGACGATTCGGTCCAGCAGCTGGTCGGACAGCACGTAGTGGTCGAAAATGCCAGCAACCTTTTGACCAAGAAGCTGGAATGGGGCAGACTGGCAGCATATCTGGAACAATCCACGCGCTATATTTATTTTGATAAGAAGGACAAAGACGGAAATTATCGTTATCATAAGCTTAATTACCTTAATCAGGATGTCCAGAAGGCTTATGACGAAACCATGGACAAGATATTCGATATTTATTCTTATATGGTCGCAAGGCTTACGGATTATGTCCGAAGCTCGTCATCGGCGCCGGAAAAAGAACGCGACGGAGCTTGGAAAGCGGCTACCAGAGCCCAGGCCTGCGACGCGGCTAGGACGGTACTGCCGGTAGCAACCAAATCCACGGTGGGTATATTCGCTTCAGGACAGGCCCTTGAAAGCCTTATAATGCACCTTTTGAGCGACAATCTGGCGGAATCGCACGAGGTAGGCCGCAAACTTTTAAGCGCAGCACGCAAAACTATCCCGGCTTTTTTGGAACGGGTCGACATAAACGAGCGCGGCGTTTTGGCTATGGGCTACAAGGCATTTACACGCGAAAGCACCAGGCAGATGGCTGACGAGCTGCTTCCCGCACGCATAAGCGGCGACACCGAAACAGTGCGTCTGGTCGACGTCTGGCCGAAGAACGAGATGGAAATAATTCCGGATATTCTTTATGAACACAGTCCGCTTTCGCTGGTGGAAATAAGAAAAGAGATGGAAAACTGGTCCATAAAAAAGAAAAAGAAGGTAATAGATAGTTATATCGGCGACAGATTCAACCGGCGGCATAAACCGGGCCGGGCGTTTGAAAAAATACATTATTCCTGGGATATACTTTGCGATTACGGCATATTCCGCGACCTGCAAAGACACCGTATGGTTGACGACCTGGCCTGGCAGGCTCTTACGCCCCGCTACGGCTACGAAGTACCCGGACTGGTTCAGGATGCGGGACTCAGCGAAGAATTTGAGAAATGTTTTGATCTGAGCCTTAAGCTTTACAGCCTGATGCAGGAAAAGGGCTACGAACAGGAAGCTCAGTATGCAACACTTCTCGGCCACAGGATGCGTTGGAAGGTAACGTTCAATGCCCGCGAGGCTTATCACATCATTGAGCTCCGGAGCAGCCCGCAGGGACACCCTTCATATAGGAAGATAGTCCGGCAGATGTATGAAAAGATTGGCGAAATACACCCGTTGGTAGCAGCCGGAATGAAATTCGTGAACCAGAAAGATGATCCGGAACTGACCCGACTGGCCGCTGAACGCTATACTCAGAAGAAACTTGCCCAGCTGGACAAATGAAATATTGCAGAAAATTAAAATTTAGTATATAATTATTTTCTACAGCAATGTTTAAAAATTTTGAACAGGACAGAGGGGCAGTTGAAGGCGCAGGCATAAGTGCCGGCTGGGTTATGCTCATGGTCACGCCGGGCGTGGGCTGGCTTCATGACCAGCCCCACAGGGACTGGCAAAGCAGGATAGAAAGCCTCGAAGCCCAAAAAGCCAAAGCCAAAACAGAACTAAGCGGTCCGATGCATCATCTGGCAGTCGTAGAAACAGGTGTGCTCAAGGATAAGATTCAAACAGTAAAATCCCATGAACCGGAACAATTCGGCGGTATAGAAGGTGTTGAAATCATGGGCGGGCTTATCCTGTCCGGCGTGGTGCTTGCTACGACCGCCACCTACGGTATAAGAAGGGCAGCCAGATTCGTAAGAGAGCATAACCCGCTAGCTGCTTGAACAAAACGGATATATCTGTTAGAATCTATCAAGTTACCGAAGACAGCGACGGCTTTAGAGCTTGATAATGTCGCCGAGGCAGGTTTATAGCTTTGCAGTCTTTGGTTTAGGCCAAAGATTTTTTAATTGGTAACTAAGCCCAGCTAAGGTCGAGGCTGGTTCTTAAACAATAGCAAGAGGTAATAAAATGGCTCTAACTAAAGCGAAAAAAGAAGAAATAGTCAGCGAAGTCAGCGAATTGTTGAACAGTTCAAAACTGACAGTCATAGCCAACTACCAGGGCAGCGGCGTGAAACAGCTCCAAGAGCTTAGGAGAGACGCCCGGGCCAATGGAACGAAGGTGAAGGTCATCAAGAACAGACTTGTCATAAAGGCTTTAAAATCGTCCGACAAGTACAAGAGTATTGATACGGATAAGCTGACGGCACAGCTCATCTATGCTTTTAACAGCGAGGATGAAGTGGCCCCGGCCCAGGCATTAGCCAGGTTCGCTAAAGCTCACAAGACTCTGGAATTCGTAGGCGCATTAAGCGAAGACGGCTCGTTCATGGAGGCCGATGATGTCAAACAGCTGGCATCCCTGCCTAGCAAGGAACAGCTGCGGGGACAATTGCTCAGCGTACTTTCAGGTCCTCAGCGAGGATTCGTCAGTGTGCTAAGCGGTAATATACGCGGCGTATTGAATGTACTTAACGCAAGAAGCGAAAGCATAAGTTAATAATAAGGAGAAGAAATGGCAGAAGAAGCAAAAGATAGCAAACCCGAAGAGAAAAAAGAAGATAAGAAAGTGGAAGTTCCCAAGGAATTCGCTGATATAACCAAGCATCTCGACAAGATGAGTGCTCTTGAAATCAGCAAATTCGTCAAATTCCTCGAAGAATACTGGGGCGTAAGTGCAGCTGCACCTGCAGTAGCCGTAGCGGCAGCCCCTGCAGCCGGCGGTGAAAGCGAAGGCGGAGCCGAGGAAGCCAAGAATGAATATGACATCAACCTTAAGGATGTAGGCGGTCAGAAAGTCGCGGTCATCAAAGCCGTAAAAGACATAACGGGCTTAGGTCTGGGCGAAGCAAAGGCTCTCGTTGACGGCGCTCCTAAGGTAATCAAGGAAAAGGTACCGAAGGACGAGGCAGAAGCAGCCAAGAAGGCCCTGGAAGAGGCTGGCGCGACTGTCGAGCTGGCATAAATATAAAAAACCTACAATTTTCCACAGCTGCGGAATCATTTAGCGCTTGACTCTTTGACTTAGGTGGGATAAAGGTGCTAATGTAACCGCAGTAAGTGGGAAGAAGCAAATAAAGTAAAATAGAGGCTTAAAACAAACGGTAAAAAATGGCAGATGTACCTGATAAGCAAATAAAACGATTGAGGTCCTTACTTTCAGAGGCCGAGACCAGCTTGGCCGCGGCCAAAGAGCTTATATTGAGCTTGCTCGGAGAAGACGTGGAAGCTACGACTGCTGCAGTCGAGGAAAACATCGGCAAGATAATCGAAGGCGTATTCGACGGACAGAACATGGTCGGAAGCGATGGCAAGACCTACCCGGTGCCTGCTAACTATGCATCCAAATCAAAGCTGGTACAGGGCGATATATTGAAACTGACTATTTCCGAAGACGGCGCCTTTATGTACAAGCAGATAGGCCCTATACCCAGGAAGCAGATAGTCGGTAAGCTGGAGCTTAAGGACGGACATTATTATGTCATGGTGGGTGACAGGGAATACAGGGTCCTTCTAGCCAGCGTTACGTATTTCAAGGCCAAACCGGGCGACCAGGTCAGCGTCAATGTTCCTCAGGACGAAAAAGACGCCGAGTGGGCTGCCCTGGAAGCAGCGCTTTAACCAAGAATTAATCAGGAAAGAAGGCGTATAATATAGATATGTCCTCGGGTGCTTTATATAGAAAATACCGTTCAAAGTCTTTTGAAGAAGTTATAGGCCAGGAGCATATAACCACTACTTTGGTAAATTCTATAAAGACCGGCTCTTTTGCCCATGCGTATCTGTTTACCGGACCACGCGGAGTCGGCAAGACTTCCGTCGCCAGACTTTTCGCTTATAAGGTGAACGGGCTTGAATATGATGAGAATGAAACATATGGCGATATCATTGAGATAGACGCCGCTTCCAACAGAAGGATTGATGAAATCCGCGAGCTCAGGGAAAAGGTCAATATCGCCCCATCGGCGCTTAAATACAAGGTCTACATCATAGACGAAGTCCACATGCTCACCCGTGAAGCGTTTAACGCGCTATTAAAGACTCTGGAAGAGCCGCCCGAACATGCTATATTTATCCTGGCTACGACGGATTTTCACAAAGTGCCGGATACCATAGCCAGCCGCTGTATAAGGTTTGCTTTCCAGACAATCCCGTCTTCGTTGATAAGCGAGCATCTGAATCAGATAGCCAAGAAAGAATCCATAAAAATAGACGGCGCAGCTCTTGATATCATTGCCGGTAACTCGGACGGCAGTTTCCGTGACGCCATATCTCTTCTTGACCAGTTTAGAAACAGCCGAAAATCCATAGACGCCGGATATGTTTCGGCAATATTGGGACTGAGCCCGGAAAAAGAAATAGCCGGACTTGTCAAAAATATTGAATCCGGCCGGGCCAAAGAACTGGTCGCGAATCTTGATAAATTACGGGGTTCTGGGGCGAACGATGCACAGATAACGAAACAGCTTATAGGTTATCTGCGCGATTGCTTGATAGGAGAAAAAAAGTCACGGCTAGCTCCTACGGATATATCTGGACTTATAAGAGAACTTTTGCAGACAGACGGTTATTCCGATAAACATCTTGCACTTGAAATAGCATTGCTTAGCCATACTGTCAAAACTGCCGGCGCGGCGCCCGAATACGAGTCCGCCGATGCCGGCAGCAATCAGAAGGCGCCTGACGAGCCCGAACCGGCACGCGGTTCTGAAGGGGGCACAACCATAATTACTAATGATTCCGCCGGTCTGTGGCAATCCGTACTCGATAATTTGAAAAACGACAAAAATACCCTTTATTCCATAGCCAGGATGGCCGAAGCGAAGCACAGGGACGGACTTTTGGAACTCAGTTTTAAATTCCCGTTCCATTACAAGCAGATGAAGAACACCAAGAACTTCACGATCATAGAGGAAACCGTGAAGTCCCTGGATGATAGCGTGGCCGAAGTCAGGCTGACCATGCTGGACGATAAAACCACGGGAAGCACCAAACCGTCAAAAGATTCGGTAGAAAGCATAAGCAATATTTTTGGTCCGAGCGAAGTGTTAGAATCTTAGATACCTATGGCAGCTACAGAACCTAAAATACCGCCGCATAACACCGACGCAGAAGCAAGCTTGCTGGGATCGATACTTATAGACAGCGATGCAATAGTGAAAGTTGCCGACATAGTACGAGAAGATGATTTTTACGATAAAAAACATGAGACCATATACAAGGCCCTGAAATCCCTTTATGCCCGACATAGTCCAATCGACGTACTTACTCTTTCCAACAAGCTGAAAGGCGAGAACAACCTGAAAGAAGTAGGTGGAGCGGAGTATCTTACCGAACTTACCAATTTCGTACCATCTGCCGCCCATGTGCTTGAATATGCCCAGATAGTGTCGTCCAAGGCTGTCCGGCGTAGGATAATCCGGGCCAGTCAGGACATAATAGATTTGGGCTATGACGAAGACGGCCCCGTGCCGGAATTGATTGAATCGGCCGAAACGAAGCTGTTCGAGGTCAGCAGCAGCCAAATCAAGCAGGACGTGGTGAGTCTGGAGAACATACTTACCGAAAGTTTCGAAAGGCTTGACGAACTGCATAAGGACAAAGGTACTATCCGCGGTGTGCCTACAGGGTTTAAGGACCTTGACAATATACTGGCCGGGTTCCAGAAAAGCGACCTTTTCGTTCTGGCGGCGCGGCCCAGCATGGGTAAGACGGCCCTGTCGCTTAACTTTGCCCACAACGTAGCCGTCAAGTCTTCCCAGCCGGTACTCTTGTTCAGTTTGGAAATGAGCAAAGAACAGCTGGTAGACCGCCTTTTGGCCGCCGAAGCCGGTGTAAATGCCTGGAACCTCAGGACCGGCAATCTTACGGATTCCGATTTCGAGAAAATAGGACATGCTATGGGCACTTTGAGCGAAGCACCGATATATATAGATGACACACCCGGAATAACAGTGAATGACTTGCGCACGAAAGCACGGCGTGAAGCACACAAGCGGCCTTTGGGGCTGATAATAGTTGACTATCTTCAGCTTATGAGCGGAACGGCGCGCGGTGGGGACAGCGGCAATCGGGTCCAGGAAATTTCCGAGATATCGAGGGGCCTTAAAGGTATAGCGAGAGAATTGAACGTACCGCTCATCGCTCTTAGTCAGCTCAGCCGTTCGGTGGAATCCAGACACCCGCAGATACCGCAGCTGGCGGACTTGCGCGAATCAGGCTCCATAGAGCAGGATGCCGACGTTGTAGCCTTCCTATATTGCGAGGATTACTACAATCCTGAAACCGACAGGAAAAATGTCACAGATATCTTTATCAAAAAACATCGTAACGGTCCGGTAGGCGCCATAGAACTTTATTTCGATCGCGAAAAGCAGCGTTTCAGGAGCCTGTCAAAGCGTCAGGCTACGCCATTTGATGCTTAATTTCTTTAGTGGTTTGTTAAAATAGACCTAACCGATGACTAAAAAGCAAAAAAAATCGATTGATTTAAGTATGGGCGGTATAATGCCGCGCAGGCTCAAGACTACAAAAACAATTAAAATGCCGAATCTTACCAAATCTCAGCAGATCCGGAAATTACCCGTTTCCAAACAAAAAAAGACGTCCGGCCGTTCGTTTGGCTTTGCTCCTTCGCTTGCTTTTATAAGAAGCAACGTACTTTATATATTGACTCCTTTGTGGATATTAGGCCTTTATCTTTTCGCAATCAATGATTTCCCTCCGGCCATAGCGGGCGATAGCACCCATGCTTTGGATTTTCAGCATCTCTCGCAGATAAATTCTATAGATTTTCTGCCGGTAAAGCTTTTTCTCGCGGCCTTAGCCAAGCTGGGTATTAACAGTCAATTAAGCCTGCGCTTGCTGTCGGTTGCCATAGTTTTCTTATCGATATTTTGCTTTTACAAAATAGTAGCAAGCTGGATAAACAAGCGCGCCGCACTGCTTTCGGTACTGCTTTATTCATCAACAGGCTGGATGCTGTTCCAGGCCCGCCAGGATACCGTTTCGACCATGATGTTCGCACTCATGCCCGTATTGCTTTATTTCGGCATTATGGCTGCCGAAACCGAGTCTTTAACACTCAGGATATTGTGCGGTATCGTGCTGGCCCAGCTGTTATTTGTTCCCGGCGGGATATGGTTCATGATTTTAGCTATTATCATTGGCGCCGTTTATGAGGGCAGAAACTTTGACATACCCTCCTTTGCGCCCGCTGTAATTTCATTTATTGTGACGCTAGCCGCATACACCGGGGTGATTATAGGCATGCTGGCGGTCGGTTATAAAACCGAACTATTGCGGCTTATGGGCTTCTTTTCCGGTCATTTGCCCGCCTTAAGCACCGTAAAAGATAATCTTCTGCACCTTCCAAGCCAGCTTTTTTATAACGGACTGGCTGATAACTCCATCTGGCTGCACGGTACGCCCGTTATAGATTACGTATCACTTATATTTCTTATAACCGGGCTTGTTTATATTATAAAAAACCGCGAAGACTACAGCATAAGCCGGACCGTCATCGGACTATTTATAATCTTGTCATTAATCCTTATAGCGATAAACGGGCCGCTGTCGATTTCTATAATGGTACCGGTTCTCTACATCGCCATAGCGGTGGGCCTGTCTTATATCATTGAACAATGGCTGGTCATATTCCCGAGCAATCCTCTGGCACGCCTGTTCGGGATAGCAGTCATATGTGCGAGCGTTTTCCTGGTGGTAGGTTATCAGGCGGAAAGATACTTTATAGGCTGGCCGAAAACCGATGAATACCACCAGATTTATAAGAGTTAATCTGATACAATTATAAGAGTAAAGGAGTAGCTATATGAGCAGGTTCGATCAAGCCAAGATGCTTATGAAAGTCAAAAAGGTCCAGAAGGAGCTTAAGAAAGAAATAATAACCGTGACTGCCGGCGATGAAGCCGTTACGGTGGAAATAAACGGCGAGCAGAAGATAAAGAAAATACACATAGATCCCGACAAAGTCGACCTGGATGACATAGCCGAGCTTGAAGGCTGGATAGAAGAAGCCGTCAAGAATGCCATAGCGCAGAGCCAGAAATACGCCGCTGAAAAAATGCAGCCTATGATGGGTATGCTGGGTGACCTCGGACTTTAATAAGAACTTTGGAATATGTTGCCTAAAGCCCTTGTTGAACTTATAAATGCTTTGGAAGAATTGCCGGGTGTCGGTCCGCGTACTGCTGAACGTTATGCTTATTTTTTATTCAAGGCGCATCCCGCGGCCTCGGACAACCTGGCTTCTGCCATTGTCCGGTTGAAAGAAAGCATAAAAGTATGCCCTGTTACATATGAGCTTATCGATAGCACGCAGGATATTTCTCCCATATATTCCGACAATAAACGGGACAAAACGCTCCTTGCCGTAGTAGAGGATAGCTTCGACGTGATAGCGTTGGAAAACACCAAATCTTTCAACGGCACTTACCATGTTCTCGGCGGTCTGATATCTCCTATCGATAACATGACGCCGGAAATCCTGCACATCCCGGAGCTTGTAAAGCGCGTCAACAGCGACAAGGTCAAAGAAGTCATAATCGCAACCAACGCCAGCATAGAGGGCGAATCAACAGCGCATTATATACAGAAACAGCTGGAAGGCAGCGGGGTAAAGGTCAGCCGTCTTGCACAGGGTCTGCCTATAGGGCTGGATATAGAATACGCAGACCAGATAACGCTTTCGCGGGCACTTGAAGGCAGACGGACGATATGACAGAGAAAACCGTCGGAGCACTGGTCGGCAGTGCGGAGAAAATAGTAATAATACAGGCCGATAATCCAGACGGGGACAGTTTGGCATCATCGCTTGCACTGGAAGCTATATTCAGCGAAATGGGTAAACAGGTTTTCATGTACTGCGGCGTAGACATGCCTTCTTATCTGCGCTACATGAATGGCTGGGACAGGGTTTCTCGAAACTTGCCAGAGAATTTTGAACTTTCGGTGATCGTCGACACCAATTCTTTGCTCCTTTTGGAGAATCTGCAAAAAACCGGTGAAATAAAATGGCTGAAGACCAAACCTTGCATCATAATCGACCACCACTCTACTGAAACGACCATAGATTTTGCTTCAGTAGAGTATATAGCACCGGCGGTATCCACAGGGGAGCTCATCTACGGACTTGCTAAAGAATATGATTGGGCTATACCTCTTGATGGCGCACAATTTATAGTTTATTCGATACTCAGCGACAGCTTGGGACTTATCAGCGAAAGCACATCGTCCGATAGCGTAAGGATTGTGGCCGAACTGATGGACAGAGGCGTAAGCCTGGCGGCGCTGGATGCAAAGCGGAAAGAGTTTCAAAAAAAGCATCCGGAACTTTTAGGCTACAAAGGTAATCTACTGAAAAGGGTCGCATATTCCGACTCCGGCAAAATCGCCTATATTTCCATACCCTGGGAAGAGATAGAAAAATACAGCCCGCTTTATAATCCTTCCGTGCTGGTTATAGATGAGATGCGCCAGGTTGAGGGCGTTAAGGTAGCAATAGCTTTCAAGAACTACCCTGACGGACGGATAACGGCCAAGCTGCGCTCAAATTATGGCTACCCTGTCTGCGCGGCAGTAGCAGAACAGTTCGGCGGCGGCGGGCATCCTTATGCCAGCGGATTCCGCGTTACGGACGGCAAATCTTTAGGCGAAGTCCAGGAAAAATGCTTTAAACTTATAGACGAAGAGTTAGCCAAATCGGAAAAATGAAATGAAGCTTTATAATACCGGCTCGCGTAAAGTAGAGGATTTTACTCCGCTCAAAAAAGACAAAATCAGTTTTTATAGCTGCGGTCCCACCGTTTATGACAAACCTACTATAGGCAACTGGGCTTCGTTCATACGCTACGATATACTATCCCGCGCTCTCAGAATGGATGGTTATGAACTTGACTGGATTATGAATATAACCGATGTAGGCCATCTGGTAAGCGACGCCGACGAAGGCGAGGATAAGCTGGAAAAAACAGCTCGGAGGGAGTCAAAGACCGCGTGGCAGATAGCCGAGCATTATAGCCGTTATTTTATTGACGGTTTGGACTATTTCAATATTTCCATACCGAAGAAGAACATAGTCAGAGCTACTGATTATATAGACCAACAAATAGAACTGGTAAAAAAGCTTGAATCGGGAGGCCATACTTACGAGACAAGCGACGGGGTATATTTTGACAGCACTACTTTTGCCGACTATGGCAAGATGGCCCGGCTGGACCTGTCAGGCCAAAAGGGCGGGGCCCGGGTAGGTTTGGGTGAGAAGAAGCATGCTACGGATTTTGCGCTTTGGAAGTTCTCGCCTAAGGATAAGAAACGGGACATGGAATGGGACAGCCCATGGGGCAAAGGCTTCCCCGGCTGGCACTTGGAATGCTCCGCTATAGCCTTAAGCGAACTGGGAGAAACCATCGATATACATGCCGGCGGCATAGAGCATATTCCGGTGCATCATACGAACGAAATTGCCCAATCCGAGTCCGCTACGCACAAAATCCTGGCAAAATTCTGGGTGCATAACAACCATCTGCAAATAGACGGACAAAAAATATCAAAGAGTCTGGGCAACGGCTACACGCTGGAGGATTTAAGCAGCAAAGGCTTTAACGGTCTTGACTTCAGAATGTTTGTTCTGGGCAGTAACTACAGAAATGAATCAAACTTCACCTGGGAGATCCTAACCGAAGCCAAACAGAAACGAATAGAACTTCAGGCTGCAGCAGATCTAAGGTACCAGACAAAAGGGAAGCTTAAGGCTGACCTCCAAAAGCTTAAACGTGACATAACGGAAGCGTTTGACGACAATCTGAACACTTCGCTGGCCATGTCCGTATTGAACTCTTTCGTTCAGAGCGTGTCCAACGGATTTGATTATGATGAGAACGAATTTATGAACTTCTTAGACTGGCTGGATAACCTGCTGGGTCTTGAACTGTTAGACTCTAAAGATATTACGGCCGGACAGATGGAGCTTATTAAGGAACGCAACCTGGCCAGGCAGGACAAGGACTGGGCAAGAGCCGATAGAATCCGAGGGGAACTGCTTAAAGAGTCTATAGCCTTGAAAGATACAGACGAAGAAACCCTCTGGTACAGAACGAATTGATTACTTGTAGGCTTCTATTTTACGAGAATAATAATCTTCTATGAATATCTTGATACATCCCGCTGTGGGGATGGCTACGAAGGCTCCCAGCAAGCCTCCTATGCTTACGCCGATAAGTGCGGCCGTAAACACGATAAGGGGCGTCAGATTGCTGGCTCTTGATTGCACATATGGCTGTATGGTCAGATTTTCTACCTGCTGGTAGATTATGAAAAATACCGCCATAGTTATTGCCAGAGCAGTGGACTGCAGTAAACAAGCCAATACCACGATGACTGCACCTATGGTAGCTCCGATAAGAGGCAAAAGGCCGAAAAGCATTATTATTCCGGCCAAGGCGACCGCATTTATGGATACGCCGAATATATTACTGGCTATAAGCAGGGCTATAAGAGCGAAGGAACCCGCTATAAAAGATACTATGACCTGGCCGTTTACGTAGTTCGTTACGACTCTGTAGAGTTTCAAAGCAAGTTTTTTCCTGGCTTCCCGCTTGCCTTTGGGCTGTATTTCAATTATCTTCTCCAGCCACATCGGGCCTTCTACCAGCATCATGAAGGTCAGGACTAATACGGTAATCGTGCTTATGAAAGCGGTTCCCACGGCACCGGCCGTAGAGAGTACCGGTTCCTGGACATTCTTGAATCTGTTACTGAAATCCTGGGTAAGGCTGTCAAGTTGTCCGTGCAAATGGTTGCGGTCGATAAACTGGCTGAATGCCGAGTCTTCCGCGGTGAAATTATGGACCGTCTGAGGCACGTCCTTTATAAAATCTACGGTTTGCCTTATAAGCGGCGGTATAACCAGGACCATAAACGTGATCAATAGAGCAAGAACTATGATGTAGGCAAGTCCGGTGGCTCGAACCCGGCTGCCGCTTTTTAATCTGCCGGCTATCCAGCTGACTGCAGGGTTAAGCGCCAGGGCCAAAAAGAAAGATATAAATAAAAGCACCAAAGCATGCGCTATAAGTTTCAAAAGCCCCAGGATTATAAGTGCGCCGAAAACTATAAGTATAGCCCGGACTATAGTCTGGGATTCTACGCTGATTTTTATATGGTTGTCCTTCCTCGGGCTCATTTATAAGTATTTTGACCCATCGGCCTGTTTAGTGCAAGCAGTCAGGACCTGCCTGTGTATATGTCCAGCATTTTTTGTCCTATCGGTTTGATATCGAATTTTTTAACCAGCTGCTGTTGCTCATCGTGCATTATCTGAAAACGTGTCCGGTTCTTTATAAGCTCGTACATCTTTTCGCTGAGCCCTCTTGTGTCGGCCGGATCGAACAGGCTGTCGGGAACGCTGGCAAGTACGCTTGCGTAGCCCGGGTTATTTCCGGCCAGTACGATACCGGCTCCCGCAGCCATAGCCTCGATAAGCACTATACCGAAACTTTCACCGGACGTAGAAGGAAATACGGCCAAATCCGCCCTGTTAAGAAAATCTATCTTATGTTCTTCACTGACAAATCCATGCATGGTAGCAATGCCTTTGAGCCTGGACGAGTTTATAAACTGCAGTAAGCTGTCATGCTGGTAGCCGCTGCCGCATATATCTACCTTTATATCCATTGCTCCGTTCGCTTCAAGCATTTTATCGACAGCTTCCAGCAGGTGGATACAGCCTTTTCTCGGGACCAGCCGGCCCAAAAACAGGATGTTCACCGTTTTGCCGGGGGAGCGAGCCGGCTTTCTTTTGAATTTTTCTATATCTACAGGGTTGGGAAGTACTTCGCTGTTTATTTTGAATGCTTCTTCGGCGAATCTTTTTGCCGGACCGGAAACACTTAAGAACTTGTCAAACTTTTTCAGATTGCGATGAAGGGAAAAACCGAGCAATCTGGTTGCATAATATTGCATTTTTCCGGTTGGAAGTATATGGAAAGTACCGATTATTCTGGTCCTTTTCGGCGCCGCAGCAACGATGCGGGCTCCCATGAAAGGACTGTGCGGCACCTGCACATGCAGAACGTCAAACTTTTCCCGCTTTAGTATTCTGCGTACTTTCGTCGGAGAGGCGGGCAGTGGGGTTGACAGGCTATTCCCATTGAAGCGCACCGATATGTTCCTGGTCATCGGGATAGCCTCTTTTATATCGGTCCTTTTGGTTCCGCCGACCAGATAGCGCACATAGTGGCCTTGTTTAATAAGCCAGTCTCCCAGCGTCAGAACGTATTGCTGGACACCGTCCGGCTTGTCCAGGCCGTCATCCAGTACGAAGCCTATGCGTAGTCTATTCGCCGTGCTTTTTGGCATATGCAAGTTCGTAGAGCTTTATATATTGTCCGACTATGTTTTCAAAACTATATTTTTCAACTTCTTTTTCCGCCCAGCTCAGCCAGTGCTGCCTTAAACCTTCGTCCGAAGCCATCAGGAGAAGGCGTCTGGCAAAATCCTTCGTGTCCTTGGGGTTTATCAGTGATATCTGGCCGCTTCCGGTCAGCACCGTTTCATACCCGGCATTGGCACCGGCTACGACTACGCATCCCGCCGCCATAGCCTCTAAAAGTACTATGCCGAAACTTTCGCCGTACATAGCGGGAGAGCAGAAAACATCCGACGTCTGGAGCAATCTTATCTTCTCGGCATCATCGATATGGCCGAGGAACGTAACGTTGGTAATACCCTGTTCTTTTATCTGTTCCTGCAGCCGCTCCTTGTCCGGCCCGTCACCGGCGATTATAAGCTGGTAATGAGGATGCACACGGTTGATGGCCGCGAAGGCTTCTATCAAATGTTTGACCGCTTTCCTTTTTTCCAGCCGGCCTATATAAAGTATGGTTTTGCTGTGCTTATTATGTTTTTTCAATTTTTTCGGTTTCTTGAATTTGTCTATGTCTATAGCGTTAGGGATTATGTATATCTTGCGGTGGGTAAGCGACTTTATGTAATTCGTCGCAACCGGTGAAACTGCGGTCATTATGTCCAGGTATTTCAAGATTGACTTGGTGTAAGGAGTAATAACTCGTTCAAGCGTCCTGGAAGAACGTCTTTCGCTCATAGCAGCGTGAAAAGTCGCTATATGTATCGCTTCTTCGGAGCGCAGCAGTATCTGGCGCGACAGCATAGGCACCCAAGGCTCATGAAAATGCAGTATATCGAAGTTCTGGTCGCGCAAAACGGCTTCCAGGCTTTCGGTGTCTACGGTTGCTGATACTTGGGCCGAGGTATGGAATGAGCGGATAGGTGCCGCCCCTCCTACCATTATGATTCCGGGCACCTTAGGACCGTCATAATCTATAGGCTGAGGAGTTATGACGAAAGCCTTATGACCAGCTTTTACCAGGCTGTTCCTAAGACCGAGGGCGTATTCCTGGACGCCGCCGCCTTTGAAAATGTTGTATGGACAAACTATTCCAATTTTCACTTACAGTATTTTACCTTAGATTAAACATAAAAAGCACTATTGATAGTGCTAACGGAGCAGTCTTTTGAGTTTTTTCGGTACGAAAGGCTCGGCTTCCTCGGCCGTAGCTACTATAGATGGCATGTGTCCCTTTATATCTGTTTCCAGCCCTATGAAATCATTATAGATTATCCGCATGTGCTGTTCTACTACCTTATTGTCCAGGAACCTATCGCCGTCTACATATACATGATGTACGGGCAGGTCGACTTTTGCGTTGCACAGGTCTATCTTAAACATATCCGCCAGGGTTTTCATGCGTGTACGCAGATCGTTTATATGCCATAACTTTATTTCGGCATTTATACGTTTTTTCTTCACATCTTTACTGCCGGCATCCTGCATCTTGCTATGGCTTGCCCCTATGAAATTATAAAAACCTTTGATGAAAGGGCCGCTTAGCAGGGTATAGCGCATAATAAAGGCTGGCAGCCTGAACTGGAATACCCTGCCAATGGCCCTTATACCCAGCTGCTGCCATTTCGGCAGACTGAAGTCCTCGTGATGTACAAAACCCACGGAACTGACCAGCAAGTCCGTTTTTTTGGCGATTTCCGGGTATTTCTGTAGCATCCTGGTGACTATCAGAAAAGAGAAAGACATAGCGACTATGCTGATCCTTTTCTGCTTGTATCTGAGCTTTATGACCGTCGCCAGGTAGTCGGCATAATTATCAATCGTGGGCTTAAGACCGATTTTGTAAAAACTTTCCATACCGCCGAAACCCGGTAAGTCGGGAATAGTAAGCGAACCATGCTTGTTCAGGTTGGCGGCAATCCCGAACATACGCTCCAGACTGGCGTGATGCCCGTATACAAGCAGTATTTCGCGCTTTTTTCTTCTTGGCGCGGGCAGGCGCAGCATTCTGCCCCTAAGCCGATTTATCTCAAGAGATGTTATATGTTTTTCTTCTGGCATTAACTATAAAATAATATCAAATCCGTCTTTTAGCAATCATTAGAGGGTTTGTCTGAGGGCGTTAGTCCCGACCCATACGTACTCCCATGGCTCAGGTTCCGGTCCCTGTTTGCCCGCCCCGGGCGGATAGCTGGGTATCCAGCCGGATTTTTTGGCGTTGAGATAATTATTGACGCTAAGCCATTTGAAGCATACGGAGTTTTCAAACTTTACGCCCGGCTGGCTGTCGCAGGCTATATCGACCGTATAACCGGTGTGATGCCTGGAATAACCCGGCAGGGCGGTATGGGCCAGCACGGTATCTACTTGCGAGTCTGCTTTCCCTGCGGCTATGTATTCAACCGGTATACCTTTAAGCCTGTCTAGGAAAATAGACTTTTCGTCTTCTGCCGAACGGTATGCCGCCATCAGGCTCATATTTATGTCTTGTTTGCCGGCCCTGGTTTTTAGATCATTCCAACCTTTCGCGGCCTTAGGCTGAAGGACCATATCTTTTTGCACGGTTACGAACGTATCCGTCACCGGAGCGCTGCGTATCATATAGCCCCTGGCCAAAGCCAGTTCCCGCAGTCTTTTATCGGCCCGGATATTGCCGGTTATCGGTGTGTTTTCATTAATCTGCTGGGTATTCGGATAAGCGAATGAGTTATATAATTCTTCGAATTCTTTCCCACTGAAAGTTTTGAAGGTGTCGGTGTAGTTGACCGAAGGAATATTTACCGGGCCGTTTTTATGGCTTTCGGGTGCTTTTGCTTTGCCGGCAAACAAGAATAATATAAGCAGTGCCAAAATTATAATAATCAGGATAGATATATATTTTTTTGTCTTTTTTCCACCGGACATTATCTTTTAATTGTAGCAAAACGGCTCATTTACTCCTGGTTTTTAGAGAAGGACATCAAATATAGTAGAATGACTTGAGGTAATGGGGCGTGGCCAAGTGGTAAGGCACCGGGTTTTGGTCCCGGCATTCGCAGGTTCGAATCCTGCCGCCCCAGCCATGAAAAAACAGTAATTCAGAATGATAAAATAAAACAATGGTGCATATCTTGAAGCATAGATTACTGAATGTACCGGCTTCCATATGGATACTCCAGTTAATATACGTCGCTATAGCGCTAGGGTTGTTTGCAATCCTAGTGAATAAATTAAACGCTCGTATGTCCCGTCTGTCATTTCAGATTTTATATGTACTCATTATGATCGTGATAAACATCATCTGGCGTATTTCTATCAAAAAGCTAAGGCCTGGATGGTTCTAAGCTAGGCATAGCCGGGGAAGAAGTCGGTTTTTATCTGGTGTCTGGATACACCCAGGCTGCGCAGAGTGTGTTTCATCGCCGAAACCATGGGTTGCGGACCCGATATGTAAAACACCCGCTCCAAATAATCCGGTACTTCGGCTTTTATCATATGTTCCGATATGATTCCCGTCCGGCCTTGCCAGTCTGCCGGTACATGCGCAGACTCAGTCAAGGTATAAACCACCTTTATGCCAAGTTTTGCTACGGCTTGGTCAAATACGTTCCTATAAACTATGTCTTCAGGCTTCTTTTCCGAATATAAAAGGGTTATATCGCGCAGGTCATTAGTATCCAGCAGGTACTTAATCATACTTCGATAGGGTGTAACGCCGATTCCTCCGGCTATGAATGCCAATTTCCGGCTGGCGTTATCAGGCAGTACGAAATCCCCGCCTAAATTCGAAGCGGCTAGCAAAGTATGATTATCTATCTGCAGCATTGCCTGCTTAAAGGTGCTTCCTTCAGGATAAAACTTCACACCTAAGCGCAGATTATCTTCTGTGGGCGAAGAGGCCAAGGTAAAATATCTTCGGTTACCGCGGGCATCGGCGCCTTGGTGGGCGAGCGTCCACTCCATGTATTGACCGGGCTTGTAGGACATAGGCTTTTTAAGTCCGAAAACGAAATCCACCACATCTGCCCCTATTCTTTTTCTCTTGGTAAGGTGGGGCGTAAGCTTTACCTTGGGGTTTACTATAAATGCATAAATATTGCCTACTATCAGTGCCAGCTCCGGCGTGGAATATATGCCTAATATATGCGCCTGCGGTGAAAAAATAAGGCCCACCAGGGCGGCATACCATGCTCTGCTTCTACCGGTAACAGGTGAAGTGAACGGTTCTGTGAGCATTACGTAAGCCAGGAAAAAGAGCGAAGAATGCAGAAGGGCTCTTTGCAAACTGTCTAGGACATCGCCATTGTTGATATAAGTAAAAAAGCCTATAGAAAGAAAAGCGGTGGCGTAAAATATTAAAACCATCTGTACACGCTGGACTTTTCTGATCACAAGCAATCCTCCGGCTATAACTAACGGCAGCATGGCAGTGGTACCGACCCACCAGCTGGCCGCTTGGTGTGCCCCGAAGGATGTCAGCACCACGGCAACCGCCGCCGGATTGAATATATGCTTCTTTTTTATAGCCAGTATGTACTTTGACGCTATCGCTAAGATCCCTGCCGCGCTTAGAAACAGCGCGTTATGCAGATTATCCAGGGGCGTGATGATAAGGCTCAGGATAAGGGCGGTGATAAGGCTGGATTCTATGTTGGCCGGTGTCTCAAAGACATATGCGAACACTTTGTTCGATATCCAGCATATTGCAACTAGGTAAAGCGCCGAACCGCCTACGGTCACGGGGTTATATTGCAGGATACCCAATGCACTGAATCCTGTGGCTGCGGCTACTAGCACTATCAAGTAGTAAAGTAGCAGCCGGTACATGGTTATGCGGTCCAGCAGGTAATCTATGGGCTTAAACATGTACATACCTCGCTAGTCCGCTGGTTTCTGTCGCCATCTTATCATTGGTGACCTGATACCCCTCATATCCGGCCAGAGATTCTATAAAATGTATACCGTCCGGACCCATTGCAAAAGCAGCAGTCGCAAACCGGTCGGCTTCATATATGTCCGGACCTACCACCGTAAGGGATACGGCCTCGACTGGTCTTTTAGAGGTATTTTTCGGGTTGTATATGTGCCTTCCGCGGACAGCTGTACCGGATGTAGCTATACCGCCATCTTTTAAGCGCAAAGATTTTATAAGCTCACTCCTATTAAATGGATTTCTTACACCGATTTTCCATAGTTCTCCGTCCGCATTTACGCCGGACACCTGTATATCGCCTCCCGCGTCTATGTAAAAGTCTTGAGCATCATGTTTCTTTAAAAGGTTTGCGGCATTCCTGATAGCCCAGCCTTTTACCAGGCCTGACGGGTCCAATTTGCCGTCTTTTTCTATATCAAAATAGCCCATAGTCTGGTGCTTGGTGTCCTCGCATAGCTTTAGGACATGTTTCATCTCATCGCTCCAGTTTTTTTCAGCTAAGCCCTTATTTATCATCGATATTTCGCTATCTTCCTTATAAGTGCTGTACTTGCCGTCTACATAGCGGAAATAATCAAACACTTTCTTAAGCAGGTTTTCATCGCCGCTGCCTGCTATCTCTACCGTTATAGGCATACCCATTATCAACTCAGTCTGTTTCATTTAGCCTCTTCTTGCCTGATTCAAAGCATCATCCATAGAACGGATGAATGCCTGGGCAGTGTCCGTAGCACCGGTGATTATGTTTACGTCGGAACTCTGCGCGGCAATCGCTTCTTGTCTAAGATAGGGCATTGCCTGCTGATTTATGTATATTGAATTTTCCTGATCATCAGGATATTTTAAAAACTTTACATCGGTTATTTTGCCGCCGCTTACCACCGCCTGCACCTGGATGTCACCGTAATAAGCATCTTCTACTGAGCCGGTGTATGTACCGTCTTTATACTTAGCGCTGGCGCTTGGAGTACTTGTTTGACCTGAGGATGCCCCCGAAGACACATTAGCGGTCGTAGGACTGGCAGGGTTTATGTCCGGAGGAGTTTCTATAGTGGGCGAACTGTCGTGCCTCTGCTGCCAGCTGTAGGCGATAAAAGCCAACACTACGCCTAATGAGAGGATTATTTTCTTAAGATTTTGCATTATCAAGCGTAGTATATGAGTTTTTGCTTAAAGAATACTGAGATAGCAGACAACGATTACCGCAGGACGGGGTATTTTTTAACAAGACCGATATTCTTCCAGGATGAACCAAAACCAAGTTTTTGCTGTCCGTTTACGTAACATAGGCCTATGAGCACCAGTATATAGACAATGTGTTCATCAAGCACAGGGTTCGTAGATGGTGGTAATGCCGCAAGATACATCAGCGCCAGTAAGACTGAGCCAAAGAAAGTCCCAAGACGTACAAAAATACCCAGCACCAGGGCCAAGCCTATGCCCAGCAGTCCCAGCATGAAAAAACAGTCCACGAGGCCGTTATTGGCTATATTCTGGAAAATATCTGCGAACGGACCTTTGGTGGCATGCTGCAAGAAACCGCTGGTAGGCGAACCGCCATGCATCCACGCCGCATCACAATACCTGTTTATTGTACCGGCCCCGGCATCCGCGCATGTTGAATATCCGAGCCCCCAGAGTTTATCTGCGAAAGCCCAAAGAAATATTAAGCCCAATACTATCCGGGTCACGCCCCAGACATATGCAGCCCTGGCGCCGTTGGTTACATTTTTTGCCATATCATTGCCTTTTATTAAGTACTTATGTTTACATTCAAGCACTTCTTAGATAGAAAGCCAAGATTATTAGTGTAAAGTTGCCAACAATTATCCAAGCGTGCTATTAATGGAAGCATAAGCCTAATAAAGGAGTGTGTTATGAAGCTTAATATAAAGAAACTTTCAATAGCCATAGGTCTTACCTGGGGACTTTATGTCTTGGCTCTCGGCTGGCTGGCCGCGTCAAGCATAGACTGGGGTGACCCGCTGGTGAGCGCATTTAGCTCGTTATACAGAGGTTATGATACGACGTTTTGGGGTTCTATAATCGGTGGCATATGGGGCTTTGTTGACGGTGCTGTTTTCGGTGCGCTGGCTGCCTACTTCTACAACACAGTAAACAAATAAGTAAATTGACATAAACGCCAGTCTATAGTTATATATACTTTAAGTATGTATGGCGGCGTATCTTTCAGGCGGATAATCATATTTTTAGTTAGTGCCTCTTTGTTGCTAGCATTGTTTGTAATTCATGCGTCAGCAACAACGGATAATTTAATAGCTAATTCTTCGGTTGAGAATTTTACAAATAATCTGCCAGATCACTGGAACAAAGATAAATGGGGTAAGAATAAATCCAAATTTACTTATGAGTCTTATGGGCATAAGAGCTCACACAGCCTATCCGTGACAGTCAAAAAATACAAAAAGGGTGATGCAAAATGGTATCCGGATGCGATTAAAGTAAGTCCGAACGCTTCATTTGTTTTTAGCGATTGGTATAAATCCAACACGAAAAGCGGTGTAGACCTTATGGTTACAACCGCTTCTGATACTTCTAAATACATACACCTGGGTGATTTGCCGGCCAGCGCAGGTTGGAAGCAAGCGAAATTCGTTTTTGTTACACCCCCTGCCACTAGACAGGTTACTATTTATCACTACATCAAGAGCAACGGAAAGCTAACTACGGATGACTACAGCCTTACTTCATCGGGTTCAATTACAAGCCCTAAGCCAACCGGGTTCAACCGTCCTCTTATAAGCATCACATTTGACGACGGATGGGCAAACCAATATAAAAATGCCTTCCCCTTGCTAAGTAAATACGGCCTGCAGGCTACGTTTTACATAATATCCGGCGAAGTAGACGACCAGCCCGATTATATGAGCTCTACACAGGTAAAAAATCTGTATACTGCGGGCAACGAAATAGGCTCACACACGATATCGCATCCTGATTTGACTACATTGTCAAAATCCGCCATATCAAGAGAAATGTCCGGTAGTCAGACGTATTTGCAAAACCTTATCGGAGTTCCCGTACGGGATTTCGCATATCCTTACGGGGCATATAACACCAACACGGCTTCCATTGGCAAGCAGTTCTATCAAAGTCAGCGCACGGTTAACCGTGGGTTTAATACCAAGGATAATTTGGACCTGACGGCGCTCAAGATATATGAGGTTGACAATGATATAAGCCAAACTCAAGTAAAGGCATGGATAGACTCTGCCATAAAGCAGAAGGCATGGCTTATACTGGTCTATCACGAAATAGCAAAAACACCCGTGGTTCCCTCGGACGAGTTGTATAGCACTACGCCTTCCGATTTTGAGGCGGAACTGTCATATATCAAAAATTCCGGTGCCAGCGCAGTTACGGTACGACAGGCCATAAATGAAGTTCTGGCCCAGCTATAAGAGCTATTCCGTACACAAAGGTATATACAAATTCTGGTATATCGAACGGTTTGTCCTGTATTCGATATTGGCGTTACTGATAGTAGGTGTCTTGGGTTTGCTGGTACAGAATTCAAGCATATATAGTGAGAATGGCTCTACTTTTTCAGCACCGAACTTTTCTTATACCGTATTGTTCAGAAAACCACATAAAGTAAAACCCGTTAAAACGGATAGAAAGTCCCAGAAAGATACTCTAAAAACCGTAATCACAACCATTTTCTGGGTCGGCGAACCCGCAGACAAAGACAATAATTTTATATCGAATCTTTCAAGCGCGTGGATAAATGACTGGCAAGACGAATACGGCGGGTTTGACAACCCGCTGTACAGAACAGGCTACCGGCCCAAATCATTCAAACCCAAGGAGAACCCGTTTTATATTGCGCTGCCTTATGATGATCTAAACCAAGCAGGCAAAAGAAAAAACACGTCGATTCTTTGCCCGAATAAGGATAAGCCCGATTTAAGAAATTACTCATGGTGTAAAAACAGTTGGATAATGATAAAAAGCCACGGTAAAACAACCTATGCCCAGTGGGAGGATGTGGGGCCGTATGAAACGGATGATGTGAATTACGTTTTTGGAAATTCTACGCCAAAGAACACATACGGAGCTAAGGCCGGCCTGGATGTTTCACCCGCAGTAAGAGACTATCTAGGATTAGCCGATGTAGACACTTGCAGCTGGAAATTTGTCAAAGCCAGCAAAGTACCAAATGGACCCTGGAAGAAAACAGTAACCTCTAGCAAGGGTTATAAGGTCGGATAACATTAGCATTTAGAATAATTGTTTGCTAAAGAAACAACAAAGTTATATAATAATATAGTTATGTTACTGTTTGGTAAAAAGCAGAAGCCCGACCCCAAGCGACTGGACAAGGTTGAACTGAGCTATAAGGGAAATCTCAAACCGCCTCTTATGGGATTGCTGGCGACCGTTACCGTCATTGCCGTTTTAAATATACAGTGGTTTTATGCGCAGGTTCTCTATGATTTGAACAGTTCTTCTATCGGGAACACCGTTGTCAGCGCAGTGGCTATAAGACCGAACAAAAATCCTACTATTTATATACCAAAACTAAATGTTAAAGCTCCGATAATCTTCGGCGTGTCCCCATATAACGAAGATGAAGTCCAGTTAAAATTAAGAGAAGGGGTGGTCCATTACAACACTACGGCTCTGCCGGGACATGACGGAAACGTAGTTATATTCGGTCATTCAAGCGGCCAGTTATGGTCACCGGGCCATTACAAATACATATTCACGCTATTAGATAAATTAAAAAACAAAGATGAAATAGCTATTGACTATAAAAATGTACGCTACTTATACAGGGTAACCGGCAGATTAGTTGTTAAGCCTACTGATTTTACCGTACTTAAACAGCCGGAAGATGCACATACGCTGTCACTTATTACCTGCACGCCTATAGGAGTAAATAAGTTCCGCCTGGTTATAACAGCCCGGCAGGTAAGTCCGAAGTCCGGTGAACACCAGGGAGGCGCTTTAAGTCCTGAAGAGAAACTCAAATTTGAGCGCAAATTTAGCCAAAAAGCTGTAAATCTCAGCCGAAGCGCCTTTTCGGCTCCGTTTTAGTTAGCTTGTAGTCTGTAACGACCGCTACTGTCCCAGATGCCTTCTGTATCCCTGAATTTTCTAAGTATTACTACTTCTGTAAAGGTTTTTATAAAAACCATCAGAGAAATCCACCTAAAAAGATAAATATGAGGGAAGGCGCTTAAGATATCCATTCTACGGCTTTTCATGGCAACGAGTACGGTTAATATGAATATTATGGCCACGTCTATCAGGAAAGCCAGCGCAGGAATGTTCGTATCGTGCTGCGACAGGGAGAGATACGGTATGAAAATAAAGTAGCTGACAAAGAACATGAAGTTTTCTAACAATTGGTACGTGAGGTAGCTGTCTAGCATTTTGAAACGTCGGCCTACCTTGTGTCGGACTATTCCTTGCATAATACCTCGGTTCCAGCGGATAATCTGCCTTACAAAATCCGTGAAAGTCCCAGGATCTTGTGTGTACGCTACGGCTTCCGGTATGAATTGTATCTTACCTAATTTATTACGATGAATCTGTAGCGTCACGTCAAAATCTTCGGTCAGCGAATTATTTGCGAAATTTATGCGATTAAAAATATCATGCCGGAAGCATGATGTGGGGCCTGGGATGATAGCAATTGTGTTGGTGAGCGCCTGGAAGCGTCTGTGAATCTCCATGCCTATGGTATATTCAAAAACCCTGTATTGGCCCACTGTATGGCCTGGAAAACTGCGCACATACCCAGTACCGGCCGCGTATTTTACTCGCAAATCCCTTCTTAAGATTCTAAAGTAATCCTTAGAGAAACCGCCGTCTGCGTCCGCCACATGTATCCATCTGTACCCTTCGCTCAGTGCGAATTTTTTCGCCCCTTTACTAAGAGCCAGGCCCTTGCCGCTACGCCTAACCCGGCAGACATTTTCTTTACCCAAAATAGAGCGGGCAACGCGGCCCGTAGAATCATCGGAACAATCATCTACTACATATATATGCTCCGGTTTCATTCCGGCTTTTATGGCCAGATTCAGAGTATTGGCTAATACGATCTCTTCGTTATGGGCAGCTATCAACAGTGCCATTACGTATCTGTGCTTCATTTGCTATCCTTCAATGTATTTAATACCTGCTGTATGGTTACGATTTTTACGGGAGTCGAGGAAAGATAGGCAAGTTGTTTGCCAAGTGATTTTTTGTCCAGGCCGTAAACGGAAGAACCTTCGTCAACCTGATGATAATCAAATACTAGCCAGCCTTTGTGCTTTACAGTATAGTCAACAACTTGTTTGAGCTGGGATATGGGCGTGTCTCTGCGCACGGTAATACTGATAATGTTGTATCGATCAAAAGTTTGTTTCAGATTTATATCGTAATTATCAATTCCATCGATAAAATCTCCTTCAGTATTTCTGTGTGTGACAAAAACTTTCTTAATTTCGGAAATAGTACGTTTATTGAACCTCCCGTAAGGGCTGGCAAAATCCAACGGAACTATATGGTATTCTTTTTCTAAAGTAGTCTTGCAACCGTTTAATTCCTGCCATAAATCACTATCGGATAGGCTTGTCAGGTCGGGGTGTGTAACCGTATGACAGCCGATTTCATGACCGCTTGCAAGCAACGAATCTATCTGGCTCTGGCTTAAATAATTTTTTTGTTTATAGGTAGAGCTAATTATGTACTGGGTTGTATGGATGCCGTATTTCTGTAGCAGGGGAGCCGCAACGGTATATACGGACTCCCATCCGTCATCAAAGGTGACGCTTATAAGTGGTTCTTTGAATAATTCGGGAGGAGAGTCGTCAACTTTTCTGGGCTGGAATTTCGGAAGAGCGTAGGCCTTGCGGGTATCAGTATGGATAAAGACATACTTAACCCACCAGCCAAGTGAAAATAACGGTATAAGGACTACCAAACAAACAAAAAGCGAGGCTAACCCCCGCTTTAGTTTGGAAAGTAGCCTTCTATGACTACTCATCAATAACCTGTCCTATCTTGCTGTGGCTCGAGTGTAAACTACACCCCAGGTAAGCAGTCCTACGCCGACCGATATTGCCAGGTTGATTAAAATGTTGCTTCCGCCAGTGTTAGGCAGAGTCAATACGGCACCCGTTGTTGCAGTTGCCGCGGCACCTGCACCTAATCCTCCGTACATACCACTCTCCTTATTTATTACATTGACTATATTTGTAAGCTCTCTTTGTCTTTGGATATATTATATAAAATATCTGCATTAATGTAAAGTATATTATATAATGCTTACGCTATGATAAGTTTATGACAATGTATCAAATACACTGTTTAATATACTGCCTATTTTTTTCGCACCACCTTATTGACCTGTTCCTGGGTGAGAGGCACCCACGGAGAGCTATCGGCATTCGAAGATGCCGCAGCCGGGCTGTTGCCCTTGTTCCACCATTTAGACTGATAAGGTACGCCCTTGAACAGCACCCGCTGGCCGGTATCATAACTAGCTGAACCTGACCAGTCCGGGTAGGTGCCATCCGGCAATTTAGGCTGGGGGATAGGTTTTTCTCCGGCCAGAACCGGACCGATTAATTTCCAAGGGGTTTGCCAGGTCTGCAGAACCGGACTGTCAGGTACATCACCTTGTGTCCACCATTTGGCCTGGTAAACATTGTGGTGCCACACTACCTTGGTGCCTTCAAGATACGCACCTTCAGCAGACCATATTTGATAGGGGCTGGTGTCCGGATTATCCGGTTCCTGGCCTTTGGTCGGATCGGCATTGGTTACCAGCCCTGAGCTAAGCGAAATATTCCCGTCAATACCGGCCCCTAGGGTAGAGGCAAATTCACCCTGGGATTGCTCAACCCCGCTACAGGATGTAGAAACGACTTTTAGGTTGACGTAATTACTGCCGCACGCTATGTCTCGATTACCCGACCACATTGAAATTCTTTTAACTTTGTGCGAACGCGCGAATTTATTTAAGCCCTTTGCGTCATCCAGGCTAAATACCTCGTTCGCATTATCATTCTGGCCAATCATAGGAGTTACACCTATTTTAGACCAAACTGTAGAATCGTTTAGATGAGTGCCGGAATTTTGATATAAGATACTTATTTGTCGGTGAGCTTGGACCAAGGCGTTCTCAGATGCGGATAGCATAGATTGGCCTTTGGCTCTGCTCGAGCCGAAATCCATTGTCATAATGTTAACTCCGGCCAGATCAACCCCTTCTTTCAAAAGCTGGCCTACGGCGCTAGTGCCATCTTCGCTGAGTCCATCCGGCGTAACGGCCAAGGTCGCCCAAACGGCCAGATTTTTATGAGATTTACGGCTTTGCGCTTGGAGTTGTGCAATTGCCTTGGCGCGACGTTCGCCAATATCTGGGTTTGATAAGGCTGAATTTTCAAGATCCAGGTCTATAGTGTCGATATTGTATCTATCCACTACTGACTTATAAGCATTTAAAAGTTTATGCGCGTCAGTGCATTCTACAGCTAGCTCCGAATGGTCTCTTCCTCCGAACGATACTGCAATACTGCCGTCCTGTTGTTGAAGACGGGCTATACGTCTATCCAGATCCAGCGATGCCCGTGCCTGATCCAGAGTGTATACACCGCCCCAGGAAGGCGTGCAAGGGTCGGCAGAATAAGATACGATGAAGGAAAGAACTGCATCCCGCTTGTCCGTTTTCCCCATTTGCTCGAACGCAAAAGTCGGCGTAGCTGTAACATCAACATAGCTTGCAAACCATGATTTGTTAGATGTTCCGCCTTTTCTATCTTCAACCCAATGTCTTACGCCTAATCCGCTGGAAATAACTACACCCGTTAATATCAGGATAGCCAATATTACCCGCCAGGGGGACAGCCTGCGTGAAGCTGAGCTCATAACAGTGCCTGGCCTTTCTCGACGGAATCCCGCATACGTTCGCTAAACGGTAGTTCCCCTTTGGAATCGCCATGATATAGAACGGTGCGCCAGTCCAGGTTAGCTTTGTCGTTTGCAGATATCTTTGCGTCTTTAGGTTCTGCTTTAACATACAACCAGTTTGTCATACCTCTCCAGAAGTCCGTTATCAGGCTTCGTATGCCTATGTATGAGATTATTGCCCATGTTGCGACAAAAGCATTAAAACTCGCAAAAGCCGCATTTTCCCAGTTATGTGCCAGCTCATCCCGCCACAGTGTGAACAGCGAAAAGCCGACTATCAAGAGCGGGCTGACAACATAAGGCAAGGGTGAAATAGTACGATTTTTCACCTTGGGGGTTCTGGCAAAAGGTATCTTTTTGCCACTAAGCGCCTGCTGAATTGACTTTAGTACACCGGCAAGGTTAACAGGAAGCAAGATTAAGTTAAAACCATAGATACGTAGCACGTCGCTACGCTTATAGCCGCAATATTTCAGATCGCTGGCCATGGCCAAGAAGTAAGGGAGTGCGGCAAGAACCACGAACATGCTTAAAATCCGGCCGTCATAGGGATAGGCAAGTAAGAAGATTAACCCGAAACAAGCCCATGCTATAGAAGCCATATAATTTATACGCAGAAGCAATTCGGCGCGCGATACCAGCTCGGACCTGTGTTTTCGGGCCCGTACCTGCCTCCATAGTTTAGGTAAAATCAGCAATCCGCCGTTGGCCCAACGCCGCCTTTGTACTATAAGGGAGCCAAAATCCGGCGGAGTAGCGCTATAGCTTAGACGTTCAGGATAGTTGATTAGCGACCAACCATGGGAGGTAAGGTCAATGCTTGACTCCGTATCTTCAATAACAGTACGGTCCTGAATGTATCTTTTTATCTCAAAACCTCCGACCCACTCGGTCTCGGCTACATCTTCAAGCGCCTGTTTACGTATTACCGCGTTCGCACCCACCCAGAAGGTTGCTCCGTAATAGGTCATCCCCTGGTGGAGAATATGCTGTATATCGGTAGTAGCACCGGCTAAGCGCTCAATGCGCGTACCAGCTCCGCGAAAAGACGAATAAGGCGTTTGGGTAACGGCTACCCGTTCATTATCGGGTTGTCCTAGGAAATAAACCAAACGCAGGCAATAGTCTCTCAAAAGTATAGAGTCGGCATCAAGCGTCAGGATAAAATCACTGTCCGGTATCACCAAATCTTTACTGTTAGGCCTGCTTCCTTTAATAGGCATAAGGACCAAGCCGTCCGGAGTAGGCTGCTGTCGATATGCTCCGCCCATAAGCCCTATATAAGAGTTTAAGTTCATGGCCTTATTAGATTCATGAGAAAGTGACGCGTATCGCTTCCGTTCAAAAACATCCAGCTCGGCACTAAACGTCCAAGCCAGCCTACGATAAAGCTGGGCAACCCTTTCAGCGGGCAGACGGGCCCCTTCACTGGTAGATGCCGATAATGCCTCTCTCACAAGATTAAGCTCTTTTGCCAGCCCGCCCAAGACCTGCTCTACAAAAAAGGTGTCAACATGGTCTTCTACCTTTTCTCTGTCTGCAAGCGTATTCAGCCAGGCTACGGCCCATGCAAAGTGCCCGGCAAGTTCATCAACGGCACCTTCCGTCACATATGCATTACCGCCGTATCTGCGCTCAAAACGAGACAAGGCAAGACTAAATCTTTCACTCGGTTCTTCCAATAAATCTGCAATTTCGGCCGCTAGCGCGCGGGAAACATTGAGCTTATCCATTGTCGCTTTCTCCTGAGGATGCGGATTATCATCTAGTAATAAAACGACTTTTAGGTCCGGGTATTCCTGCAGGGCAGAGCTTAAAATAGTTTTTCGGATAACAGCAGGCTCTTCGCTATAAGACGGAATCAAAACCGTTATAGAAGGTCTTTTCTTTGAAAAATATCTATCAATTTCCGCGCGCGGCACACGCACGTGTTTGCTGAAACGCTGTAAGGCCCCTTGGCGAGCTAGCAAGTACATAAGGGCTGAAAAGGTCAAAAATGTAACAACTATGACATAGCTGATAGCCTGCATGGTAAACCGGAAAGTTTCAGGGCCCTCAAACAATTGGCGAATAACCGTAGAAATAACATAAAAGATCCAAAGTGTAATAGTAGTGACAATCGCTAACCTGCTGAAGGTCATCTTTCGTACAGAAGGCCGTTCATGCAATATAGGTAGGGGTTTAGCGCTTCGCTCTACTCCCCACTGGCGTTTTTTTCTACTCCACTTGGATATCATATTTAGAGTTAACATCTCCCGGGGCATTACAAAGGCCCCTTTTTCGATTGTTTAATTATATCAGATTATACATTGATTAGCAAGTACATTGCATAATACACCATTTTTACTTGCTCTTTTTTAACTAAGTAAAGTATGGCCATACTACTGAAAATTTCTTGACCTTTTAGCTATGATGTTGTAAGGTTAGTTTAATTATGTTTCAAACTAACGGCCGGCATCGCCCTTACGGAGAAAAAGTCGGGGAAATAAGCTTTCCGGCGGCAGAAAAGCTGTCTGATGACGTAGATGTGGCAGAAGTCCTGCTGGACGATACCATCGAAGAAGTATTGGCTGCCCGTGGCAGAAGAGCTGTAACAGCTACTTTTTCCCAGGGAGAAGGGCAAAAAGCTATAACCGAATTGTTTGCGCAGCCTCCGTTGGACAGGGAAGAGGCGGTAGAAGCAGGTGAAGAGATAAAAAGAATCTGGGTTGAAAGACTGGGAGAAACTTTAAACCCTGATGATAAGACAAGTACATCGCTTAGTGCGGGATTCGTTGTAACACAGGCTACACAACTCTATAATCTGCAGCCTGAGATAGAAGGATGCGTAATAGCCAGGCTTCCAGACCTGGGCGTCCCGCGAGACAGTTCGCAAGCTGCAGTTGCTTAGAATCATTTCCAGTCCGGATAAATACTGCGATATGGTATTGTGTCAGTGTAAGCATTAACACATTCAAAGGAGAAACAATGCTAGCACAGATCATAAACGAGACCACGGACGCCATAGTAGCGGCAGTGGAAGGCGTCGACGATATACTCGATGCCGTGACAGGCGCGGTCAAGGACCAGGTCGTCAATGTCATAGAATCGTCAGGTGAAGTCGGCGGAAGTTCCATAGAAGCTATCGCTTCGGTAGCCGACGGAGCCGTAAAGGGTGCGGGCAAAGTAGGCGCTTCATTGACCGATACCGCCTTCAACACGATGAGCGGCGTAGTCAAAGGTGCCAGTCAGGTGGGTACCGATGTAATTGAGGCCGTAAGAGCGGCAGCAGAAGGAACTATCAGTGCTACTGCGGAAACAGGCGGTGACGTTGGAGCCGCAGCGGTTTCAGCAGTACAGGGTGCCATAAAAGCAGCCGGAGAAGCAGGAGCCGATACATCCGAAGCCGCCCAGGCGGCCATAGGAGGTGCGCTCTCAGCGGCAAGTTCCGTAGGAGGCGATGCGGCCAACACCGTACGAAACGCCCTGTTGTCTACGGCATCATTGCCCCGGGACGTCGTGGAAGCCGCGCTGAAAGGCAGCGACGAAAAGAGGTAACTGTTCCGAAGATGGCTTCAGAGTACAAACCAGGCGTATGCAATATCGGTAAAGAGGAAATAAACTACCGCAGGAAGGTAGTCGGTTACGGCTCGGCCGTAGTCGGGACGGCACTTTATATGATGCTGGCATTTTTTGACGTGCCGATATTGCTTTACCTTATAGTATTGGTCCCTGTTTTTATATCCGTTCACGGGTTCAATGAGTCCAAGCATGGATTCTGCACCGGCTATGCCCGGAGCGGCAAATACAACATGGCCAGTGAAGTAGGCTTTACCCAGGATGTGATAAGCGGTGCCAACAGGAAAAAGGACAGGGCATACGCTTCAAAACTATTCAACCGGTCGCTAAAAATAAGCATAGTAGCGACAGCCGTGCTTATAGCTCTGTCCAGATTTCTAACCTGAAATCTTTTCGGGGCACAATAAGCACTTGCAAGCAAAACGTTTGCTTGTTAGTGTATATCGAAGTGTGAGCAGATTGATAAAAAAATCCAAGGTAGTAGACAAAGGTCGCCCATCGGGCGATTTTTTAAAGTCTGAAGAGGCGTACCTGATTCTTGAAGATGGCATGAAGTTCGCTGGAAAAGTTCCTCACAGGCAGAGCGGTTCAGCCGCCGGGGAAGTAGTATTCAACACCGGCATGACCGGATATGTCGAATCACTGACTGATCCGTCGTATTCCGAGCAGATACTGACGTTTACGTATCCTTTGATAGGCAATTACGGCGTCCCCGGGGAGCCTTGGGAATCAGACAAAATATATGCCAAAGGAGTCGTGGTATCCGAGGATATAGAAGCCTGGAGCCATCCCTTGTCCCGCGAATCGTTGCTGCAGTGGTTGAAAGAACAGAACGTACCATTAATATATGATGTCGACACCAGGCAATTGACCCGCCACTTAAGGGCCAAAG
>DASUKF010000036.1:0-58895 GCA_036278875.1 Saccharimonadales bacterium (SeqCode) | reverse complement strand
TGTTTATGCCCGAAGTTTTCTATAGCGTTTTCCATACGCTCGCCTAAAGATATAGGTATGATTTTGCCGCAGTTTGTGCACGTCATGTGGTGGTGATGGGGACGGAACTGTTCGGACAGCTCTATCCGGTATTTCCAGCCGCTATAAATCTTATTGATGACACCTAGCTCCTCGAAAAGGGTAATGTTGCGATAAACCGTAACCTGGTCCATTTGGCTTGAAAGGGAAGAGGCCAGCTCTTTTATACTGACCGGCGATTCCAGCCCGGCAAGATGTCTGAAAAGTGTCTTTCTTTCGGCGGTCAGGCGAAGCAGTCTCTTATCTAACATTTCTTCAAACTTAAGATCGCTTAGCGTTATGCCCGCACTGCTGGAGTCATTACCGGAAACGTTATTCGAACTATTCTTATTCACTCCCCCAGTATAAATCGTATTGCAGAAAATTTGCAATACGATTTATCTGTTAATGTGGGTTATATCTTTTAGAAAATATAATATATTGCAAAAAATTTGCGATAAGGATTTAATGTTAATATTATGTCAATATGACTGTTTTCATACTGACGGTTTTAGCGGCGATCGCGGCTCTCGCAGGCGGCGTGCTGGCTATCAGAAGCCGCAGGAAAATCAACTTGGCTGTGGACTTCACCGCCGGCATAGTGCTCGGCCTGGTAGCTTTCGACCTTTTACCCGAAATATTCAATATAGCCGGTTTTAAGAATCTTGATCCGGTCTGGCCAATGCTGGCTCTGGTAATAGGATTCTTACTGTTTCATCTTTTTGAAAGGCTAGTGCCGCTGCATGAAACCGGCGAGGAACAATACGGCCCTCACAGACATCCCTGGCTGGGCACGGCCCGCGCAGCCGCTCTTACCGGCCACAGTTTTTTGGACGGGCTTAGCATAGGAGTCGCTTTTCAGGCCGGAAACTCTGTCGGTGTTACCGTAGCTATTGCTGTAATCGGACATCGTTTCGCCGACGGTTTTGATACAACAACATTTATGCTGGTCAATAAGAACAAACTGGCGCACATCAGGAAATGGCTGACAGCCGTGATTGTCATGCCTGTTATCGGCGGGCTGGTAAGCTTGGCTCTCTCGTTTTCAGAGTCGGTGCTGGCGGTATACCTGGGGTTCTTTGCAGGTTTCATACTCTATATCGCCGCAAGCAACATAATGCCGCAGGCTCATGGTAAAAGTTCTTTGAAAGCGTCTTTTTTGCTGACCGTACTCGGCGCTTTGTTCATTTTAGGCGTTACCCGGGTGAGTGGTTTCTAGCCTGCTGGATAGTCTTACATTACAATAAGAATATATGGAGATAGTAGTAGCAGTAATAGTTGCGGCGCTGATAATAGGTATGGCCATATATTTCGTCGGCCAGCAGTTGATACTGCGCCTGACCAATCTGAACAATGAGCAGAGAAAGGGTAGCCGCGAAGAGATAGAATCCGGAGTAAAAGGCTTGCTAGACAGCAATCAGAAACTTCTGGATGCTACGGTGAAAAACCTGCAAAGGGAGCTGAAAACCAGCCGCGAGCAGATAGGCAGCCTGAAAGACCAGAACGCGGCTATCCGCGAACAGTTGGCGAATACGGCCAAGATTACCGAGGGCCTGCAGGCTTCTACCGAAGGATTACGCAAAGTTCTTTCGAACAATCAGCTCCGCGGCAAATGGGGCGAGCAGGTAGCGGAAGACCTGCTGCTGGCCGCAGGGTTCGTGGAAAAAGTGAACTACACCAAGCAGACTGCTTCCGGCGAGGGCCGGCCGGACTTTACCATAAACCTGCCGGACGGCTCCCGGCTGAATATCGATGCCAAATTCCCTTTTACCAACCTGATAGCGTACCAGGAGGCCAAGACTGACGCCTCTAAGAAAGAGGCGATTACGGCCTTCAAGACGGATGTGCAGACCAAGATAAATCAGATTGCTTCGAAAGATTATATCGACCCGCAGAAGAACACTTTGGATTTCGCGGTAATGTTCATACCGAACGAAATGATATTCAGCTTTATCTACGAAAAACTGCCAGAGCTGAACGAATATTCCAACCAGCGCAAGGTGGTGCTGACCGGACCGTTCGGTTTCACAGCCGTTTTGCGCCTGGTGCTGCAGGCTTACCGCAACTTCGGCTACGAGAAAGGACTGCAGGAAATATTAGGACTGATTACCAAGTTTCAGTCTGAGTATGAGAAATTCGGCGGCAGTATGGAACGGCTTGGCAAGCAGATTGAAACGGCCCAGAAGACTTATCTGGAAGTCGAAGGTACCAGAAGCAGGCAGCTTACCAAAGTGGTCGACCAGATTTCCAACAAATCCCAGCTGGACCTGGAAGAACCTTCGAAAAAGCGTCTGGATTAAGGGAGACCGCAATCCTATGGTTAGGTTTCGATACCGGGGTAGGTACTTATCGTAAAGTCGTGTTGCTCGCGCAGGCCGCTGATGGCTTTGCCTAGATTGGCCATGACTGCAACGGTAGAGTCGCCATCCTGGCGTTCATAGACAAGCAATGTGCCTTCGGTTTCATCTATCTTCGCGTTTTCGCTGACTATTGAAACAGACGGCATGGCTCCGGTTTCGCGCAGAGCTCTTATTGTTGCCTTCTGCTTGGCGGTTAGTTCCGATTCTTCGTCCAGGCGCTCACTGTCCATCAATAAAGCGTGCATTTCACCAGTTTTTAACGGAGGACTGACGAGAAGCACTGAAGACCCTTTGCCTCCGTGCCTAAGAAGATCCCTTATCTTAGTAATTTCTCCGCTTCTTTCACTCATCGCTAGTTCCTTTTAATAATCATATTATATACCATATTAATAATATTTTCAAATAGATGTTTTACTTAGCGAAGCAGGTAATCCGCGTCCGGAGCAGGTTCGCTTTCCCTGGCTACATCTATGTCGCTTTCATCTACCAGCCGCGACATCAGCTGGTAAGCGACGAAAAGCTCCGGAATAAGTACCTGCTCCATATCTTTATCGGGCGAGCCGCTCATTTTCGCCACCAGATCTTTCGTCAGTCCCGGGAACAGAACCAGCATGCGGATGAATGCCGGTTTGACTGCATGGGTTGAGATATCATCGATGCCGGGAAACCGGCCGATATAAAGCAGGGCCTCGTATTCTGTACGGGAATTGATTTTAGGCAGTTTTTTAAGCGCGTGAAGCTCATCCCGGGTTATGGGGACACTGCCTGCAGGTTCTATATTCTTATAAATACGGAAACCGGCTGCAAACTTCCTGTATCTGCCATCCGTCATATCCTTGGGCGCGGAAGCGGGCATCATGACAACCCTGCCGTCCATATTCAAATCGGCCCGCTCTGTAGCTGCCAACGCCGCATTGCATTCAGCTGTATTATCTGCCAGTTCCAATGCATCGACGAAAAAATCGCTCAAATCATTAAGCCTTTGAGCCTCACGCTCGTTAAGCCGGCTGATGACTCCGAAAATAAACTTGTCGAAATTGCCTGCGACATCGGCCGGATCCGGATATTGTTCTCGGTCTGCTTCCATGAACCTCCTTGGAATATTTATAATACAAACCTGCTATCATAAAGGCTATGGCAAAGTCGGGCAAACCCAAGAAACAAATGCTGGATGCGACCCATCTGGCGCAGATATTGACCCGCGCTGAATATGTAGACAGAAGAAGCTATTATTTGCACAATTTTTTCCGCGGAGTCGTAGTCGGTGCCGGAACGGTTATAGGCGCGACGGTACTGATAGCGCTGCTACTATGGATATTGTCTTTATTCGATACGGTACCCCTGATAGGCCCGACTATAGACAATGCACGGCAAACCATCCAGCAGCATCAGGGTAAATAGAGCATATCCAGGGCCAGGGCAGCCGTCCAACTGAAGTTCCGAGCGCCGGAGGGCGAACCGTCCAGCGGTGAGAAATATTCATAAGGTCCATGGTCGCTAACCAATTGCAGACTGGAGCTTATTATCCGTCTGGCTTCCTGGTCGAAGCCGTAACTTTTGAGTCCCTGGACTATCAACCAGTTGGTATTAAGCCAAACCGGACCCTGCCAGTATTTGTGCTCGTGGAACCAGGTCGAATCCAGGGGAACGGTGGGTACGGGGAAAGAAGCGTCGAACTTCTTATGATCGTGAAGTTTCTTGACTATCTGAGCGGCCCGTTCCGGACGTATGGCGCCGCTATATAGCGGTATCAGACAGGCTATAGTGCTGATTTTGGTAGGTTCGCGGGTGATGAAATTCCTGGAAAAATACTCTTCTTCGTACGGATTCCAGAAACTGTCTATGGCGGATTCGGCTTTTTGCATTTTTTCAATCAAAAACAATGACAGCGGCCTGTCGATGATTTCGGCGATATCCTGCAAGTGTTTGTTGGCTCGTATAAGGATGCAGTTGAATGTCAGGTCCTCGAACAGTATCTTGGCATGCGGCAGGATATGTTCTATGTCGTATTGCTTGCGTTTCAGGCGCTTGACGATGTCGTAATAAAGCATCACCTCGGTGTTGCTCATCCTGTCTGTCGAGCGTATGTGCTTTAAATCTCTCCTGAAGAAATTGACTATCAGTTCGGTGGGGACGAACCTGAATATGTTTATCCACCACGGCTGATGATGCTCAAAAATCTCGGCAATCATCGGCGGTGTGTTATCCAGTCCGGTTTCATAAGGATGGACTTGCAGAACCAGCCCTTCGTCGTGCGGATCTCTCTCTGCATAAAGCCAGGTATGATATGCACTGAGCATAGGATACATCTTGTTATACCAGTCCACGCGCTGTTCAGGCGTGAGCTTTTCGCCTACTCGCACTACCGCTTCGGCCAGCATCGGCGGCTGGGTTATTCCGGTGGTGGCGATACCGTTCGGGGCATTAGGGTTGATGCTGCTTTTCCAGACTTCGCGGTCCTGATGATAACGTGCGTCACCGGCAAAAATCATATTCGGCAACATACCGTTCTGCCATTGTCCGCGTGCTAGCGACAGTAGTTCCTGTTGGGCGTGCTCAAGGTTGAAATGCCTGAGTCCTATAGCCGTGAAACAGCTGTCCCATAGCCACTGGTGCGGATACATGCCGCTTGATGGTATGGTGTAGCCCGAGCGCCAGTTATCATCTAATACTTTTTGACAAACGGCTTTAATCTCCGTGTTATCAAAGTTCATGACCATACTATATAAGCTCTAGCGCTTTAGCGGAAATTGATAAAGTTCAGAGGAAAGTCAAAATCCTGCTTTCTAAGCAGGCTCATGACTGCTTGGAGCTCGTCTTTCTTAGCGCTGGTTATACGTATTTCTTCGCCCTGAATCTGGGCCTTCACCTTCGGGTAACTGTCGCGGATGAGTTTGGTAATCTTCTTGGCATCATCACCTTTGAGCCCGGATTTGAATCTGATTTCCTTGCTAATCTTCATATTCGACGTTACCGGTTCTTTTGAAGTATCGAGAACTTTCTGACTCTGGTTCCGGGCCGCTAATTTTTTGCGCACCAGGTCGGTGACGGCTTCTATATGATAATCATTGTCGCCGGTTATCAGCAGACCTGACTTGTCGGAGTCCAGCCATTCCAGGCTTGCCGAAGTGCCTTTCAGATCATAGCGGTTAGCCAACTCTTTTTTGGCCTGGTCGAAGACGTTGTTTATCTCCGCCTTGTCATAGTTATTTACTACATCAAATGAAAAATTCGCCATGTTTGTAATGGTATCATAGGCATAAAGGAGGAACATGAAAGCAGCTCAGATTAACGGATACGGTGACCCCTCGGTCATGCAAATAAATGAGATGGAAATACCGGAGTTAAAGCCAAAGAAAGTACTGGTCGAGGTTTATGCTTCCAGCCTTAATCCGTTTGATACGACTGTCCGGAAAGGGTTTGTCAAAGAAACGATGCCGCTCAAATTTCCTGCTACGCTAGGGGGCGATATCGCCGGAGTAATAGCAGAGCTGGGTGAGGCTGTGGATGGTTTTAGCAAAGGTGATAAAATTTATGGCCAGGCAAGCGTGGTTGCCGGAAACAGCGGGGCTTTTGCCGAGTTTGCCGCGACTTCAGCAAAGCAGATTGCCCGAATGCCGAAAAACCTTGATTTCAATCAGGCGGCGTCACTGCCGCTGGTCGGAGTCAGTGCGCTTCAGGCTATTAGCGAACATATAAATCTAGTATCAGGTCAAAAGATTTTCATCCATGGCGGAGCCGGAGGCATTGGAACTATTGCCATACAGATTGCAAAACATCTGGGAGCATATGTGGCTACGACTGCTACTGCAGACGGCATGGATTTGGTAAAAAGCTTAGGGGCAGACCAAATCATTGACTATAAGAGCGAAGATTTTTCAAAAGTTTTATCTGGTTTTGATGCGGTTTTTGACACTGTGGGCGGCAGTGATTTTAATAAATCATTTGACGTTGTAAAAAAGGGCGGGGTTGCCGTATCAATGATTGCGCAGCCCGATGAGATTAAGGCCGAAGAGCTGGGTATAACAGCCATTATGCAAGCTACAAAGGTAAATACCGAAAAACTGAACAGACTTACGGAGCTGGTCGAAAACGGCGCGGTAACGCCGCAAGTAAGCAAGGTTTTCCAGCTCGATAATATAAAAGAAGCGTTTGAGGCTCGCGAAAACGGCCTAACACGAGCTAAAATAGTTATAGCAATAAAGAGCTCGTCCGACTTTTAAGACTTATAATATCCACCTCTGATACAATATTTACTAATATGCAACTGGATAAAAAAATTGTCGACGGTTTAGTGGCACGCGCCGAAAAAGGCGATACGTCGGTGCTGAGAAGTACCGAGTTAAAGTCGCTTTTCGAGCAGATAAAGACGCTGGAAGATTCAAAACGGGCGCAGTTCGGAAAAGAAATTAACGAGCTGAAGAAAAAACTGGAAGAAATACTTGCCGATAAAACTTCCACCGAATCCGAAAAGCCCCCGATAGACGTAACAGCTCCGTGGGAAGTGAACACTCCGCCGGAAAAAAGACCCGCTACGCTTCTCGCAGAGGACGGCAGCCGACATCCGCTTATGAGCGAGACCGAACAGCTTATCGACATATTCACGCGCATGGGATTTTCCGCTGTTGAATCGCGCCAGATTGACGATGATTGGAACATGTTCACCAGCCTGAACTTCCCGGAAGGCCATCCGGCTCGTGACGATTACGACACTTTCATCGTCGAAGAGAAGGATAAGGACGGCAATAATCTTATAGCGCCGGCGCACACCAGCACCATGCAAAACAGGGTGCTGAAAGAAAACAGGCATTTACTGGAAACCGGCGAGCCGATAGCTTATATAATTCCGGGCCGGGTCTTCCGCAACGAAGACGTGGATGCCACGCATGACCACACTTTTTACCAGCTGGAAGGACTATACGTCGACAAAGGTGTTAATACGGGGCATCTGATAGCGACACTCAGGGCATTTTTGGAAGAATATTTTGGCCAGAAACTAAGGGTAAAAACGCAGCCGTTTTATTTCCCGTTCACTGAACCGAGCTTTGAATTTGCGATTGAAAAGCCGAAGAGCCTGCGCAAATATACGGACGGCTCTGACGAATGGCTGGAGCTTTTAGGCTGCGGCATGATACATCCGAACGTTCTCCGGGCCGCCGGAATAGACCCCAAAATCTATACCGGTTTCGCCTGGGGCGGCGGTATCGATAGGCTGGTGATGATGAAATACGGGATAGAAGATATCAGGCATTTTCATAGCGGCAGGCTTAATTTCTTGAGGCAGTTCAAATGAAAATAGATATACAGTCGATAAAACAGATATACGCTCAAGTGGGCATCGATGATTTTCCACCGTCGGATATCGATAATGTTGTAGCCAAAATAGGCGCGCAATTGGGCGAAGTCGAAGAAGTAATCGACCTGGGTAAGAAATACAAAGATATCATGGTCGCGAAAGTCGTGTCTTGTGAGAAACATCCCGATGCTGATAAATTGAAACTCTGCAAAATTGATGACGGTGGCAAAGATAAAAAAGTGAAACGTGACAGCGAAGGCCTGATTCAGGTCGTCTGCGGCGCTCCCAATGTCCGCGAAGGTATGCTGGCGGCCTGGCTTCCGCCGGGCTCTACCGTACCGGCTACTGCCGATAAAGAACCTTTCGTATTGGAGTCACGCGAACTGCGCGGAAAAGTCTCTAACGGTATGCTTGCAAGTCCAAATGAACTCGGTATTAGCGACGACCATAACGGTCTGCTTGAGGTTGGTAAGAGTGCTCAGCCTGGAGACGATTTTGCCGAACTTTATAAACTTGATTCATACGTAATAGATATAGAGAACAAGATGTTCACTCACCGGCCGGATTGTTTCGGTCTGCTGGGCGTGGCCCGCGAGCTGGCGGGAATCTATAACAAGACGTTCAAGAGTCCCGACTGGTTCGTCGATAACCCGCAGTTTCCTGAAGCCGAAGCCGAACTGAAACTTGATGTGGTAAATGATATCCCGGAGCTTGTCTCCAGGTTCTGTGCCGTTGCCATAGCCGATGTCAAAGTGGCGCCGAGTCCGCTCTGGCTTCAGGTAATGCTGTCTAAATTCGGTGTAAAGTCGGTCAATAACATAGTGGATTTGACCAATTTCTATATGCTTTTCACCGGCCAGCCATTGCATGCCTATGACTATGACAAAGTGGCCGCCCTCAGTAGCCAAGGCGCAGTAATCAACATCCGTGACGCTAAAAAGGGCGAGAAACTGAAGTTGCTGAGCGGCAAAGAAGTTTCCCCTGAACCCGGAACCATAATGATAGCTACCGACAAACGCCCTATAGGCATCGGCGGGGTAATCGGCGGTTCTGAAACCGAAGTAGACGATACTACCAAAAATATAATTCTGGAATGCGCTAACTTCAACAGTTATTCCATCCGCCGCACCAGTATGGCGCACGGTATCTTCACCGACGCGGTCACGCGCTTTACCAAAAACCAAAGCCCCTATCAGACCCTGGCGGTAATTTCTAAGAGCGCTAAAGACATAGCAGGCCTTAGCGGCGGCAAAGTAGCAAGCGAACTGTTTGATTTGAAAGGAAAAATTAATCCTAATAAAACCATAGATATAGAGCCTGAATTCATAAACGGACGGCTTGGCCTGAAGCTGGATGCGAATGAGATTTCGGACCTGCTTTCAAACGTCGAATTCAAAATTGAAAAATCGGAAAAAGGACTAAAGATAACCGCTCCTTTCTGGCGCACGGATATAGAGATTCCTGAAGATATAGTGGAGGAAGTCGGACGCCTGTACGGTTATGACCGTCTGCCACTGGAGCTGCCGAGGAAGACTATGTCGGCCGCACAAGTAAGTGAGGAGCTGGGACTCATGCAGAAACTTCGTGAAAGAATGTCTGCTTTAGGCGCAAACGAAGTGCTAAGCTACAGCTTCGTGAAAAGCTACTTGCTGGAAGCGGCCGGGCAGGATCCGGCAAAATCGTATAAGCTCAAGAATGCGCTAAGCCCGGAGCTGGAATATTACCGCCAGGCTATTACGCCGAGCCTGCTGGAAAAAGTCCACCCGAATATAAAGGCGGGGTTCGACGAATTCGCTCTTTTCGAGCTGGGCAAGGTACATATTAAAGGCAGAGAAACGGACGGTCTGCCGGATGAATCGGGGCGTCTGGCGCTTGTAGTCGCATCCAAAAAAAATCAAGGCGCGCCCGCGTTCTTTACGGCACGCAAATACCTGGTTGATATGCTGGAAGCTCTTGGGATAGATGAAAATAATATTTCTTTTGAGACTATCAACCCTGAATCATATTTTCAGGCCGGGCGTACTGCTTCGGTCAGTATCGGTGGAAACCGGATAGGCCATATAGGCGAATATGGCCAAAAAGCGACCAACCGTCTGAAATTGCCTGAGTTCTGTGCCGGTTTCGAGCTGGAGCTGGAACCGCTTCTTAGGATTTCCCGGAGCAGTTCATATAAACCGCTTTCACGCTATCCTTCCATAAGCCAGGATCTTACCGTCGCAGTAGAGGACAGTATTACACATGCCCGGGTACTGGCTCGGGCGAACGAAGAAGCTCAGGCTCATAAGCCCGAGGATGTGGAGGTAGCAGTTTCGACAATTGATATTTATCGGGAAAAGTCCGCTGCCGGATTACGGCAGGTGACCCTTAGATTCACCCTGGTAAGCCGCGCTCGTACACTTAACACCGAGGTGGCAAACCGTCTTATAAGCGCCATCGAAAATAACTTTACGGCAGAAAACTAAATTACAAAACCGTTAACAGCTCGCTGTCAATTGACGTAATATTATTTATCTTATATAATATTTAACCGATGAACGGTTATAATCCTGAAACCTCGGGCTCACACGAAAGAGGCCGGCCTAAGCCATCCGGTGAAGATGCCGATAGTGCATTGCCCGATAATCCCGGCGAGGAGTTTGACGATCCTGAAACTGAAGCCGTAGAACCGGAGCTTTTAGAAGAATTAGCTGAAATCGAAGCCGCCGAGCAGGCGGCTGTTGAAGCCGAGGCCCGGGAGGAAGCCGAAGACGGACAAAAAACCGGCGAGCATGAGCAGGGCAGACGCAAAGGTAAAAAACCGGACCAGAAGGAAGAGGTTGATTTTGATTTGGATAGACTGCCGGAGGATTTGCTAGACCTTTACCTGCGCGCGATGAAGCGGCCGCTCCTGACTGCAACCCAAGAAGTAAACTTGGCTAAAAGGATTGAAAAAGGTGATTTGGATGCGAAAGATGAAATGATAGAAAGCAATCTGCGGCTTGCGGTAAGCATAGCGAAAAATTATCGTTTCAGAGGCTTGGATTTTTCGGATCTTATAAGCGAAGGCAATATAGGTCTGATACGGGCCGTGGAAAAGTTCGACTATCGCAAGGGCTTCAAATTCAGTACCTATGCCACCTGGTGGGTAAGACAATCTATCACCCGAGCTATCGCCGACAAAGCCCGGACAATCCGGCTTCCCGTACACATAATCGAGAGGGCTGGCAAAATCGAGAGCGCCAAAAAACATATAGAAGCACAGCAGCGCGGTGAGCCCGCCACTCCGGAACAGATAGCCGAATATACCGGTATCGATTTGGAAGATGTCTTAGGGGTGGAAGAAACGGTTTTTCAAAGAAGTATAGTCAGCCTGGATAAGCCAATAAAGCCCGGCAGGGACGAAAGCGAAACCGAGCTGGGCGATTTCGTACCGGACGAGGCCAGCGATACCCATCGGGAAGCAGAAGACAACTTAAGGACGCAGACGGTGCAGTGGGCTCTACAGGAGCTGCCTGAACTGGAAAGACATATCGTAGAGATGCGCTTTGGATTTGGCGAGCGTGAATCCATGACCCTGGAAGAAATCGGCGATGTTTTAACCGTGAGCCGTGAAGCGGTCCGGAAGCTGCTCAATAGAGCCTTGACCAAGCTGGAAGCAGAACATCCGGAGCTTCGCCGGGAGTCAGATGAGTATGACAGGCCCGGCCAGCCCGAATATACCGGAGGCCCGGTTACCGAAGAAGCCGGAAGCCCTCAAGAGGTCCTGGATAGTTTCCGCTTTAGCGACGAAGAACTGGAGATTTTAAGATATTGGCATCTTGAACCGGGTCAGATAGCAGAAAAGGTCAAGGAAAATCCGCGCACCGTCGGCGCCGTCATGGAAATGATTATACAGAGGGCGGGGATGACAGAAGCGCAATTGGGACTTCTGGCATTAGATGCGAATCACCTGGCTGAAACAGACAGAACATTAATCCGCATGAGTAAGGGAAAAACCCTGCCGCTAAGTGCCGATGAGTCATACATTCTGGCCTGCTTCATATCGGGCATTGAACCTATCGAAGTTGCCAAGGAATTCAAAGGAGAGCTACAGTCTAGGATAGGTTCAATATTCAAGAAGCTCGGTGTTTCTAATATCAGGCAGGCGGCAATTAAAGCCCGGATTCACGGGCTGACTTGAAATAGGTTATAATAGACAGCCGTAGATGAGTGCAAAAGAAAAAAGTACACGGGTCTTCATACTGTCCATGGTAGCGGCTTTCGTTCTTTCGTCGCTGGGTTTCTCCGCGCTGGTCATCTGGACCATTGTCAAGGGCGATGACCAGAGCTCGCAAACTGCTGACGTACAAAAGCAGCTCCAGGACCAACTGAACCAGCAGAAGAATAAACTGGCAGGCAAGAAACTATCGGGTTTCACACCGGTCAAAAACGTCGGTAAATTGAAAATCATAGACCTGAAAAAGGGCACCGGCAGGGCCGTAAAGACCGGCGATACCGTGACGGCGCATTATACAGGTGCAGTAGCTTCCACGGGTATTATCTTCCAAAGTTCTCATGACAGCGGCCAGCCCGTACCATTCCAGCTTAAGAAAGGCGCTCTGATAAAAGGCTGGCTGCAGGGCGTACCCGGCATGAAAGCCGGCGGCACCAGACGACTTATCATACCCGCTAACCTAGCCTATGGAGCGCATCCTCCGCAGGGCTCGAACATACCGGCAAATGCTCCTTTGGTATTTGACATAGAACTCGTTAAAATAAATTGAAAAAAGCACAACATATAGCGTCTTGAAATATATCTATCCGCTATATATACTAGATATTACCTCACTAACGCTAAGGTAAAAACCGGCGCAAAAAACCAACAAAATTAACTAAAAGGAAGAAACGATGGCAAAGAATATCACTATTTTTACCAGCAATACCTGCGCATACTGTGTCATGGTCAAAAAATGGCTCGGTGCCAAGGGCTATAGCTATGAAGAGGTCAATATCGACCAGCATCCTGAGCGCCAAAAAGACGCCTTTGAGATGAGCGGCCAGCTCGCAGTGCCGGTAACCGTCGTCACCAAAGAAGACGATACCCGAGAGGTCATCGTCGGATATAATTTGGCACGCTTAGCTCCTGCAGTATCTTAAGACGGCGGGTGTAAATAGTTTGTGTTCGTGTTTCCGTTTTTACGGAGTGTATTTTATTACGTCAGAAGCCGGGATAATGTAAAATGGTAATAATCAATGAGTGAAAACAAAATGCATGAAGTGGTTACAATAGGTGCCGGACCTACGGCATTGACTGCCGCAATATACACGACCCGCGAAGATATCGAAACACTTCTTCTCGACAAAGGTGTGATAGGCGGTCTGGCAGCTATCACTGACTGGGTCGATAATTATCCCGGTTTTCCCGAAGGTGTAGCCGGACTGGAGCTGGCCGAGAGACTGCAGAAACAGGCAGAAAGGTTTGGTGCCAAGATTGATTTTGCAGAAGTAAGTTCACTATCAAAAAAAGGCGATGCCATAGAGCTGGATACTACGGATGGCAAGATTACCGCCAAAGCCGTGCTGGTAGCTACCGGCAGTGATTACAAGCGCTTGGGCATACCGGGCGAAGACGAATATTACGCTCGCGGCGTGCACTTCTGCGCGACTTGCGACGGAGCATTCTACCGTGACAAAAGACTGGTGGTCGTAGGCGGCGGCAATTCCGCGGCCCAGGAAGCAGTCTTTCTTACCCGCTACGCTACCCATATAGACATGCTGGTACGTGGACCGAAAATGCGGGCTTCGGACGTACTGCAGAAAGAAGTCACCAAACATTCGGATAAGATAACGGTGCATTACAACACTACTACCGATAAGATAATCGGCAAGGATAACCTTGTAGTCGCGGTAGAGGGCACGGAAAACGATAAAAAGAAAGTCACATTCGAAACCGACGGCGTATTCATATTCATAGGGCTCAAACCCAACACGGCGTTTCTGGAAGGCAGCGGAGTAGAGCTGGATGAGATAGGCCTGGTAAAGACAGACGAAGAACTTCACACCAACGTAGCCGGAATATTCTGTGCCGGCGATGTGCGTTCCGGTGCTACGATGCAAATAGCCAGCGCAGCCGGAGAGGGTGCCACAGCGGCACTTTCCATACGCAAATATCTGGAGGAGCTTGAGCGCCGGGCATGAAAAAGAAGCTTACGGTATTAGTTGTAATTTTAATTGTTATCGGCGGATTTTATTACATAAAGCATCGCGGTAACAAGCCCCCCCAGCAGACGAATAACGTACAGGTTGACCCGTACGCTGCGAAACGCAAGGCGCTTGACCCCAAAGGTTACACTAACGGAGCCAGTGTCGGTGATTTCATAGAAGCGACTGACAAGAAACAGGTAGGCATAGATATCGAAGATTATGTTTTTGTCACAACCCTTCTGAAGATAAAAAAGGGTACTGTCGTAACCTGGACCAACGGTGGCAAGTATAACTACACGATAGCTTCGGACAAGGCCAGCCCGAAAAAGGGCCTGGCGAGCGGCCTGCTAGCGCCGGGCGAGACCTATGAATATACCTTCGATAAAACGGGGCTGTACGAATATTACAGTCTTGAATATCCCAGCCTTATGAAGGGTGTTATCACCGTAGTTGACCAGTAAATCAGTCATAATTGTGGAAGAAGTCGGTCCTGATAAGCTCTTCTTTTATGCCGGCAGACAGCAGGCCTTTTTGCAGATTCTCCACCATATGTTCCGGACCTGACAGATAGATTATCCTGTCTTTACCTGTTTTCACATAATCTAAAATATGCGTGGAGTTCAGTCTGCCGGCATGACTTATGAATTTTACGCCGCTTGCTTTTATGATGTCCGAAAAAGCTATTTCTGCGGTTTCGTTGACGGCGTATATCAAGGTGATATCACGTTTTTCTTTAGTATCTGACAGGAACTGCAGTATGCTTCTGTACGGAGTTATGCCAATACCGCCGGCTACGAACACAAGCGGCAAAGAGGTGTCCTTTGGCAGGACGAAATCGCCCATCGGGAGCTGGGCATTTATTATGTCGTCCGGCTTAAGGCTGAGCAGTGTTGTCTTAAAAGTACTTTTGCGCACCGGATCCAGCTTTGTAGTTACCGACCATAATTTTTCCGTCGGCGAGCTGGATATGGTGAACCATCGCTTGTCCTTGCGCTCGTCCATATCCGGGTGCGGGATATAAAGCTGGGTATACTGTCCCGCTATGCGGCTTATCTGTATTTCCGGTTCGAACCAGAAAGTCATTATATTACTCGCCACAAGCTCTTTTTTGGCTAGCTTCAGCTTCATTTCTTTTTGCTTTTCTTTCGCCTTTTCCGATTTATAGTCAGTTTTCTCTTTTTCGGCGTGAACCTGTCCGGGAAATCGGTAGTCAACATGACTTCCGGGTAAAAAAAGTGTAAAAACCAGGCGTAAACCGGCCGGTTGACTGTATACATCGTCATCTTAAGCCCGCTGCGTTTGCCCGCGAAATACACCAACGGATTATATATGGAGTAGAGAAGGCAAACTCCGGCGAAGCCTAACGCACGTGCCGCCTGGACCGTTTCGAAGGGCCTGGTCAGCTCGGATAAGTAACAGTCAATGTCAGGGACGGCCTGACTGAATGCGAAAAGTTTGTGGCTGTCATCACAGGCTACTATGGGCCGGGGCCCTTTGAATTTATTAAGGGATTTGGCAAGAGCAGATTCCCAGTCTTTGCCTTTGCAGTCTATTAAAAGCGGTGTCCGGCCTGCGGCCTTGAAGGCTTCTTCAAGCGTAGGTATCTTATGATCTGCGCCGGATTTATCCCGTATATCCTTGAGCGTTGAGTCTTCTATCTTTATCTGCGTGCCTGCTTTAGTGCGGAAATATTCATCATGCGAAAGGACAAGATGCCTGTCTCTGGTTGCCTGAGCGTCGACTTCAATATATTCGACCTCGTATTGCCCGGCTATCTTGATTCCAAGGATAGTATTTTCCGGCGCGAGCCCGGCCGCACCCCTATGACTTATTATTTTCATCTATGTTACATTATAAGGGATTAAAAACTATCAAGAGGGAAAAATGACAGAACTAAGTTATGGTGACGATGCTCCGAAAACAATAAATGTTGTTATAGAGATTCAAAAAGGCGGCACCAACAAATATGAACTGGACAAAAAAACCGGCAAGATATTTTTAGATAGGGTCAATGGTACCACCAGCATGGGTTATCCTACTGATTACGGCTATGTACCGGATACTTTATGCGAGGATGGCGACCCTCTGGACGCACTTCTGATAATAGACGAATCCGTCCCTCCGGGAATCGTAGTGCCTTGCCGTCCATTGGGCGTGCTTAAGATGGTGGATGATGGTGAAGGGGATGAAAAGTTAATCTGTGTCGCAGCCGATGATGTTACGAAAAGCCATATAAACTCAGTTGAAGATCTTGGCGAAAATTTCAAGCCGATGATTGAACATTTTTATAGCCAGTACAAAGCCTGGAAAAACAATTGGAAGGGCAGCCCTGTAAGCTTCAATGGCTGGGGCGATTCAGCTGAAGCCGAAAAAATTATCCGGGATTCAATAGATAGCTACAAGAAATAGTCCGCTGCAACTTGAAACTCATCAAGCACAACCGTTATACTAAATAAAGATAAACAAAGGGTAAAAATGAATACACGCGTTGCAATAAATGGTTTCGGACGAATCGGACGGAACGCTTTCAAAATAGCATTTGACAGATCGGATTTGGAGATAGTCGCCATAAACGACCTGTCCGATAATGCCTCGCTGGCTCATCTTTTAAAGCATGACAGCAACTTCGGTGAATATGACAAGAAAACCGGCTATGACGATAAAGGCCTTATCGTAGAGGGCAAGCATATACAGGTCTTCAACGAAAAAGATCCGGCGGCTCTGCCCTGGAAAGATTTAAATATTGATGTGGTTATTGAGTGTACGGGCTTCTTTACCAAGAAAGAAGGCGCTGAATTGCATATCAAAGCCGGCGCCAAAAGGGTAGTAATATCCGCCCCCACCAAAAGCCCCGATGTGCCGACAGTCGTTCTAGGTGTAAATGAGGATAAATTGGGCGAAGACAGCGAAATAATCAGCAATGCGAGCTGTACTACCAACTCGGTTGCGACAGTTATGGCAATACTTGACGAGGCATTCGGAATCGAAAAGGCAATGCTGACGACAGTACACAGCTATACCGCCAGCCAGAAGCTGCAGGACGCCCCGGCAAAAGACCTGCGCGAAGCCCGCAATGCGGCTGAAAATATCGTGCCTACTACTACCGGCGCAGCGATAGCGGTGGCGCTTACTTTGCCGCAGCTTCAGAATAAATTCGACGGATTAAGCGTGCGCGTACCAACGCCGGTAGTATCTTTAAGCGACGTTACGGCGGTACTGAAAAAAGACACGACCAAGGATGAAATAAACGATGTATTCAAAAAGGCCGCCAAAGACCCGTATTATCAGGGCATATTGGCTGTCAGCGAGGAGCCGCTGGTAAGCGGCGACTTTATCGGTAACAGCCACTCCGGTATAGTGGACCTGCCCCTGACCAATGTGGTTGACGGCAACTTGGCCAAAGTGGTGGTTTGGTATGACAATGAATGGGGCTATTCTAACAGACTGGTGGAAATAGTTGCGGATGTAGGCAAGCAGCTGCATAATAAAGACAGTTAACACGTTAAGTTTAATTTGATGAAGATTGCTCTGAGTACCGATCATGCCGGATTTGACCAGCTAAAGGCACTGGAAGAATTCCTGACGCGATTAGGACATGAATGCGTAAATTACGGTCCGAAAGAATTTGATGCAGAGGATGATTATCCGGATTTTATCTTTCCTGCGGCGGAAGCAGTAGCAAAAGGAGAATGCGAAGCCGGTATAATCATGGGCGGCAGCGGCCAAGGCGAAGCGATGGCCGCGAACCGTGTCAAAAGAGCGCGCTGCATGGTCTATTACGGTCCGTCCAAAGCAGTCGGTGCGGTTGACGCGGACGGCAAAGAATCATCCGATGAATATGAAATACTACGCCTTTCAAAACAGCACAACGATGCCAACATGCTAAGCATAGCCGCGCGGTTCGTTTCCCTTGATGAAATAGAGAAGGCGGTTACTATCTGGCTCGATGAGCCGTTCAGTGGAGCCGAAAGACACTCGCGCAGGATAAGCAAGTTGGATAGCTAAAATGAGCGCAGTCTGTCCCACGGTCTTAGCTACAAACGAAGAAGAATACGAAGCCCAGATGAACAGAGTTGCCGCGTTTGCCCCCAGGGTGCAGATAGACCTTATGGACGGTGATTTCGCAAGTCCGAAATCCATAGATCTGGACAAGATATGGTGGCCCGGTCACATAACGGCGGACATACACATCATGTACAGGCACCCCGGGGATTATATAGACAAGCTCATCGAGCTTAAACCAAGCCTGGTGATAATACACGCCGAGGCTGATATAGACCATAAAGATTTTGCGGAGAAGATGCACTTGAACGGTATATCGGCCGGCATCTGCCTGCTTGCAGACACGCCGATAGAGGGCGTAAAGGATATTATAGGAAGTTTTGACCATGTGCTGATTTTCGGCGGCAAATTAGGCAGTTTCGGCGGCAATGCCGACTTAACACAGGCAATAAAAGCCAGACAGGCCAAAGAGCTGAAACCGGACCTGGAAATAGGCTGGGACGGCGGTACCAACGACCAGAATGCAAAACAGCTGGTAGAAGCCGGAATAGATGTGCTCAACGCCGGGGGGTTCATCCAGAAGGCCGAGAACCCTAAAAAGGCTTACGAGAGACTGTTGCAAATTGTAAAACAATAAGATACGATTTAGCCAATATTTAAACATAAGCAAAAAGGTAAAAAATGAAACTGTCCAAAAATCAAAAAGGTTTTTCGGTGATCGAAGGCCTGTTGACGCTCATAGCGTTAACCCTTATAGGTTTTGTCATTTTCTATGTCTATAACGCAAATAAAAAGACCGATGAATCGTTAAACGGCGCAAACGGTTCGACTATCCAGCAAAACCAATCTTCCGCCGGACAGGCCTCGTCAGCCCCACAGAAAGCAATTGAGCATATAAAATATCTCAGCATTAAGGAATATGGGGTCAAGGTTCCGCTCAGCCAGGACCTGCTTGATGCAAAATATAGAGCCGAAACAGGGACGGACGTTAATGGTAAGAACAAGACATATATATATGTATCGTCAAAGACTTTGGACGGATATGCAAGGGCGTGCAGTAATGGTACGTTGCATGCTGAAAGCTCAAATTTCATAGCCTTAGGCAAAGAATCGGGCACTTACAAACCAAGCATGGACTATGGCGGGCTTTTAAAACAGTTCGATGGATTCTTTATAACCGGAGCCCACCCTAATGGAACACCATGCACCAGTAATGACAGGGAAGCCTTGGATGGATATGTCAACAAAGTAGCTCAACTTAATGAATCATTCACCTCTGATTTCAAAAACGCTTCAGCTATAAACTAGCTTTGTTATAATCATTAGCAGAATGGCTAAAGAACTATCTACCGTTGTATTGGAGAAAAAAGCGAATGATATCAGGCGGGATATCATCAAAATGCTTGAGCACGCCGGAAGCGGACACTCCGCCGGACCGTTAGGCCTTGCCGATATCTTCAGTGCGCTTTATTTCAATATCCTGAATTACAACCCGAAAAAACCTGATTGGAACAAGCGGGATTTACTGCTTGTGAGCAACGGCCATGTCGTACCTGTGCAGTACGTCGCTATGGCCCATGCAGGCTATTTTGATAAAAATGAACTTGCTACCCTGCGCCGTTTCGGTTCTCGCCTGCAGGGACACCCGGAAAGGACTAAACTTCCGGGGCTAGAAACGACCAGCGGCCCCTTAGGCTGCGGGTTGAGCCAGGCTGCAGGAATGAGCCTGGCTATGCGCATGGACGGCGAAGAACGCAGATGGGTTTACGTGGTCATGGGGGACGGCGAACTGGATGAAGGAAATGTCTGGGAAGCCGCTATGCTCGCCGGCAAATATAAACTCAGCAATATTATCGGAATAATAGACAGGAACAACATTCAGATAGACGGTCCGACGGAAAAAGTTATGCCGCTGGAGGATCTGCGGGCCAAATGGGAATCGTTCGGCTGGCATGTGCTGGAGATAGACGGGAATAATATCCAGGAAGTGATAGATGCTTGCAAGCTGGGGAGGGCTATAGTAGAAAAACCTGTCGTAATCATAGCCCATACGGTACCGGGCAAGGGTGTGGACTTTATGGAATATGACTTTCACTGGCACGGCAAGCCGCCGAATCATGAGGAGGCGAAGAAAGCTTTGCACGAGCTTCGCACCCTGGGAGGAAAGATACGAGGCGAACATGAGTGAGTTATATCTTATAAAGGATGTGCTGGTTAAGGATATAGAGCAGGAGCCGATAAGAAAAGGTTTCGGGCGCGGCCTTCTGGAAGCCGGCAAACGCGATGAAAACGTGGTGGCGGCATGCGCGGATTTGACCGATTCTACTCAGATGAGCCTGTTCGCGGAAGCGTTTCCGGAAAGATTCGTTGAAATCGGCGTGGCCGAGCAGAACCTGGCGACCGTAGGATCGGGCCTGGCAGCGGGAGGCAAAATGCCGTTCGTAAGCTCGTATGCCGCATTCAGCCCGGGGCGCAACTGGGAGCAGATACGCACCACGATATGCCTCAATGACCGGCCGGTAAAGATAGTCGGTTCGCACGCCGGAGTCAGCGTAGGGCCTGACGGCGCGACGCATCAGATGCTGGAAGACATGGCTCTTATGAGGGTGCTGCCGAACATGGTGGTGATAGCGCCGGCCGATAGCCTGGAAGCGGAAAAGGCGACTCTGGCAATGGCTATAGACAAGCGGCCTAATTATATCCGGCTGGCACGGGAAGCCACCCCGATAATAACTACTGAAAAAACGCCGTTCGAAATAGGCCGGGCATATACATATACCGAAGGCAGCGATCTGACTGTTATCTCGACCGGAACCATGACGTACCATGCCCTGGCTGCCGCTGAACAATTGTTCACTGAAGGCATTGACCTGGAGGTCGTGCATGTGCCTACCGTCAAGCCTTTGGATATAGTGACTATCCTGGCTAGCGTACATAAGACCAAGAAAGTCATTACAGTCGAGGAACATCAGATAAACGGGGGTTTAGGTGGAGCGATAGCGGAACTTTTAGGCGAAGAATTTCCGGTACCGATAAAGAGGTTAGGCATAAAAGACAGGTTCGGGCAATCCGGCAAACCGGAGGAACTTCTGGAACATTACGGCCTGACAGCTAAACATATCATGGCGCATGCCCGTAAGATGGTAAAATAATCTGAAATGTCGCTTACGCTTAGACAGATAAGGAATAATACGGCCGCCGCGCGCGGTCTGATGAGGCGCGCTCGTGCCGAGAGGTTCGCCGTAGGCGCTTTCAACCTGGACAATCAGGAAACGCTGAAGGCCATAGCCCGCGCCGCGGTGGTAAAAAAGTCTCCGGTAATCGTAGAGGCAACGCACGATGAGATTCGTTCACTCGGCATAGATAATATCCGCGACATGGTCGACAATTACAAACGCGAGCTGAGCATAGAAATGTACCTGGGCCTGGACCATGGACCCAGCGTAGACTCTGCGATAGAAAGCATTGAAGCCGGGTTCGAACTGATACATATAGACATTTCCCGTGCCGATCCCGGCGCAAGCGACGAAGATATAGTCGCCGGGACCAAGCTGGTCGCCGATTGTGCAAGACTGACCGGTGCACTGGTAGAGAGCGAACCGCGATATTTCGACGGCGTACCGCAAGACGCGCACGGCAGGCCAGACCATGAAAAGTTCAAAGAAGGTTTTTCCACGCCGGAAAGCGCCAGACAGTTCATAGAGGCTACCGGCATAGATATATATGCCGCGGCCATAGGTAATCTGCATGGTAAACATCATGCTCCTAAAGTGCTCGACCTGGAGCTTCTTAAACTTGTGCGTGAAGCCGTAGACTGCCATATAAGTCTGCACGGTGGCGGCGGCACCCCGGGGCATTATTTCCAGGATGCGATAAAGATAGGCGTAAATAAGATAAATATCAGTTCGGACATGCGCTTGGCTTTTCGTGATTCTCTGGAGCGTGCGCTAAAGGAAAATCCGGATGAACTGGCGGTATTCAAGCTGATGGATGAAGTCATAGGCAGTGTGCAGCGGGTGGTAGAAGAAAAGATGGATATGTTCGGTTCGGTGGGCAAATCAAAAGCCTGATAAGCGTAAGCTTATTGCAATGACGGGCCTGGTTTGACAAAATGATAAATAGACAAGCAAATAAGATAAAGGTGAATAAATGACCCAATTCGATGTATTAAGCGTAGGCGACATAGTTACGGACGCGTTCATAAAACTTTTGGATGACAGGGCGGCAGTGCAGAATACCGACCAAGGACCGCTTCTGGCCATGCCGTTCGGCACAAAGATACCTTATGACCATGTCGAAGTCGTCCATGCCGTGGGCAATGCGCCTAATGCTTCGGTCAACTTCTCGAAACTGGGGTTAAAGTCCGGTATGGTTACTAACGTCGGCTCGGATTCCGCCGGTCGGGACACAATACATACTCTGGAAAAAGCCGGTGTAGATACGCGTTATGTGCATATAAACACGCACAAGAACAGCAATTATCATTACGTGCTCTGGTATAAGGATGAGAGGACCATACTTATCAAGCATGAGGAATATGATTACCACTGGCCGCATCTGCGTCCTAAAGAGATACCGAAATGGATATACTTCAGTTCAATCAGCAAGAACGCCATGGAATTTCATGACGATTTGGCCGATTGGCTGGAAGAACATACTGAGGTCAAATTGGCTTTCCAGCCCGGAACTTTCCAGATGGAAGCCGGTGCGGAAAGACTGAAGCGTATATATGCGCGCAGCGAACTGGCGGCAGTGAACAGGGAAGAGGCTGCGTATATAACCGGCGGCAACCATGAGGATATCAACGACTTGCTCGACCGTCTGCATGCTCTCGGCCCCAAGATAGCCGTTATCAGCGACGGCCCTGCCGGCAGCTATGCCAGCGACGGTACTAACAGATTCAAGATGCCGATATATCCTGACTCGAAACCGCCTATGGATAGGACCGGCGCAGGAGATGCCTTTACTTCGACCTTCGTAGCCGCGATAATCATGGGCAATACCGTGGACGGTGCTCTGCAGTGGGCCCCTATAAGCTCGATGAATGTAGTCCAGCATGTCGGTGCCCAGGCCGGACTGCTTAGCGAAAGAGAACTGGCTCATTATTTGAAAAACGCCCCCAGAACCTATAAACCGGAAAGGCTTTAGCCTGCTTATGACGCGGCTGATATCCGACATACTGGACGAGCCAAGGCCGCAGCTTTTTCACAAAATAGAAAAGCTCGAAAGATTATCCGGCAAGCCGGGCGTGGACATAAGACTTACCGGTGAGCTCAAGCTGCTTTTCAAAGAAAAGGCACGTCTGCTGGGACTTGACGAGAACGATACTACGGCCGGGGAGCTGTATTTCGCTATGTCGCAGCTGGCGCTTAAACATTCCGATGAATTGGCTGAAGTGATTGGAACGAAACCTGACGACACACCCAGGCAGATGGTCAATAAAGCCATAAGATTCGTCGATAAAAGAATCGGCAAGAAATCCGTGTGGTCCTTGAAAGATTCCTCTGCCCGCAGGCAGCTAAAGCTAAACCCGCCAAAAAAACTGATGAAGATATTTTCAATAAGGTCCATAGACTCGGCGCTTAAACGGGAAAACGTATCGGTTTTTTACTGCTATGCGCCTTTAAGCGAACCGTCCTCATGGTTTTCCAAGTATGCCGCCCAGGCCGATAAGCTTTCTATAAGTGATTTTGATTATAAACCCGTGTCCATATCCATACTCTCGGATATCCGCCGTCGTCAGCTGGACAAGGCCGGTATACGGCTCAAACATATTATTTATGCCCATCAGGAAACTGCAGGTATAGAGATAGCCGTACCGGATAAAAGGTTCAAAGGTGATGTGCTTTTTGTGGTAGATTCCATATTGCTCCAGATAAAGAATATAGTCAGGCTGGCCGCTTTTTATAAAAGCCAGAGCCTGAAACCGGATTTCTTTACCAATATTTCCAGGATACGCTCCGAAGGACTGGATTTTATGGAATCAGGTGATTCGGCCATAGGCTGGCCCGCTATAGTTTACGGTGCAACGGAACTCAATATACCGGACTTGCTTAATGACGAAACGGTTCTGGGTCCTGAGGAACTATTGGTACCGTCACTGCCCCAGCTGGCCGGATTCGGCTTTTGGCAGCACCCGTTCGGTGCGTACCAAGAGTCGGACATAGTAGTACCTTTCAACTTGTCGGATATGATAGTCAATGCCATAAACGGTACCGAACCTGCGCGCGCATATAAAGAAAATGCACGCAAAAACTTAAAGAACGAGCTTTTTGCCAGATATCTTAAGCATGAACCGGTACGGGCAATAGTAATGGATATCCAGCCGAAAAAGGAAAAATAACATGTACCCGAAACATCAATATTCCATCTGCGTTTCGGGAGCGGCCGCCGGAGAAACCGTAAGGATGTCGTCGGAGCTGGCGGAAGAGCTTGGACGGGCTATTGCCGCCAGCGGACAGATAATCACCACCGGCGCGACCGCCGGGCTGCCGTACCATGCGGCCTACGGTGCCAAAGAAGCCGGCGGCATGAGCATCGGTTTTTCACCTGCGGCGAGCCTGCGGGAACACATCCGGAAATACCATTTGCCATACGACAGCTACGATTTCATTAATTTCACCGGTCTGCACTATGTAGGCCGCGATATGTACCTGGTGCAATCAAGTGACGCCGTAATAACCGTAGGCGGCCGGTTTGGTTCGCTGCACGAATTTACCTCTGCCCTTGAAGCCGGCAAACCATGCGGAGTTCTGCGTGGAAGCGGCGGTACTGCCGATAAGATTGCCGAACTTATGCGCGACCTTGAGCCCCCGGGAGGCGAACTGGTCATTTACGAAGATGATCCTGCCTTGCTGGTTAAGAAGATTATTAAAATACTTGATGAGAAATACGCCGATATACACGAGCAGCTGGAGCGCGACAGCAGACGGTGGCTACACCGCAGGAAGCGCTCGCACCACGGCGGTTAAGCCCGCTTGGTACAATTAGTATGTGAAATTCAGACTTACCAGTGATTATAAGCCGACGGGCGATCAGCCGGAGGCCATACGCAAGCTTACGGAAGGCTTGAAGGCCGACGAAAGGGAACAGGTCCTGCTCGGTGTGACCGGTTCAGGCAAGACATTTACTATGGCCAATATAGTCGCAAACTGTCAAAAGCCCACTCTGGTGCTCTGCCACAACAAGACTTTGGCGGCCCAGCTGTACAGTGAATTTAGAAATTTCTTTCCGGACAACGCTGTTCACTATTTCGTCAGCTACTTCGATTATTACCAGCCGGAGGCCTATATAGTCAGCTCGGACACTTATATAGAAAAAGATTCGCAGATTAACGAAGAGATAGACCGCTTGCGCCATGCCGCCACGGCATCCCTGCTCTCACGGCGCGACGTTCTTATCGTAGCCAGCGTGAGCTGTATTTACGGTATCGGTTCGGTCGAGAATTATGGCTCGCTGGCAGTTACCGTAAAAGCGGGTGAAACAAGAAAACGCGACAAATTGCTAAGGCATCTGACAGATATTCAATACAGGCGCAATGATATAGATTTCCACCGCTCTACATTCAGGGTGCGCGGCGATGTAGTGGACATATTTCCGGCGGGAGAGGAAATAGCCTACAGGGTGGAATTCTTCGGCGATGAAGTCGACAAGATAACCAAAGTAGATCCTCTGACCGGCGAAGTATTAGCCAACCTTAACAATATAAAAATATACCCGGGCAGCCACTTTGTTACTCCGGAAACCAGGCTAAAATCCGCCCTCGGCCGTATTCAGGATGAACTTGATGAACGCCTCCGCTATTTCAATAAGAACGGCAAGCTTCTGGAAGCCCAGCGGCTGGGCCAGCGGACCAAGTTTGATTTGGAAATGCTGGAGGAAACCGGCTTTGTCAAAGGCATAGAAAATTACAGCCGCTATCTGACCAACCGCGAGCCGGGCGAACAACCGGCCACGCTTTTAGACTATTTTCCGGATGATTACCTGATGTTCATTGACGAAAGCCATATGACCATACCTCAGGTAAGAGGCATGTATAACGGCGACAGGGCCAGGAAAGAAGTGCTGGTAGAGCACGGCTTCCGTCTGCCCAGCGCTCTGGATAACCGGCCGCTTACCTTCAGCGAATTCGAACGCCATATAAACAAAACTATCTATGTCAGTGCTACTCCGGCGGAATACGAGCTTAGCCGTATCTCGAAACCGGTCCAGCAGATAATACGCCCGACCGGTTTGATAGACCCCAAGATAGAAGTCCGCCCGGTCAAGAATCAGGTAGACGATCTGATAGGAGAAATCAGGGCTACGGTAGACAAGCACCACCGCGTGCTGGTGACTACATTGACCAAAAGGATGGCGGAAGATTTAAGCGAATATCTGCAGGAACTGGGCATAAAGGTCGCATATCTGCACAGCGAGATAGACACTTTGGAAAGAAGCGATATACTGCGCGATCTGCGACTGGGTGTCTATGACGTGCTTGTCGGAATCAACCTTCTGCGTGAAGGTTTGGATTTGCCGGAAGTATCGCTGGTAACCATCCTGGATGCCGACAAGGAAGGCTTCCTCAGGAGCGAGCAGGCATTGATACAAACGGTAGGCCGCGCCGCCCGTCACCAGGAGGGGCGGGTAATAATGTACGCCGATGTAATGACCGGCAGTATGAAGCGCGCTATTAATGAAACTAACCGTCGGCGCAAGATACAGGAAGATTACAATAAAAAACACGGCATCACGCCGAAAGGAATCGCCAAGAACATAGATAAAGGCTTAAGACCCGATCTGCCGGACAGCGAGAAGCCGAAGCTTGATATCAAGAAGATTCCGAAGGACGAGTATAAGCATCTGGTCCGCGACCTGAGCCGCCAGATGGAACTGGCTGCCGCAAACCTGCAGTTTGAAAAAGCCGCGTCCTTGCGCGACATGATTCAGGAGCTGGAGAAGGAACTTTAAGCGGCCAGGGCGAATCCGGCTTTTAGAAGGTTGCCTACACTTAGATTGCCCAGTTTACCGGCCCTATCTGCAGACGGCGGCTGAAGGCTCGCTACCTCTGCCAGCATTTCATCGGTAAAATCACCGTCGGCTCCGCGCATTTCAGCCAGTGCCTCGAATCTATGAAACGGACCTGCCAGCACCTTGGGGTCGGGGATTCTAAGGTGTCGCCCTTCCATCATCTTGATAGTCAGGTTAGGCCTTTCGGCGGCCATCGCCTGCCAGACATCCGGCTTAGACCAGCCGTCTTTATGAAGCAAAGTTATATGTGTAGGGACATGCATATTCCCCCAGGACAGTCTGCCTGAATCTCCGTTCCAGAGTTTTGGTATTACTTCCGCATAATGCAGCCAATCCGTTGGATTCGTGCTGAATGTTTTTCGCTGGCTGCTTGCGGCTTTCGGACCTATCCTAAGAAGATGCTTGCCGAGTTCAACCACTTCATGTCCAGCTTGCAATACGGTTTCGGGCAGCTCCGCGGCATTTATAGGACGGGGGAAACAAGGCGCTATTACATCGATATATTTTGCGTCTCTAAGCCCCAATGCTATAGCTGCCGCCCGCGACGACCCATAGCCCAGTACGGAAGGCCGAAGGTCACTACTGCCAATCACATGCTCAACGATATCGCTCATATTGTGCGAGGAATGGCGTAACGAGGCGCCCAGGGCTTTGCCGACCGGGCTTACCAGAACGGTCGGATAGCCCATATCGTTGAACCGCCCGTTAACCTTCCGGCTGAATCCTTCCCTGCCTACCAGCCAAGGGGTCGTATCTCCTATGGCTGTGTCGCTGCGCAGGTTGGCTGGCATGGTAAATTCCATCTCATAGACATTTCCGTCGGTCATTGTGTATCTGTCCAGACGTATCTGGTGGCCGGACTGCGTGTCGTTGTCAACGGGCTCTATACCCACGATTCCGCCGACTAAAAAACCCTCAGCGGGCTGAGGGTCGGGTTCAAACTTCGGCATACCGGCCATTATTTCCGGGCCGGGACCATCTGCAAGTCTCAGTGGGGGCGGTCCTGCCATTCCTCTAAACCTTTTTGTTTATGGTTGGTCTAAGGATAATCATATTGCTTATTTTTAAAGTTGTAAAGATAGATTATCAAAGTAGGTTTTTGTTATACTTACAGGATAATATGGCAAAAATAACACGCAACGATGTCTTAAAATTGGCAACGCTGGCCAAACTGAAGTTCCAGGAAGGGGAGCTGGAAAGCTTCGTGGATAGGTTCACGGAAGAGCTTAATGCCATTGTCAAGTACGTGGAGCAGATAGACGCGGTTGATACGGAAGGGTTGGAACCTACGGATCAGGTGACAGGACTTTCAAATGTCATGAGGCCGGATGAGCCTGTCGATTACGGCGCATCGCCGGACGAGCTTTTGAAAAATGCTCCGGCGGTCGAAAAGCACCAGATCAAAGTTAAGAGAATACTGAATTAGAAATGTCTGATACGAGCTGGAAACCGATATCGGAACTGGTGCGGGATGTGAAATCAGGCAAGGTGAAGGCTGCGGAGCTGGTCGAAAAATCTTTAGCCCGTATAAGTGAAAAAGAAGAATATAAGGCCATAATAGCCACGCTTGAAGGACCAGCCCGCGAAAAAGCCAAAGATATAGATGCACGGATTGCCAAAGGCGGTGAGACGGGCCGCTTGAGCGGTGTGCCGTTCATAGCCAAGGATAATTTCCTGGTATTCGGCGCAGATACTACGGCGGCCAGCAATATCCTGCGAGGCTTCAAAGCTCCTTATCAATCCAGCGCCGTAAGCAAGCTGGAAGCGGAAGGCGCGATATGTGTAGCCAAGGCTAACCTGGATGCTTTCGCGCACGGCAGCAGTACCGAGAATAGTGATTTTTTCACAACGCTTAATCCTTATGACAAGACCAGGGTCCCCGGCGGCAGTTCCGGTGGTTCCGCTACCGCGGTAGCATTGGATATGGCTCCGTTCGCACTAGGTACGGACACCGGGAGTTCGGTCAGACTGCCTGCCAGCTTTTGCGGAGTGGTAGGGCTCAAGCCCACTTACGGACTGGTCAGCAGGAGTGGAGTTATAGCTATGGGCTCCAGTCTGGATGTGATAGGCCCGATAGCAAAGACCGTCGAGGAAGCCGCGCTGGTACTTGATGTAATGTCCGGCAAGGATCAGATGGATATGACCATGATAGACAGGGGCAAGAAATCTTATGCCGAGCTTGATTCATCCATAAAAGGCAAGAAGATAGGCGTACTTAAAGAGTACATGGATGAGAACACTGACAAGGACGTTAAGGAGCAGATAGAACGTTCCATTGATAAATTCAAAAAAGCCGGTGCGGAAGTGTCGGAAGTAAGCATACCCTCGATGCCGCTTTCGCTGGCAGTCTATTACATCCTCTGTCCGGCGGAAGTCAGCAGCAATCTTAGCCGTTATGACGGGCAGCGCTACGGGTACAGCTACGAAGACGCCGACGATTTGGAAGAAAGTTACAACCTCAGCCGCGCCGTCGGGTTCGGCGACGAAGCAAAACGCCGTATCATGATAGGAACATATGTTCTCAGCAGCGGCTATTATGATGCTTACTACAGGAAAGCTCAGATAGTCAGAACCAAAATAATCAATGAGTTTAACAAAGCTTTCGAAAAACATGATTTCCTGGTGGGCTCGGTATCACCGACCTTGCCGTTCAAGATAGGTGAAAAGGCCAGCGACCCGCTGAAGATGTATCTGGCCGATTTGTTCATGACCGGTGCCAACCTGGCCGGCATACCTGCTATAAGCGTGCCTTCCGGCATGGTAGAGGGTTTGCCGGTAGGCCTGCAGATATTGGCCCCACAAAGAAAAGACCGTGAACTTTTAGGAATTTCTAAAGCATTTGAGGAGATAAACAGATGAGTATAGAACTGTCGCACTATACGCCGGAAACCCTGGCCGCCGCCGCTGCCGGAGCGCTGGTTTTTCTGATAGTTGCCGTATATGTGATTTACAGATTGACCAGAAAGAGGGTCAGGCCCAAGAAATTCCGCGAACGGTGGCGCAAACTGCAAAAGAAACTGCCGAACCGGGAAAGCTGGCTGGAAGCTCTGATTGACGCCGATAACCTGCTGGACGAAGCCATGAAGAAACGCAACATAAAAGGCGAGACCATGGGCGAAAGGCTGGTAAATGCCCAGAAAGATTTCAAGGATAAGGACGAAGTCTGGTTCGGGCATAAACTGTGCAAGAGGCATCACGAACATCCGGAGCTGAAACTTAAGAAAGACGATGTTAAGCGCGCACTTGTAGCCTTGCGCCAGGCTTTGAAGGATCTGGGGGCGATATAGTGAGAGGCGGCTACTCACCGACTATCGGCATAGAATGCCATGTGCAGCTTAAGACCAAGACCAAGCTGTTCGCGGCTGTTTCCAACGATGCCCGCAGTGCGGAGCCTAACACTCTAATCAGCCATATTTGCCTTGGTATGCCCGGCGCATTGCCCGCTCTTAATGAAAAAGCCGTGGAACTTTCCTGCAAGGCAGCTTTTGCACTGGGTTCCAAGCCGCAGAAATTTTCCAAATTCGACCGGAAGCACTATTTTTACCCTGACCTGCCTAAGGGTTATCAGATAAGCCAGTTCTCAGACCCTATAGTAGTCGGCGGACATGTCGACATAGAAGTGGACGGCGAGCTTAAAAAGATTGGCATCGTCAGAGCGCATATGGAAGAGGACGCCGGCAAGACGACGCACCCCGCCGCCAAAGATTACAGCCTGGTGGATCTAAACCGCGCCGGTACGCCGCTGCTTGAAATCGTATCCGAGCCCGAGATTAAAAGCGCCAAAGAAGCCAAAGCTTATGCGCAGAAATTGTATCTGCTGATGAAGTACGCCGATATAAGCGATGTGGACCTATACCACGGCAACATGCGCTTCGATGTCAACGTCAGTGTTTCTAACGATCCTACCAAGCTGGGCACAAGGACAGAAACCAAGAACCTCAACAGCTTCAAGGCGGTCGAGAAAGCGGTAGAATACGAGATAAAACGGCAGACACAGGAACTGGAAAAAGGCAACAAGATAGTCCAGGAAACCAGAGGCTGGGACGATGCGAAGCAGAAGACTACCAGCCAGCGTGGCAAGGAAGAGGCGCACGATTACCGTTACTTCCCCGATCCGGACATCCCGCCGCTTAATCTAAGCGATGATTATATAGACAAAGTTAAGAAGTCCTTCGAAAAACGGAATTTCTATACTATCCGGGAAAAAATTGAAAAGACCGGCCATCTTTCCAGAACCGATTTGGACACCCTGTTCAACAATCCGGAAGCCGTGGATTTTGCCATCAGCGTAATCGGGAGGAAAGATGTTCCAAGCGGCAGTGCATCCAAGCTTTTCGACTGGCTTATCAACTTTATCCCCGGTTTTCTTGAGGATTATTCCCTTCTGAATGAGGATAGGATGGACGGACTGCTTGCTCTGGCCCGGGCTTATGACGAAGGCGCGCTGGTATCAACCAAAGCGAAAGAAGGCGTAAGGCAGATACTTGAAGAGAAATCATTCGATACGGCCAAATTCATAAGCACCAACAAAGTAGTCAGCGACGAAGGCGAGATAGAAAAAATCGTAGCAAAAGCCATAGCCGGCAATCCGAAGGCGGCGGAGGATATAAAAAACGGCGAGATGAAGGCTATAGGGTTTTTGGTCGGCCAGGTCATGAAGGAATCAAAAGGCAAAGCCGACCCCGCACTGGCTCAAAAGATAATAAAAAAACAGTTCGAAATTTAGGACTTATTTACCAGGTTCTATAGAAGTTTGCTGTACATAGCTCTGTAATGCCGTGTAGGTTCCGTTTGTGACAAGTTGCTTATAATCTTCGTTGTCGTAGCACATAACAGAGCCTTCGCTAATATCGACGCTATCACCACTAATTGGGAAGTCTACATGATCAACCCGGGTCGTATTAATGCCGCCGTTTCTATTAAAATTAAGTCGTAAATTATCTGGTGTGGCAGTTATTTCTGTGACATCGCCTACATATCCGAATTTGTGGCTTTTTGATTCATCGCGCGGTAGGTCAATGTCTCCACCAACACGGAGCGCCAGATGCTGGAGAATAAGAACATCCCGTTTGGCAAGCGCTAAAACTTGCTTTTCAGTATAGCCTTTTTTGACAGCTTTACTATATTTTTCAGGCGCACTATATTCATGACTACCGCAAGCTCCTACTGGTCGGTCTGAAGCCGAAATAGTATTGCCACAACCGGCTATTGCAGTCCCGGCCATCAACAGGATTGCTAGTGCTGAACGCGGTCGTGTTATCACATTTTTTACCGACTTTAATTTTTCAATGGTTTTTACACGCTCTCCCATAAAGTCTACCTCATTAAGTCAGTAGATATTATTAATATAAAATATGAAATAAGTCAATACCTGCTAGCATGATTTAAAAAGCTTTTTAGGTTTGTTGACATGATACAATCTAAATTATGGCAAAAGTTACCAAGGCAGTTATAGCGGCAGCCGGATTCGGCACCAGATTTTTGCCGCAGACCAAGGCTATGCCCAAAGAAATGCTGCCGATAGTCGATAAGCCGATAATCCAGTACATAGTCGAGGAACTTATAGACGCCGGCATAAAAGACATAGTCATAGTAACCGGCTATCATAAACGCTCCATAGAAGATCATTTCGATCAGATGAGTGCGGATTTGCGCGAAAATCTGATTCAAGGGAACAAAACTAAACTGCTGGAAGAAACCAAGAAGATTTCCGACCTGGCAAATTTCGCTTATTTAAGACAAAAAGGCCCTTACGGCAATGCTACGCCTCTTCTAAATGCACAGCATCTTATCGGCAAGGAACCTTTCATATTCGCCTTTGCCGACGACTTCGTCGTGGCCAAGCCGAGCCGTTTCCGCCAGCTTATAGAAATACATGAGGAATACGGCGGCAACGTACTGACCTGTGTTGCTGCCGAAGATGACGATGATTATAAGAAGTATGCTTTCGTCGTAGGCGAAAAACACGACAGCGAAGACATGATAGCCGTGGATAGAATTGTCGAAAAGCCGGGCAGTTATGACGCCGTTCATTCCAAGATAGCGTCTGTCAGCGGTTATTTGTTCGAACCGGAATTATTCGACTACCTGAAAGAAGATATGAAGCATCTGAAGGATGGCCAGGAGTTCATAATGCAGCCCGCACTGCAAAGGATGGCCGGCGACGGTATGAAGGTCTGGGCGCTTAAGATAAAGGACGGCAGGTTCTACGATACGGGCAACAAGCTTGAATATATGAAAACCGTAATTGATTTCGCGCTGGAAAGACCCGATATAAAAGACGAAGTCCTGGCTCATATCAAATCGAAGGTAGATTGACAAAATAGTTTATAATCAAAGACATGGACACTAAGTGGTTTGAAGCATTAACTATTATCCTTTCCGTCATGCTCGCTCTGCTTCTTTTGCTCATGATTATCCTGGTGGTAAGGTTTATCCAGATAACACGCCAGATAAAGCACATCACCGATTATGCCGAAAATGCCGTGGATAAGGCCGAAGAAATCGCTTCGTTTTTTGAAAAGACGGCCACGCCGGTCGCCTTGCTCAAACTGATTGCCAACATCAGCGGCAAAGTTGTTGACACCGCTGAAAAATTTAATAAGAAGAAGGGTAAGAAATGAAGAAAGAGAGCAAATTCGCCTTAGGAACCATGATTGCCGCAGGTATCGGCTATGCCGTTGGAATACTCTCGGCACCAAGAAGTGGCAAAAGAACCCGGGTCAAACTTGCCAACTCGGCCAACAAAGCGAAGATTGACAGCGAAAAACAGCTTAAGAAGTCATATGCGGAACTCAGCGCGCTGGTATCGGATGCCGATAAGAAATTGAAAAAGACAAAGAAGGACGCCCAGAATAATCTGAAGAAACAAATTGATACCGCTAAAGAAACCAAACAGAAAGTCAAGATGATACTGAGCGCTTTGCATGACGGAGAAGCAGATGATCCGGATCTCAAGGAAATGGTAGAAGAGGCCAAAAAGGCCAAAGAGAATCTGGCCAAGTTCCTGAAAAAATAAAACCCATGGCTGAAAAAGACAGTTCGGAGAAAGCGGCCGGCACGCATCCTGAATTCCACAGGAACCACAGCGGCTCAAAGCTTAATTGGCTCAGGGCCGCAGTGCTTGGTGCGAATGACGGGATTGTTTCAATAGCCGGCCTGGTAGTAGGTGTAGCCAGCGCGACCGAGAACAAAGGGGTCATTCTGACGGCGGGACTGGCCGGAGTGATAGCCGGCGCCATGTCCATGGCCGCAGGCGAATATGTTTCCGTAAGTTCTCAGAGGGACAGTGAGAGGGCGCTGCTTGAAAAGGAAAAATACGAGCTGAAACATTTTCCGGCGGAAGAACTTATAGAACTTGAGAATATATATAAAAAGAAAGGGCTAAGCCCTAAGACAGCCAAACTGGTGGCTAAAGAGCTTACCGAGCATGATCCGTTCCGGGCGCATGTCGAGGTTGAGCTTGGAATAAACCCGGATGAGTTGACAAACCCGTGGCATGCCGCTTACGCATCAGCCGCGGCCTTTACTATAGGAGCGGCCATACCGATGTCTATAATTCTCATCCCACCGGCTGATTCCAGAATATTGGCCACTTTCATATCCGTCATAATTGCCCTGATGATAACAGGCTATTTAAGCGCCAGGGTAGGCGGCGCTAAAATCGGAAGAGCTATGGCAAGGGTTGTTTGCGGCGGTGCGCTGGCTATGATAATCACCTACTTTATCGGCAGACTATTTAATGTAAATGTCTAACGGCATCGCCCGAAAATATTTACAACAGAAATTTAAAAAAACCTAAGCTATAATATCTCTAGAAAAGCTGAGGGTTGATAGTGCCGGAAAAAGAAAAAACGGGAAAAAATAATGTACTGAAGGCCTCTGACTTCGTACACTTGCATAACCATACGCAGTATTCTCTTCTTGACGGACTTACCAAAGTCCCCGCCCTCATAGACAAGGTAAAAGAAATGGGTATGGAAGCCGTTGCCATGACCGACCATGGCACGCTTTCCGGCGCGATTGAATTCTATACCAGGGCGAAAAAAAGCGGCGTCAAGCCTATCATCGGCATTGAGGCGTATATAGCACCGAGAAAATACACCGACAAGGATCCGGCTCATGACAAGCAGTATTTCCACCTCACCATACTTGCTATGAACAACCGGGGCTACAAAAACCTGATGCGCTTGTCTACCATTTCCAATCTGGAAGGTTTTTACTATAAGCCCAGAATAGACCGCGACTTGCTTAAAAAATACAATGAAGGCCTGATAGTTCTCTCCGGCTGTATAAACGGCGAGTTCGGCGATGCCATAAGATACGACCAGATAGATAAGGCCCGTGAGACTGCCAAGTGGTACAAAAGTGTCTTCGGGGACCGCTATTATATAGAGATTCAGGACCATGGCCACCCGAAGCATAACGGTGCCTGGGATGAGCAGATAAAAGTTACCGGCGACAGCTTCAAGATAGCGGAAGAGCTGGACATACCTACGGTTATCACCGGGGATGCACATTATCTGGAAAAAGATGACCGCGAAGCCCACGAGATACTCCTGTGCGTACAGACTGGAGCGTTCCTCTCAGACGAGAACAGGATGTCCTTAAAAGAGTTCGAGCTGTTCGTAGCCGATCCGAAGGATATCATAAAGCGCTGGGGCGAAGAACATCCGGACTCGGTATCAAACACCAGGGCCATAGCCGACAGGTGTGATGTAGAGCTGGAGCTTGGCAAGTATCTGATTCCGAAGTTCCCCGTTCCGAAAGGCGAAACCGAAAAGAGCCACCTTGAACTGCTAACCTACAAAGGTTTGGTATCCCGCTACAAACCCGATATCAAGCCGAAATCAAATCTGGCCGATATCAAGAAGCAGTTGTCGAAGGAAATTGTTGACAGGGCTCAGTACGAACTCGGCGTGATAGACCGTATGGGTTTCGACGGCTACTTCCTGATAGTCCAGGACTTCATAAACTGGGGTAAGGACCAGGGGATAGTCTTCGGCCCGGGACGCGGCAGCGGTGCCGGTTCGATTGTAGCTTATGGGCTGAGGATAACCGAGCTTGATCCGCTCATGTACGACCTGCTTTTCGAAAGGTTTTTAAATCCGGACCGTATCAGCATGCCGGATTTCGATGTCGATATACAGGATACGCGCCGGGACGAAGTTATCCAATACTGCGTAGATAAATACGGTGAAGACAAGGTCGCCAGCATAGTTACTTTCGGAACCATGGCGGCACGCAACGCGGTACGCGATGTAGCACGCGTATTGCAGGTGCCCTATGCCGAAGCAGACAGGCTGGCCAAGATGATTCCGCCGCCAATTCAGGGCAGACACATTCCTTTGAGGGAATCACTAAAAGACAATGCGGAACTGAAGAAAGAATATAAGGAAAATTCTGACGCGAAAAGGGTATTTGACCTTGCCATGAATCTGGAAGGTACCATACGGAGCCACGGCGTGCATGCGGCCGGCGTGGTCATCGCGCCGGACGACATAGTAGATTTCACCCCGCTTGAAAAGGCTCAAAAAGGCGTGGTAGCAACCCAGTATTCGATGGTGCCGATAGAAAAAATCGGTTTGCTTAAGATGGATTTCCTGGGCCTTTCCAACCTGACCATCATCAACAATACGCTCAGGATAATCAAAAGGGTCTACAAAAGGGATATTGATATAAGCAGTGTGCCTCTGGATGATGAGAAAGCTTTCGAGCTTTTAAGGCGTGGGGATACGACAGGGGTATTCCAGCTGGAATCCGCCGGCATGAAGCGCTATCTGAAAGATCTTAAGCCTACCGAATTTGAAGATATCATCGCCATGAATGCCCTGTACAGGCCCGGCCCCATGTCTGAAATACCGCGTTTTATCGCCGGCAAGAACAACCGGGATTCTATTACATACCCTCATCAGTCACTGCAGCCTGTGCTCCAGAATACATATGGCGTAATCGTTTTCCAGGAACAGATAATAGCCTTGCTTCAGCTTCTGGCCGGTTACAGCGCAGGCGAGGCGGACTTGGTCAGGAAGGCTATCGGCAAGAAAAACCGCAGTATCATGCAGTCGGAAAAGCCCAGGTTTATCGAGGGCTGCAAGAAAAAGGGCGTTTCTAAAAACGATGCCGAGAAAATATGGAACCAGATACAGCCCTTTGCCGACTATTCGTTCAATAAGGCTCATGCAGCCTGCTACGCTCTGATTGCCTACCAGACGGCATATCTGAAGGCAAACTATCCTGCTGCTTTCATGGCCGCTCTGATGACAAGCGACTATGATGATACGGACAGGCTTGCTATAGAGATTTCCGAGTGTAAGTCCATAGGAATAGAGGTATTGCCGCCTGACGTAAATGAATCCTTCGGGGAGTTCGCCGTAATAAAAGAAGGCAATAACGAAAAGATAAGGTTCGGCATGAACGCTATAAAAAACGTGGGTGCCGGGGCGGTAGAAGAAATAATAAATGCCCGCAAACGACTTGGCGGCTTCAAAGATTTGGAAAGTTTCCTTTCCGAAGTAAATGTTCGGGCAGTGAACCGCAAGGCACTGGAAAGCCTGATAAAATCCGGTGCTTTTGATACCTTCGGCAGCCGTGAACTTTTGCTGGAAAACATGGACGGCCTGCTGGCTTTTGCTAACCGGCGCCAAAAAGATATGCTTAGCGGACAGACGGATTTGTTCGGAAGCATCTCCGAAGTAGACGCCGAGATGGAAATCAAGCTGAGCCTTATCCCGCCGACTGTAGAGTTGACTCCGCGCCAGAAAGTCGCATGGGAACGTGAGCTTCTCGGTATATATCTTTCAAGCCACCCTCTTGCCGAATATGAAGATATCTTAAAGAAAGAAGCCGTGGCTATAGCCCAGCTCGTAAATGAACGCGAAGGCAAGAGCCTGACAGTCGGCGGCTCGATAACCGAAGCACGGGAAATAACGACCAAAAACGGCAGACGAATGGCCTTCGTCCGCTTGGCCGATATGTCGGGCGATATAGAGCTGGTCGTATTCCCGGGTGTCATGGAAAAGACGGCGGAATTTTGGAAACGCGATTTGGTACTCCTTGTAACAGGGAAAGTTTCCAGAAAAGGACGAGACGGTAATAAAGGAGAAACCAAGATAGTAGTAGATTCGGCCAGCGAACTTGATCCGGATAATCCCGGCGAGCGCGATATCTCCATGCCGGCGGCCAAAAGCCCCGACCCGAGAGTTTATATAAGGGTGGCCAACACGGATAACCATGAGGCTCTTTCCGGGCTTAAAACTGCCATAGATAGCACACCGGGACTGGTGCCGGTGGTACTGGTCGTAGGTCCGGATGACGATAAGCAGGTTATAAAAATACCTACTTTGGTAGAACCGAGCAAAGAATTCCTGGAAACGGCCAAGGGGCTTTTCGGCGATACCAGTATAAAGTATCAGTAGTCTAGTGAATGAACCCGACGGTTCTTGATAGGACCAGCAGTAATATAAGCACGGTCAAAAGTGTCATATCCAGGGCCGGATGATGCAATATATAATCCTCGCCGGCCCGCAGTCTTCGGCGCAGCTTGAGCGAATGTTTCGTCACCAGGTACATGGCTATGATACCTATCATCATGCCGCTGATGAGGTTTATCCATGGCCATTTGCCGCCGGTCAATGTTTGAAGCCGGCTTATCGAACCCGGTGACTTGTCAATAAAATCAGCGCGCACTCCGGGGGCGTTCGGCTTATCCGGCTTGCCATACAGCGCTACTACTATGGTTTCCGGGCCATGATTCTGATAATCCGGTGAATTGGCGATGCCGAACCCGACGTCGGCGTAATCCTTATTAAGCATCGATTCCCTGTGTTCGGTACTGTTCATCCAGCCGTCAATGGTATTCTCGCTGGAGGTGAAACCGTAAGCCAGGTTTTCGGCGGCCTGACTGTATCCGTAGCCAGCCTTGTCAATAAAATACCACGGCTGTTTGCCGTCCGGCGTTATATGGGACCAGTAATCCCGCTTGGCCATGTCATTTGCCTTCAGCTGGGCAGCGTATTCAAGCGCCTTGTTTATCTTAAGATCCTGCGTGTGGGCCGACTCGCGTTTTTCATTGGTCTGTTCAAGAAGCGTTTGCGGAGAAGTCGATGAAGCATAGCCTAACACCGAGTTGTTGCCGGTATTGAGCCTATTGCCGATTATCACCGCCAGGCCTATGGCCAAGCCTATAGCTATAGGCAGATATGGCGAATAGACTTTGGTATATCTTTTGGAGTGCTTCTTGAACGTTGTCCGCCGCCTGGGAGGATATTTGCCGGTCTTTGATTTTTGTTTTGTCATAACTAATTGCTTAGTGTGATAGTACTATCTTAACATCTTTTAGTGAAATCTCATCCTGTATAAAGCCATGGCGGCCGCCTGAACTGCATTGAATGATTCTTTTTTGCCGAACATAGGTATTTCCAGAACCGTATCGGCTTTATCAAGCACTTCTTTTTCCAGCCCCCTGACTTCGTTGCCGATGATGAGCGCGACTTTGTGCGGCGCGTCGAATTCGCTTAGGGGCGTGCTTTCTTCTGCCTGTTCGAGCGCGCATATCGTATATCCGTCCTCCGACAGGGCCTTTATCACCCCGCCTATTTTTTCTTTACTATCCCACGGCAAACCGTCCTGGGCTCCCAGCGCAGTCTTGTCTATCTGTTTGTCGATTTTTCGTGATATATGCGGCAGTCTTACGTCCCGCGGTTTTTGTGGGTACGGCGTATATCCGGTAAAAAATATCTTGTCGACGCCCAGGCCTTCACAGGTTCTGATAAGCGAGCCGACATTATGCGCGCTTCGCAAGTTATGCGCTATTACGACTATGTTCCTTCGCATATCAATAAGTATACAAGCCGATAACTCTTGTGGTTAAATAGTATGGATGAGCGAAGATGCACGCGCTGATGAAGAAAAAGCAACCCAGCGCCGAGCCTTAGTGTTAGGGCTCTCGTATGCCGATACGTCACTGGGCGAAAAACCTTTATATAGGGATCTTCTAGACCCCGCAGAACTGAAACGATACCGTCTCGTACCCATATCTGCGGATCCGCATCATATAAACTTCGGTGTTACCAATACTACCTCCCAGCAGACCATGCAGGAAATAAGGGACCGGTTTCTGGACCAAAGAGTCAGTTTTTCCCTTATATCGGATACCGGTTTCAGGGATTACATGCTCCTATACGATCCGCCGAAAAAGGTAGAATATCAGGACGTCAAATTTTCCCAGGAAGGCGACAAAGATCTTTTCAGCGAGGTAACAACCACGCTCAATCAAGTCCTGTCCGATGATATCCTGGCATATCTTGTGAAGCAGACATACCAGTTGAAAGGCTCGGATATACATCTGGAGAACCAGAAAGAGTCCGTAAGGGTCCGTATAAGGGTGGACGGAGTGCTTCATCCGATAGCGGAGCTGACGCACGAGAAATATCACCAACTTTTATCGGCAATAGCTATTGCTGCCAATGTTTCTACCAGCGACCCCGACCCGCAGACGGGACATATAAACCGGACTTACAAGATGGCGACCGGCGAGGATGTCACGGTGAATCTGCGAGTTGAAACCGTGCCTACGGTATACGGCCAGGATGTGGTAATGCGCCTGTTTAACTTAAGAATGGAGCTTCTTAAGCTCGATAACCTGGGCCTGAGTGACAGCGAGCGGGAAGCCGTCGATGATGTCATAAAACATCCTACGGGCATGGTGCTTATAGTAGGTCCGACCGGTTCAGGGAAAACCACTACGCTTTATTCGCTGATAAATACCCTGAATGCTCCTGAGCGGAAGATAATAACCCTGGAAGACCCCGTCGAATATGTTCTGGAGGGGATAGTTCAGATACCGGTTGCCGGTGACCAGGATGCTACCGGTTTCGCGGACCACCTAAGGGCCGTTCTAAGGCTTGACCCGGATGTGGTCATGGTCGGCGAAATAAGAGACCAGGATACGGCCAGGACTTCGCTGCAGGCGGCATTGACCGGACATTTGGTGCTTTCCACTTTTCACGCCTCTTCCGCCGCCGCCGCGCTTACCAGGATGCTTGATTCTATCGGTATCAACCCTCTGTTTTCCAGCGCCATGCACCTGGTAATGGCCCAGAGGCTTATCCGGAAACTTGACGATGATACGAAGGAGCCGTTCAAACCGGACAAAGACCTGTTGAAACAGCTGCAGGCGGTGGTAGACACCCTGCCGCCAAAAATGAAGAAACCCGATTTGCACAACCTGACTCTCTATAAGCCCAAAAAGACCAAGGACAACCCGTTCGGATTCAAAGGCCAGATAGCTATACGCGAACAGCTTATGATGACGCCGGGTGTACGGGAGCTTTTAAGAAAACCACCGAACGAGATAACTACCGACATGCTGGAAAAGCAAGCTATAGAAGAGGGTATGATAACTATGCTCCAAGACGGAGTTCTTAAGATAATAAATGGCGAAACTACTATAGAAGAAGTTTACCGTGTCGTAAGCTAAGTTATTACTTTTGCGATTTGAGGGACCAGCCTCTCATCAAAGATGCTGGGCATTATATTGTCCGAATCCGGATTCTCTACAAGGCTTGCTATAACCCGTGCCGCGTCAATCTTATGACGGCTGGTTATCCTGTTCACTCTGCTGTCGAGTGCCCCTCGAAATATACCGGGAAAGGCCAGGGCATTATTTACCTGATTGGCAAAATCACTTCGTCCGGTTGCAACGACGGCGGCCCCGGCTTTCTTAGCCTCGTCAGGCATTATTTCCGGAGTAGGGTTGGCCATGGCGAAAACTATAGGCTTATCGGCCATGGACCTTATCATGTTGCCGCTGACTACATTACCGCGCGATACGCCGATGAAGATATCGCTTCCGGATATTATTTTCTCCAGTTCCCCTTTTTCATCCGATACTATCGTCCCTTTGCTAAGCAGATGCTGTTTCACAGGGTTCAGGTTTTCGCGGCCGGCATATAGGGCACCATGGCTGTCGGCCAGCAGTATCCGCATGTCCGGCTGGTATTTTTTCAGAAGCCTGGCTATGGCTATACCTGCCGCACCGGCGCCGTTTATGACGAGCTTGCAATCTTTAAGCTGTTTTCCCGTAATTTTCAATGCGTTTATAAGGCCGGCTAAAACGACTATGGCGGTACCATGCTGGTCGTCATGCATGATCGGCATTTCCAGTTCTCTTTTAAGCTTCCTTTCCACTTCGAAGCATATAGGCGCCGCTATATCTTCCAGGTTGATCCCGCCAAAACCGGAAGCTATAGCCTTGATGGCATTTACTATTTCATCCGGCGAATGCACATCTAACACTACAGGTACGGCATCAATACCGGCGAATTTTTTAAAAAGCATGCATTTTCCTTCCATGACCGGAAGCGATGCCTGCGGCCCTATATCACCGAGTCCGAGAACTGAAGAACCATCGCTAATTACGGCCACGGAATTGTTCAGCCATGTGTAATCGCGAACTTCTTCCGGATGGTCGGCCAGGTATGAGCTGACAGCTCCTACACCGGGGGTGTAATAGGTGCTAAGGTCATCGGCGTTATCCAAACCGGCTTTTAATGCCATCTCTATTTTGCCGGCCAGTTCCTTGTGTTGTTTCAAAGGATCTTTTAAAGACATGAATAAGATTATATCAACTTTGCCCGCGTAAGTTTACTTTATTAACAGATATGGTATACTAAAAGCCAAATTACTCTTAAATTCAAGGTTTTTAGAAGAAATGTCTGTAATTAATGCTATTGAAAATAAGTACAAGAAACCGCATGTCATTGATGTGAAAAGCGGCGATACCGTACGCGTTCACCAGAAGGTCCGCGAAGGCAGCAAAGAGCGTGTTCAGGTTTTCGAGGGCCTGGTAATAAGAACTTCCAAGCCTAACTCGCATACCGCTACCATAACCGTACGGCGCATAGCCAGCGGTGTTGGCGTTGAAAAGACTTACCTGCTTCATAGCCCGCTTATTACCAAGGTTCAGGTTGTAAAGAGAAGCAAAGTCAGGCGTAATTACCTTAGCTATATGCGCGAACGCACCGGCAAATCAGCCAGGCTTACTAGTGTGGATTTTGACCAGGAAGAAGTAAACAGAGTTCCCGAACCCGAGCAACCGAAAGAGGAAGCAAAACCGGTTGAAGAAAAGGCCGAAGCCGAAGAAGTCCCTAAAGAAGATTCAAAAGCCGCCACCGAAACAGAAACCAAGAAAAACGATAAAAAAGACTAGTTTACGGCGCCCAGAATGGCCCCTATGGCCAGCAGGGTTACCAGCTGATTGCCCAGGTGTATCTTCAAAAGTTCAGTGGAGCCCTTTGAGAAAACGGTGTTTGACACCAGAAGCGGGATTATGAAGCCCACAAATGCCCACAGGCCGGTCAGAAGACCGGTCGTTACGCCGCTATAATCAGGATAGAAGTATCCGGTGTAGGCTATGAAATGCGCTATGACGACTACCTGTACGGCAGCCAGTACCAGCATTATAAGCATCGGTACCAGCGGGCTTGATTCGCCTCTTTTATGTCCGACAATTTTCATCCATCTTTTGCCAAACAACGGACCGTACCATAGCGAGCCGATGACCATAGCAGCTATAAGCGCCAGAAGAGCCCCGAGCCAGTTTATTGAAACCGCCGGATTTCCGTATTGGTCCATCAAGATTAGACCGGTACTGGCTAATATGCTTATCATTTTATATTCCCTCCATTTTTACAGGTTAGTGCATTTATAGTTCGATAATACTCCCCGAATACATGTTTTGACAACAGTTATTTACAGGCTAACGAAATTGCTAAAAAGCATATTTCAGTTTATAGTTAATATCCACCATGAGGAATTTTGAGGCTGCGGTAGACGAGCTCATAGGGCAGATAGAACCTGAGGGATATGAATTCAATGAAACCGCCCGTTCGCTGGCTACTATAGCCCTCCACGACGTAGAGCTCAGATACGGCGAGAACTCGGAAAACCCTCTGTCTCAGCACAACGCGGAGCACGCACTTGACGTAGCTGGCCGTGCTATTGAACTTACAAATCTGCTGTATAAATTCATACCGGAGAAATATCAGGAGAACATTTATGAATTGGCTCTTTTGGTCGGCGTGTCGCACGACTGGGAACAGATGCTTGCCAGCGGTAATGAACGGGCCAGCGCAGATTATCTCATTAGCCTTATTGAAAAGACCGATGACAAAGAAATAAATAATGACTGGTTTAAGGCCAGAGCGGAAAATGGCGTCATGGCCACCGAGTATGAAATTAACGACGATGGGATAATTAATCAGTTCAATCTCGGAAGAGGGAAGCCGGAAGACGGCGAAGAACCGGATCCTCTTGAATTCATCGTCGCCTTTGCTGATATAAACGGCATAGCCATGGAGGGCGAAAGCCGCATGTCAGAGGACGTAGCGGGCTTATATATTGAAAGATGCCAGAAAAAGGGCGAAAATCCTAGCGAAGAAGGCCTGCGCGGGTTCATAGACTATCAGCCCACATTTATCAAAAGCCAGCTTGACGACGAACATATGAAACCGATAATCGCGCATTATTTCCATCACTTGGAGCCTGAAGACGAAGAAAAAGAAAATCCTGTGTATGAAGCATTGAAAAATAAATATAATCCGAACATCAGAAACAGCTACAAGAAGGCATGGAAGCTGCGCAACACGCCGGAACTTATTAAAGGTTTTGGCGAAGTAGTGCATCGGGCGGATGTCCTGGGCATATCGGATAGGCTGGGCAGTATAGTAGACCGCATTAAAACGGATTAACCGGCCCCCTATTTGTTAGAATATAGCTTAAGCATGGGCTATATCCTGGGAATTGACGAAGTGGGCAGAGGGGCATGGGCAGGCCCCCTGGTATTGGGCGCCGTTATACTCGGCGAAAGTAGAATAAGAGGCCTGAAAGATTCCAAGCTCCTGCCGCCTGAGGCCAGGCGCAAACTATCGGAAAGAATATACAAGCGTTGTGTCTTTGCTTCGCTTGGATGGGTTACTTCAAACGAGCTTGATGAAATCGGCCTGACTGCCGCCACTACGCTTGGTATCAGACGCGCATTAAGCGGTTTTGACTTTAGAGGCTCCGAAATGATAATAGACGGCAGCATCAATTATTTCAAAGAATACGACGGCGCCCGGTGTATTATCAAAGCCGACCGGTCTGTACCCGCTGTCAGCGCGGCCGGCATCATAGCGAAGGTTGCGCGCGACGACTATATGAAGAAACTGGCCGTAAAATTTCCAGCTTACGGTTTTGACAGCCATGTAGGCTACGGCACGAAGGTTCATCGGCTGAATATAGAAAAACACGGCGCGTGCCCGGAGCACAGAAGCTCGTTCAAACCTTTGGCGGTATACGTCTAGGTGGCCGTCCATAACATAAACGGCGCCCGCGCAGAAAAGCGAACGGCCGAATACCTGGAATCGGCCGGCTACAAAATCATAGGCCGCAATTGGAAGACCAAGTGGTGCGAGGTAGATATAGTCGCCGAAAAAGGCAAGTGTGTTTATTTCGTAGAGGTAAAATACCGGACTTCGCCGGACCAGGGCGGGGGATTTGAATATATAACGCCTAGGAAACTACGCAAAATGGAGCTTGCGGCGCGCAGCTGGGTGGAAATCAATGGCTGGCAGGGTGAGTATACGCTTAGTGCTGCGGAAGTATCGGGCCCGGACTTTGAAGTCGAATTTATTGAAGAAATATTAACCTAAAGCCGGTTAGCGGCCGCGGTTTTTTCTCATAGAACGGATTTTTGTAAAACCGCTAATCAAAGATAAAGCCGTAGCTGAGCTTTGCAGACCGTATGAAACTTTTCTCCCCGGCTTGGTTTTTGCGAAAGGACTGGTCTGGTGCGTGAATTCGGTGTTCTGGAGCCCGGTTTTCCCCTTGCCCAGCCATTCCGCGCCTACGAACGCGCCATTTGCCTGGCCTTCGTCTCTTGCCTGGCTTACGTAGGCATCACGCCCCATTATCAGCGCCAGGTTTAATGCCAGGAATCCGGCAAACTTGTATTCTTTGTTAAGCAGTTCCCTTAACGTAATAGCGGCAAGCAATCTGTGGGTGCCTTTCTTATCTTCCTTTTCGTCTTTTCTGGCATCCTCCGGGGTAAGCTCCGTTCCCGTTCGGCGCGCCCAGAAGCGTTTAAAGCGTCCATCCAGCCAGTCGCCAACTCCTTCAGCTGCTGTCGCAATGGCCAGACCCACGCTTTGATATTCAGATTTTGCCAGGATAAACGTACCTAAGATACCGGTTTGTTTATCCCTCGTTTCCGTCAATGCGTCTCCCAGTATCCGGGCACCTTCTGCAGGATAGTCGACCGGCTGCCCGGTGGAAATTTTCTCCGGTGTGAATTGTTCGGTTTCGGGCATAAAAATCTTTCGGAATATATTCTACAAGATAATATTAGTATTTAAATGTCAAGTATATATTGTTTTGGGTTTTTTGCAAGCATAAGTAGCATTATTCAATCAATCATTTTATAATTTGCCCGACATGCAGTTTAGTGAAGCTGAAATAGAAGCGAAAGTATTTGCTCATGAAACTATAGAATCGCCTCTTTCGCCGGAAGCAATAATAGTAATTCATGACGAGCTGGCGGCGCCTCACGCAGGTAGCGAAGACGGCCGTTTCCGTCTGGTGGAGGAAATACCGACCAGCCTGGCTCTCTATGAATACAGCGAACCGATACCGGGTTTTTCGCCCAAGGAATTGGCCAGAGGTCTGGAGAAAAAGCGTTACCCGGAAGTGGTAGAGGCTATGCATACGGGCCACCAGGCGGTAATGCTGGATAAAATAGCGGAGGGCCTGGAAGATAACAAAAAGTATGTTCTTAATCTGAACCATGCCAGCCTGACTCGCTCTGGCATGGGTTTTTTGGCGCTTATGGAGGCGCTGGAAGATATAGGTGTCACCGACTTTGAAACGGCGGGCGTCATAGGCGCTATGGTTACCCAGCTGGAGGTCATGCTGAAAGCCTACGAGCCCGGCCGGCAGAAAACACTGACAAAAGACGATTATATCCTGGCTACGGCCGCCGCCGGCCTGATATGCGATCATCGTGTCACAACAGTGCCTAACAGCGAGCGGGTTAAAAAATCCGGCCTGATGGCATATGAGGATGAAGTGACCGGGCACAGAACTATGGCTAAAGGCGCCTTTAAGGCTTTGTCTAAGGTTGACAAGGCTATGCTAATACTGCTGATTACCAGCGGCACTCACGACATCCTGGTTCCCGGCGCCGGCGCCGAGGGAAAGGACAAGCTGGTAATGCGCCGCGTGGGTGGAGGCTCCAGCGGACTGGCTATAAATAACGGCCTGGAGATGATACAGATGAACGTACAGGATATCCCGGGCTATCCTTACAACGCCGTTCTTTTAGAGCCACCGGAGAGAATTACCAGCCACGAACAGGTGGAGCGTAAAATGGTCAGGACGGCCCGCTTCCAGCAGGAAGCTACGCCGGATGTCGAAGTCGAATACGAAGGCCTGATCCATCCTTAGGTGCGGAAGTATTTCTTCAGGCCGGGTTCTTCGCGCCTGCGCCACTCCACGCGGGCTTCTATTTCAGAAAATCCTATCCGGATGTTTCTTTCCAGCTGACGCTGTTTTAAAAGCGGGGTGAAGAATTCCTTATATTTTTTCTGCCAGGCCGGGGTTGATATGGGTGCGGCGGAATACATAGGAAAATAGTCCATAGACTTGGAACCGCCAAAAAGTTTTTCAATCCTAGCCCAGTCATTATTAAGCCAGTCCCAGGCGACATGGCGCGTGTAGCGGTTTCGCATCAGATAGGCGAACCACCTGAATATGTCCTGCGGCCTTGCTATACCGCCGTCCGATATCGTTCTTTTTATGATTTTCCCGCCGATTTTAGGATCCCTTACTTCGGCAACGCTTGAAGATATGGAATGCTTCAGGTCGGCATTGGGAGTTTGTTCGTATATGTCGAGCAAACTGTCTATTTCCTTGCCATCTCCGAAACGGGCGACGGCAGTCAGAACTATGGTTCTTATTTCCGCCGGCAGGTCTGCGATATCGGTAGTCTTTCTGTACAATTCCAGACAGTGATTTATCACCTCTTTGTCTTCGCCGGCCAGCATCAGACCCAGTGCGGTCTGCCGAAGAAGCGTATCGTTCGGATCCTCATCCGGCTTTTCCTGCCAGCCGAGCCTTCCATATATATCTTTCGTAAGACTAACCCTGAAATCTTTAATAGCCTGTTCGGTCTGTTCATTACCTTCGACCAGCATTTTAGCAAGACCGATAACCCGGCTTATCATGTTCCAGACGGCATCGCGCGGTTCGTCCTTGCATTTCTTGGCTATATCGAGTGCTTCTATGAGCGATGTATCCCCTCTGCGGGCTAATAAGATTATGTCGTTGAGCCGGATTATCCTGCCCTCTGTCGGCAGTGTTCGTCTGGCTATCGCTTCTGCCAGAGCGGCCTTTTCGCTCTTATCCGTATAGTCCACCAGAAAATGCCCGCTGCCTTTGGTATTGAATATAACGGTGCCAGGAGCTTCCAGTTCGGCGGTTTTCTTCTCCAGCAAGTCTACTCCCAGAGGTTTGTCGGAAAGCAGTGGTATGGGCCATGTTTTTGATTTGTCTTCGCCGTCAAGCAGGAACCTTTCTTGGGATAGCTCCAGCTTGTCTTTTTCACGGGACACCCTAAGCACCGGCATGCCTGACTGCTCTATCCAGGGTGTCATTAGTGCAGAGACATCCATATTACTGCTTTTTGACAGCGATTTCCATAAATCGTGCCTGGTAGCGTTCTTATAAGCGTTTTCTTTGAAATATTCCTTCAAGCCTTCGCGGAAAGCCTTTTCGCCGATGGATTCGCGCATCATTTTCAGCAGACGTCCGCCTTTTGCATACACAATAGCCGGATCGAACAAAGTATGGATATCATCAGGGTGGGTTACGCTTACGCCTACCGGTTGGACATCCTTATATATATCGCGGTTGGCTGTGACAAGTACGTCCGAAATGACATAATTTTCCCACCAGTGCCAGTCCGGGTGAATGGCGTCAAGGGCTATATGCTCCATCAAGCTTGCGAAACTTTCATTCAACCATAAATCATCCCACCACTTCATCGTTACAAGATTGCCGAACCATTGGTGGCTTAGTTCGTGGGCCACTACCATTGACACATACTGCTCGCCGGAGAGCGATCGGTTGTCCGGGTCGGCCAACAGAGCGACTTCCCGGTAGGTTATAAGCCCCCAGTTTTCCATGGCGCCGCTTTCAAAATCGGGCAGAGCTACCTGGTCGCATTTTTCCAGCGGGTAGGGCGTCTGAAAATATTCGGCGAAGAATTCGATTATTTTTACCGCTTCCTTGTTGGCGTATTCCAGGAACTTCTTCGGCTGGGCTGCTGTGGCCCAGGTACGCATTGTTACGCCGTTTTTGGATTTAGCCTCGACACTATGAAGCTCGCCTACGATAAACGCCAGCAGATAAGAACTCATTACCGGAGTTTTTCCGAATACGGTATGCAGCCTGCCGTCTTTTTCTGTCTGTTTGTCGGGGGTGGTATTGGACAGGACCTTCAAGCCGGCCGGCGTATCGAGCGTGAGCTGGAAGGATGCTTTTGCTTCAGGCTCGTCCACGCAGGGAAAGACCTCACGCGCATGGTGGCTCTCGAACTGTGTCGCGAACATGACTTTTTTCTTACCCTCATGCTCAAAGTAACACGGGTATAGGCCGTGCATCGGGTCGGTTATCTTGCCGCTGAAGCTGATTTCAGCCTCGTAACTTCCCGGGTATACCATTTCTTCGGCATGCAGGCGGACCTCATCCAGGCTGCCGTGCGTATTGATACGGGTGATGTTTATATCTTTATCTTTGGAAATATTTTTAAGTTTTGCACCGGTTATTTTCAGGTCTTTCTGGTGCAAAGTGACGCGCCGGCTGGGCCGACCCGTCTTTTCAAAAGTTAGTTTGACGCTGCCTGAAAAAGTCATTTTTTCGCTATTGATCTTAAGCCCAAGGTCGTAATGACCCGGCTTGATATCGTTATATAACCGCTTCACGCTTTTGCCCATTCAAGCATTGTACAACAGAGGAGAATACATTGACAAACACTTGCACGCGGGGCATAATATTGTAAATGACACGAGCCGTATATGGACATGCGTCCAGTGCCGAGACGGATCCCGGCATGGTCGAAACTGAACTGGTACCGGTAGGCTACCGCGAGGATGTTTTAGCTGTAGCGGCCGGAGACAGAACCCTATCCATTGCCGATGAATCGCCGGGAAAGGGGCTTGCCAACCGGGCTGTAGGCCGGGCCTTAATGGAACTGGACGGTGATGAACGTCTGGTCATTGAGTCCAGATTTGGTTTTCAGGATCATCCAATGACTTTGGATGAGGTATGTGCTCGGCTTGGGATATCACCCGAAACAGCCGGAGATATAGGCAGAAACGGACTGCAAAAGATAGAAGAAGTATTAAGAGCCGAAGGGTTTGGCCCCTGAACCGCAAGAATATCTTGCCATTCATAACCGGCCTGTGTATAATTGACAATATTGGTCGGCCATAGAGGTCGGCTTTTTTCATTCACAAGCAAGCGTGTAGACTTGCTGCAATAAATAAAGGATAAACATGGAACTTGATTTCAAACAACTAGCGACAGTTATTAAGGCAATTGCAGAAGAAAAAAACCTGCCGGAAGAATCAGTCAAAGAGGTCGTAGAACAGGCTCTGGCCGCCGCATACCGCAAAGATTACGGTGACCGCGAACAGGAAGTCAGGACGGAAATAGACCTTAATACCGGTTCTATCAGCATCTATACGTCCAAGGAAGTAGTAGACGAAGTCGAAGACGAGCGCTTTGAAATAAGCGTCAATGACGCACAGAAGTATAAGAAAGGCGCGCAGGCCGGCGACACCGTAGAGATTGAAGAAGAGCCGGAGGCCTTCGGCCGCGTAGCGGCCCAGACCGCAAAGCAGGTGATTCTGCAAAGACTGCGTGAAGCCGAAAGAGAAATCATCATCAATGAATTCCAGGATAAGATAGGCACTGTCATAAACGGCGTAATATCCAGAGTAGAAGGCCGCATAGCCAGACTGGATCTGGGCAAGGCCCAGGCTATTATGCCGGCAAGCGAGCAGATACAGGACGAGAGATATTATCCGGGCCAGAGGCTCAAGGTCTTTCTTAAGGATGTAGAGCGCAGTTCGCGCGGTCCTCAGCTGGTAGTATCCCGTGGAAATACCCAGTTCATGGAATGGCTTTTCCGCGCCGAAGTTCCCGAAATGGAAAGCGGAGCCGTATCGATAAAAGCCATTGCCCGCGAAGCAGGCGTTCGCAGCAAGATTGCAGTAGCCAGCACAGTACCCGGTGTAGACCCGGTAGGTACTTTCGTCGGCGGCCATGGTACGCGTGTGAACGCGGTTATGAGCGAAGTTGGCGACCAGGAGAAGATTGATATAGTCGTGTGGGACGAAACACCGGCACGGTTCATAGAAAATGCTCTAAGCCCCACCAAAGTAGCCAAGGTCGAGCTGGATGAGGTCGCACAGAAGGCCATTATAAAAGTTCCCGAAGACCAGCTAAGCATAGCTATCGGCAAAAACGGGCAGAACGTCCGCCTGGCCAGCAAACTTACCGGATATGAACTTGATATAGTTTCGGAAACGGGCGCCAGCGAGCAGCCGGAAGTATCTGTATCTGCCGAGCCGACCACTTCCAAACCCAGAGGCGGTCAGAAACTGAAGAAGAAAGAACAGCTGGAGTCAAGCCTGCTTGAAGCCATCGAAGAACACGGCGAAGATAATGGCCAAGATTCATCTGCAGAAACTGAATCCAAAGAAGACTAAAAGATTAATTTTCAATAAACATTCCTTGACTTTACTAGTTATAAATGGTATATTATCAAGCAATCTGATAGGAGCTATTGAAACATGAAAAGAGCACTAGGTATAACTTTGGCATCAGCGGCCTTGTTAACGGGTTGCGGTACGCAGACCGTCGGTAATTCAGTGGTAACACCTGAAGGGGAATGTCTTCCCGGCAAAACTTCATTTGAGCTGGCTCCGGACCAAAAAGTATTCCTTGGCGGTGACCTAAAAATAGGTGGTGTAGGAGGTGATGAAGAAGGCACCCAAGACAATCTTCAACTTCAGAATACAGGCAAGGGCGTGCTGGAAGTATCGCGTTCCTCCGGTGATGAAGGTGAACTAACCTTCCTTGGGGATGGAGGCGGGTTCGCGGCTGGCAGCAGTGATGATGACCACAGTTTTGAGGCATCTTTTGGCCTTGAAGGCAGAAACGCCACTGACGACATACTCGGATACTCTGAAAATAATACGACTCTTCGCATAGGGGCTACTGCCCAAGGCTCAGCGGTCGTAGTAAATATTGTAACCACTTGTAACAACTAGTTTGAAAACTATAGATTAGCACTCTTGACCTTCGAGTGCTAATTGGTATAATAATCTTAGTGTTTATTTAATAAAAAACACTGGATAGGGGTACGGTTATGCCACCATCAGCAGATTTTCAAGACTTTTTAAATCATTTGACAGAGAACGCACTGGCCAGCCTGCGCAATGCCGACGGTATTGCCAGGAGCACCGGCAGCCCGTACGTCGGTACGGAGCACTTGTTATTAGGTGTCTTGGCGCAGGAATCATCCATCGGCGCGAAGATGCTTGATAATGCCGGAGTTACCCTGCACAAGGCAAAGCTTGCCTTGAATGTCAGCACGGCTCCCGCCGGCGCTATCGCATCCAAAGGCTTGAGCGAAGTCGCGAAACTGACACTAAACATGGCTTATGAGATAGCCCAGGATTACAATCAGGAATACTGCGGTACCGAGCACATACTTTTCAGCATCCTCAGCCAGAAGAACGCCCGGGCAAGCGAGATGCTCCGCTCCATGGGGGTAGCTATAGATCCGCTTTTGAGCGAACTGGAACAGTTTTTGAACCGGCAGCAAGGAGACAGCAGCCAGCTTAGCTCCGCAAGGAAGCAGAAAAAAACCCGCAAGACGGCTCTGGACTTCTTCGGCACCGACCTTACGGCCAAGGCCCGCCAGGGCGGACTTGACCCCGTAATCGGCCGCGATGCCCAGCTGGCTCGGGTAATCACCATATTGAGCCGCAGGACGAAGAACAACCCCGTACTTATAGGCGAACCCGGCGTGGGCAAGACTGCAATAGTAGAAGGCCTGGCCGCACGCATAGTGGCCGAGGACGTCCCGGACAATCTTATCGGCAAAAGACTTGTAATGCTTGACCTTGCCGGCATGATAGCCGGTACCAAATATCGCGGCGAGTTCGAAGACCGCTTAAAGAAGGTCATGGCCGAGCTGGAACAGGATAAGAAAGTAATAGTATTCGTAGACGAGATTCATCTGATAGTCGGCGCCGGCGCCGCAGAGGGCGCTATGGATGCCGGCAATATGCTCAAGCCCGCATTGGCCCGGGGCAAGATACAGCTCATCGGCGCTACTACCATATCCGAGTACACCAAGCACGTTGAAAAAGACGCCGCACTGGAACGACGCTTCCAGCCTGTCATCGTACCGGAGGCTACCGATACCGAAACCGTCAGTATCCTGCGCGGTCTGAGGAAGCATTATGAATCTTTCCATAACGTAAAAATAAGCGACGAAGTCATAGATGACACGGTCCGCTTTGCCAAAAGATATATAAATGACAGGTTCATGCCGGACAAGGCAATAGATCTTATAGACGAAGCGTCGGCTTATGTACGTGTCGGCAAGGGCAAAACTCCGCCTGAACTGCGCAAGGCCCAGAAAGAACTGCGCCTGCTCCAGGTCAGGATAGAAGACGCTGCCACCGCGGAAGATTATGAAACGGCCGCTACCCTAAAGACAAAGGCGTCGCGCCTTAGCGAAGAGATAATAAGACTGCAGTCCAAATACAACGACGGCAAAGTCATCAAACTTACCAGCGATGATGTGGCCGAAGTCGTGGCCAGAATAACCGGCGTACCGGTTTCCAAAGTAATCAGAAGCGAAGCCAAGTATCTGTTGAATCTGGAAAAGACGCTAAGCAAATATATAATCGGCCAGCAGGAGGCCGTCGCTGCCGTAGCATCTGCCGTCAGGCGCAGCCGCAGCGGCATAACGGACGAGAAAAGGCCTATCGGCTCGTTCGTATTCTTAGGCCCGACAGGCGTAGGAAAAACCGAGCTTGCAAGGATACTGGCCCGCGAATTCTTCGGTTCCGAATCCGCCCTGGTCAAGATAGATATGTCTGAATTCGGTGAACATCATAACGTTTCCCGGCTAATGGGTGCGCCGGCAGGCTACGTGGGCTACGATGACGGCGGCCAGCTTACCGACAAGATAAGACGCCAGCCATACAGCCTGGTCCTGTTCGACGAAATCGAAAAAGCGCATCCCGACGTATTCAATATGATGCTTCAGATACTTGAAGACGGCCGTCTGACCGACGGCAAAGGCCGCGAGATAGATTTTTCTAACACTATCGTGATAATGACCAGCAACATCGGCGCCGAGAAGCTACAGAAAGAATCGCAATTCGGCTTTGAAGTCATGTCCAGCAAGGATAAAGAAGATCTGGCCGAATTGCATAAGACTAATAAGGAAAACGTACTGGAAAGTCTGAAGAAGATGATGCGCCCTGAGCTTATAAACAGGATCGACAAGATTATTGTCTTTCGTGCTCTTACCAAGCCTGAGATAACCGAGATACTGGACTTGCAGCTCAAGGAGCTGAATGACCGGCTGGTACGTCAGGGTCTGGCGGTAAAGGCCACTGAAGCAGCCAAGAAATACCTGGTTGAAGAAGGCTACGACCCTCAGAACGGCGTGCGTCCGATGCGCAGGTTGCTTCAGGATACTATTGAGGATGAGATTAGTAACGGCCTGCTCTCCGGCTACTATACTAAAGGCACTGTCATAAACATCGGTACGAAAAGCGGAAAACTTGTGTTCGAAGGCAAGAAAGAAACCGCAGCCGTAGCTTAAGCGTTAAGCCTGTTTTATACTATCTTAGTATTCTATGCGGTTAAAAAATGTCTTAGGATGGATATCTGTAGTAGCGCTTTTTGCGGCGCTTGTGCTGGGAGTCAAAAATTTCCAGTCCCTATATGACTGGTGGCAGCTGCGCGATTATAATCCGGATGCACGGATAGTCAAACTGGCCGACGAAACTACTATGAACCCCTCTACGAGGCGGGTCTTTTATGTCAACCATCCCCAGCTGGATGACAAACAGGAATTTAACAAACATTGTCAGTCGCCGGAAAAAACCATCGTATTGGGCTGTTTCATAGACAAGCAGGGCATATATCTGCTGAATGTTACGGACAGCAGGCTGGAAGGAGTGGACGAGGTAACTGCCGCGCATGAAACACTCCATGCCATGTATGCCAGGCTGAGCAAAAAAGAGCGTGCGCGGGTGGACGCTATGACCGAGAGTTTTTTCAAGGGTCTTGATAATGAGCGTATCAGAAAAACAATCGAAAGCTACCGTTCCCGCGACCCTAGCGTAGTACCGAATGAGCTGCACTCCATACTCGGCACCGAGGTAAGGCATCTGAGCCCGGAGCTTGAGGATTATTACAGGCAATATTTCAGCGACCGCGAAAAAATAGTCAGCTACTCCGAGCACTACGAACAGGCTTTCGTAGACCTGGAGGACAAGGCTAAGAGCTACGATCAGGAACTATCCGTTCTAAGGCAGAAGATAAATACCGACGAAGAAGCTCTGCAGGCAAAAAGCAGGGAAATCGATGACCGTCAGCAGGAGCTGAACGATATGCTGGCCCAGGGCAAGACGGACGAATATAACAATACGGTCCCGGGATATAACCGGCTGGTGGATGAATATAACGTCATGGTCAATCAGGCCAAGCAGGAAATCAATAACTATAACGAACTTATAGTCGAACGGAATAATCTCGTTATCCAGCAGCAGCAGCTTTACCAGGTCATAGACAGCAGAAGTATCAACGAAAAATCAAGCAAATAGGTATTTGCCAATTCATCAATACTATAGTTTAATATATAAATTATGGGTGAAGTCGATAATACACGATTTGAAAAAGTACCGACAAGAGCGGTCATATCCGGCGTAGGCCTGAAGGACATGCCCGTGCCCAGATTCAATACATTTGTCCGGACCTTAAACAGCATGGGAATAGAGATTGAAGCCGTAGGGGCTGAAGCTCTTATCGAAGATCTCCCGGTGCGCTTTCAAAGTTTCGCTGATTGTGCTGATGAACAAAGCAAACCTCACCTTGCCACAAGGGCATGGAACGCTCTGCACAGGGCTACATCTATAGGCAGGCGGGAAGGGGACAGCGATGATGTCTTCCCCTGGAATCTGGCAATTGACAGACAAAGCCTGTCTTATCTGGCACTTAGGGATGCCGTAAACAAAGATTTGATAGAAACAGTGCCGAACATCGGAGAAGCCTGCGAAGGACTTGTCAGGGATGTAGTAGATTCCATCGAAGTTCCCGCTCCGGTTACGTCTGCCGAGTAAAACCCGGTAGATGTTAAACTAAATGTAATGGCGAGAAAACAAACAGCAAGATTTGTTTGCAATAATTGCGGAGCCCAGTATTCTGCGTGGGCCGGTAGATGTTCAAATTGCGGTGAATGGAATACTATCCAGGAGGAAGTGGAGCTCGTCGGTACATCGAAGAACCATGCGGGCAGAGTATTGAAAGCGGTAAGCTCAAAAGATGTAAAAAGCAAGGACACGGCCGTAAGGATACCTGCCGGGATAGGCGACGTAGATAATGTCCTTGGCGGCGGCTTCGTGCCGGGCGGCATCACTCTTATAGCCGGACAGCCTGGCATCGGTAAAAGCACTCTGCTTCTGCAGATAGCTGCCCTTGTAGCCGCGAAAAAGACGGTGCTTTATGTCAGCGGAGAAGAATCGGCGCATCAGATAGGCCTGCGCGCCGAAAGACTCGGCGTCGCAGACTCCAGGCTAGATCTGGCTACCAGCACCAGCGCCGATGACGTAGCATCGACTATCGCGAGCAAGAAATACGATGTTGTTTTCGTCGATTCCATCCAGACCATGTCGGTGAACTCCGTAGCTTCTTCCGCGGGCAGCGTGTCGCAGATTACCAACAGCACCCATCTGATAATGGCTGCGGCCAAGCAGTCCGATACGGCGGTAGTGCTGGTAGGCCACGTTACCAAAGAAGGTTCGATAGCCGGACCGAAGATACTGGAACATGTAGTCGATGTCGTCTTAAACCTGGAGGGCGACCGCTACGGTGGCTTCAAACTGCTAAGAAGTGTCAAGAACCGTTTCGGCTCGACCAACGAAGCCGGAATATTCGAGATGAAAAACGAGGGTCTGGTTCAGGTAGAGAATCCTTCCGCCAGCCTGCTGGCCGAACGCCAGGAAAGCGACGGTTCGGTGGTGCTTGCTACCATGGAAGGTATGCGTCCCGTATTGGTCGAAGTGCAGGCGCTGGTCAACAAGACCTCATACGGCTACCCCAAGCGTGCCGCCAGCGGCATAGACCTCAACCGGGTAAATCTGCTGGTAGCTATGCTGGAAAGACGCACAAAGCTGAACCTGGCCGACCAGGACATTTATATCAACATAGTCGGCGGTATAAGGATAAGCGAGCCGGCGGCGGACCTGGCTATCTGTATGGCTATAGGTTCGGCGGCGAAAGGCCTCCAGCTTAAGGGAAACGCGGTGGTATTCGGCGAGGTAGGCCTTTCCGGCGAAGTCCGCCGGGTTAATTTTGCCGACAAGCGCATAGCCGAGGCAAAGAAACTGGGATTTGATACCGTGATTGGTCCTAAGATACCTGGAAAAACCGACAAACTGCTAAAACCGGTCACCAACATAAAAGACGCTCTTAATACATACTTAAAGAAATAGGATATATGAAAATTATAGATATAGTTCAAACATTACTTTTACTCGGCATAATCGGCCTGCTTTTTTATAAACGTCCGGAGAAAGCAAAGACTCTTTCCTCTAGGAAAGGGAAGAGTCTTATACTGGACAGCTGTGCTCTCATAGACGGGCGTATAGTTGAACTTGCGAACGCCGGGTTCATAAATAACGAACTGGTTATTCCCAAATTTGTCCTGCAGGAACTTCAGCTTTTGGCTGACGGCCGCGATTCGCAGAAACGCGAGCGGGCCCGCTTCGGCCTGGATGTGGCCAACAGGCTTCAGGAAAACAAGAATTGCGACGTCAGAATAGACCGCACAGAATTCCCTGAGGTCAAAACTACCGATGAGAAGCTTATCAGGTTGGCAAAGAAGCTTTCCGCCTATCTATACACTACAGACTACAATTTGAACAAAGTAGCCACCGTCGAAGGCGTAAAAGTGCTCAATATCAACGAACTGGCATTATCGATGCGTCCGGTCATACTGCCCGGGGAGAAAAAGAAGGTCAAAATAGTGCAAAAGGGCAGCGGTAAGGGCCAGGGCGTAGGCTATCTGGAGGATGGCACTATGGTAGTCGTAGAAAATGCCGTCAAGCTGATAGGTAGTATGGTCAGCGTAGAAATATCACGCTATCATCAGACCGAATCCGGCCGGATGATATTCGCAAATCTTAGCAAAAAACCGGATTAACTTACGGTCCTCCTGAGACAACCGTTGATTTAGATTTACCGTTCTTATCGGTTACGGTTATGGTGCTGCCCGGAGGCGCTTGTGATTTGGGTACTGAGCATCCGCTGCTCGAGCAGCTTACGCTTCCGGTTGAATCGTCGGTTACGGTGAAAGGAGCCGCACCGCCTTTCCAGGTGATAGTTGTATTGTTGGCATGGTTCGCAGCACTCAAGTGGCTTATAGAGGAATTGTTTTCAGCTCCGCTGAAAGATACCGTCCTGCTGTCACTGGAATCATACAGAACACTGTCTATCACCTGGGCCCTTACTTCTTTACTGCCGGATACGGCTACCCTGTATTTATAACTCTTGGTCGACGGACTGGAACTGACCGTATAGGATGCGACCTGCTTGCCATTGACGAAAAAGTTGAGCTTGCCGGGGAAATCGGCGCTGGACAAGGGATGTGTTCC
>DASUKF010000035.1:0-14043 GCA_036278875.1 Saccharimonadales bacterium (SeqCode) | reverse complement strand
ACCCTTATAGTTACCTGGAACGGGTCGGAATTGGATACTTCGAACTGCAGCAAGCGCATATTATCACCGAGCAATTCCGTACCGTCAGTCCAGTTACCGCTAGCATCACAGCTGCTTTCGAAAGGACGCTTGTCGCGGTATAGGGCGTGGAATCGTTCGGGGTGAGTAGGATCAGTAACTTTCTGAACTTTCTGATTGATTATGTATCTATAGCGGTCGGAACCAAAGCATCGGACTTTTACCGTTGCCGGGACCCCGCCATCATAAAGATGGGATGATATTGCATCGGTCTGAGAAAATTGAAGCGAGCTCGATATATCATCTACCACGGAACGGGTGGTTTCCTGCAGTTTTACAGAAGTAAGGCTTTTGTAATAATCCCTGCCGATAGCTATTATTCCCACGCTCGCGACAAGAAGCACGAAGCTGAATACCGTGGTAGCTATCATCAGCTCAAGTATAGTGAACCCATGGCTATGGTTATTTTTGTTTCTAATTCGCATGGTCGCATCCGCACCCTAAAGGCGTGGCAATTAAATCCCTGTTAATCGCAGCCTTAAGCATAAACATTACTTTATATGATTAACTGTTTGAGAGCAAGTAAACGCTCTCTTTATAGACCCGATAAGCCCGGATGTGTTAAATTTAAGCTGAAGCACTAAAACGTAAGGATAATAATAATGTCACGGTTCAGACTTTCCAGAAATACATCTTTTATAGTAGCGATAGTGGTCATCCTGGTAGCTGGCGGAACTGTATTTGCGATAAAGAAATACAAAGCCGACAAAAAAACCGATTCGCAGATAGGCGTATCGAACCAGGCCGCTAATGACAAGTCCGGTAGCAATAATGAACTTGCCCCGCCAAAAAAGTCAGATGTTAAAGGTCCGATTCCCGAAGACAAAAATCCGACTCCGCCAAAGCTGGATAAAGAACTTCCTCCGGGCACCTTAAGCGTGACAGAAATCGTGGCTAACTCTAGTAAATACTCAGACCAAAAAATAAAAGTCAGAGGCCTGGTGATTGACGCCGGAAACGGCCGTTATGCCGTAGTCGATCAAAAAGCCGGTCAGAACAATCAGGCTTTAAGCCTGGCGGTTGGCCCGAATATCGATATAAAATCCCATGCGAACAGCAGTTCTCTTAGCAAGGGTCCGGTTCATTTTGCCGACCCGGTGACGCTTACCGGGACCCTTGCAGTCGGATTAGGTTCAAAACCGGCCCTAACCCTTAAGGTCAAATCGATAGACTGATTATTATCACGGGCAAGTATACGGCCCGTCATACGTGTAGTACCCCGGCACATAGTAGTAAACAGCTTCCCATAGCCAGTAGTATAGGAGCCCCTCCCCGATACGTGACCAGTCACCCGACCACTTATACCAAAAAACCCCGGGCGCTCTTACATTGCCAGCTACAAACTGAGTGTCGGCACCGGGATAGGTGCCGGCTGGGACAGCAGGCGGCCAGGTGTAATAATAGCCGTCAAGGTCAGCACGTCTATTTCCCCAGTTATAGCCCGAATAACCCGAGTGCCATACAGCCGAAGGGCCGCAAATCGGGGCTATTTTGAAATCGAACTGTGTCACACTGCCAATACTGCCGGTAGTACGGGTCTGGCTGGATGGCGGACAGATCGTATAGCTGCTAGGCGGTGTTACCGTCACATTATAGCTGGCGTTCGGAGTCACCGCTGCAAATGTAGTGCTGGAATTACCGCCGGTAAACTGGACCTGTCCATCACTCAAACTTACTCGAGAGCCAGAGCGGTTCGCGGTAGCCGCCCGGCTGCAGCCGGGCGATAAATTGCCGGGTAGCGGAGGAATTTTCTTGACCGACGCGATTAGCTGAGTAGGGGGATCTACTTCGGTATTTCTATTGGGATCGCCTAAACAGCCGGGGTCGGCCAAATCTACGTGAGTATCGCCGTCATTGTCCAAATGATCCCGGCAAGCAGGGCCTAGACCGACAGGCGCCAAGGCGGAAGCCGGAAGTTTGTATGATAGAGCCAAAGTCTGCTGAGGTACCGATGTCAGCGAGCTCCAGGTGGTATTGACCGTATAGGTTTTAGTGGAAGAATCATAGTTAATTCTGACCCTGTAGCGGCCTACGCCGCTATCCCTGGTGCCCTTTTGACATTGAGCGGCAGTAGCAGTAGGCTGAGGCGGACTATTATCATTGAAGCATTTATATCCGGCGCTACTCCAGTCGGTTTCAGGGGTAAGGTAATTGCGCAGAAGTTCCAGCTGGGCTTCGCTGATTTTTTGGGCTTCTCCCCTTTCCTGCGACTGCTGTATGTACTGCGTGTTTCTGTTCGCCAAAGAATAAGATATGCTCAACACCAGGCCGAGCACCGCTATGCCTATGAGGACTTCGACTATAGTGTCGCCTTTTTTGTTTTTGATAATTCTTTTTATGGGCATGGCTTATCTATATATGTATTAACTATAATCTGACTTTCTCCTGCTGCCAATTGTATTACCGCTTTGCGGCCGCCAGTCCCACCCTCTTTCACGCATATATTGACCCCGTTCTTGGCTAAAGCTATAGGGTCAGACACAGTGAAATATGACATTACACCGTTATTGAACGTGGTGTCGGTTTCGTCTGGTCCACCTCTTATAGCTGCCAAGCTGGCCCTGTTATTCAGTCCGGTGCTGACGCCTCCGCTGGCACTAGAGCTTGATACCATGGCTATGCCGGCCAGGGATGTTCCATCACCTGTCCTGACACTAGACACCTCTAATCCCGATATCAGGGATTTTCTTTCCGAAAGAACGTCCAAAAGAGCCGGCCTTATATCCTTTATGTTTACCGCGGGATCATCAGTACCGAGCTTCTGGCGTCGCCCTACCATTGTAAATATATCTATATCCGACCTGGTACCGTTATGTCTTGAAGGGGCGAACTGTATTGCTTTGCCGGCAAAGATACAGTTGGTATTAGTCCCTTGCTGGCTGGCACCGCCTGGTGAGTATGGATGGCCGGCATGGGACGTGTCCGTCGTACAGGAAAAACTATTGTTTGACGGATAAAACCCTACTTCTACATCGTTAAGGATGTCCTGTATGTCCTGTGCAAAATCGTTGACGCTTTCCGTAAACTGGGTACGGCGATTCTGGGCAACGTAGCCAACTACGGATGCCGCAAAGAGAATTGAGCTGACTGTAAGGACAATTACCACCTCTAATATCGTATAACCGCCTGTTCTGCGGCTAGACTTGTTCATAGGCAGAATTATAGCATAAGCATAACCGTGCTAACAGAGAAAAATAGACTGGCGAGGTCAGAAACTGAAAAGGTTCTGGTACCAATCGATTATTCCGCTACCGAACAACTGCACTATTATAGCGGCAATTATCAGAAACGGGCCGAAGGGTATGCGTGACTTAGCCTCAAGCCTGCCGGTCAGCATCTGGGGCAATGCGTATATAGTGCCGATCAATGAAGCTAGAAAAAGCATCAAAAATGCCGCCCATGGACCGCCTACTACGGCTCCCAGCAGGAATCCGAGCTTTACATCGCCGCCGCCTATCCATTTGCCGGCGGAAACCTGAAACAACACATAAAATATTCCGCCGCCGACTATAAGGCCCCAGAAAGCCGTCGTCAACGGAGCTATACCGCCTAACAATAATACTTCAGCGGCTATACCTGCTACGGCTATTATCGCCAATGGAAATATCAGCCTGTTAGGCAATATTAAATATTTCAAATCATATATGGTAAGAGCAATGAACCCTACAAGCAAAATCAGCCAGAAGGTAAATGCAACCAGGTTCTCGGTAGAAACAAGCTCATACGGCCAGAACAGGTAGGACAGAACAAAAAGTACCGCGGTAGATGATTCGACTAGAGGATATTGCCGGGATATGGGCTTGGAACAATATCGGCATTTTCCCCTAAGATAGGCCCAGCTAAGCAGCGGGATTAAATCCTTCGGTGCAAGCTCGTGCTTGCAATGCGGACACATGCTTCTGCCATTGATTATGGAGTAACGGTGTCCTTTCCGGGCGTGCAGCCTATATACCAAAGCATTTATGAAGCTCCCGAAACACAGCCCGAGCAGAATAAGGACAATGACAAACATTAGCAATATATTAGCACAAAAGAAAAACAGGGCTTAAAAGCCCTGTCTTAAAAGTGAATCTCTCCTAACTTACGAGCTTTCACACTCAACTAGCGGGTCGCCGCTGGTTTCTATCTGATAAAGCACAGCTATCTGGCGAGCGCTCCCGTCTACTGTTGTTAAGGTAGTACCTTGCGCAGGATCCGGGCACTTTTGTTTTTCGGCAATAATTACCCTATCGTTTGCTGCCGCATTATCTAAAGTTTGCGCACCAGTGGCCGTAAGCTGAACGTTGCCTAAGCCCCCTCCTGTGTCTTTGTAATAACCGAGCTTCGCACTTTGTATCACCGTATCGGCATCCGGAGGAAGCGTGCCTGCATTATTGGAAGTGTATTCGTTAACAGCACCGACAATCGAACTTACATCGTTCTTGCGCTGTGTGTTGCGGCTGTTTCTCTGCAGTGCCGGGACTGCCAAGAAGACTATCAGCATGATAAGTCCGGCGATAGCCAGCACTATAAGGACTTCGATTATAGTAAATCCCTTTTCTGATTTTTGTAATTTTTTCATTATTTCCTCACCCTTTTACTTGGTTAAACTTCTTATGCTTGAATATTACTCCAGGTTAAATACAAATGCAAGGCCGCCTTATGTCTGTATGATATTCTTGCCCGCCAGGCCGTATATAGGCAGAAGTACGGCCGCGACGATTATGAATGCGACTACGCCTAACAGCACCATCAGCACCGGTTCTATTATGGTGGATATGGCCTTTATCTGAGTATCTACTTCTTTCTCGTAATAATCGGCTGTTTTCTCCAGCATATCCTCCAAAGAGCCCGATTCTTCGCCTATGCGCAGCATGTTCGGTACAAGCGGCAGAAAATTCGGGTCGCCTTCCAGAGCATCGGCCAAGGATTTGCCGCCCTTTACCTTCTCTGAGGCGCGACCGATGGATCTTTGGATATGGACATTGTTTATAGCTTCTCCTACTACCTCTAACATTTTGATAAGCGGTATGCCGCTTGACACCAGTGTCGTACCTGTCCGGGCAAAGCGAGCCATATAGACTTTCATGAAAAGAGGTCCTATAGGCCACATATGCATCTTCAGGCTGTCCACTACTTGCTTTCCGGGACCGGTACGGGCATAACGCGTCATAGCTATTGCCAGCAGGATAAGGGCTATAATCACCGCCCACCAGAAATGAATGATAAAGTGGGATATGGCCAGAAGAATCCTGGTTATCAGAGGCAAGGTAGCGCCAGGGATATCTTTATAGATGTCTTCTACCTGGGGCATAACTTTGACCACCATGAAGCCGACGACAACCATCATGACCAGTATGACTATGACCGGGTAGGCCAGCGCACCACGGATCTTGCTTATTATTTCGGCGTCTTTTTCCTGCTGGTTGGCAATGCGCTCTAATGATTTATCGAGGGTACCCGATACTTCGCCGGAAGCTATAAGACTTATATACACGTCATTAAAAACGGTAGGATGCGCCGCCAAGGCCACGGAAAACGCCTTGCCGCCTTCTATATCGCTGATGATCTGGTTTATCACTACTTTGAACGCTTTGTTCGGGGTCTGGCTGCCTACGTTTCTAAGGCTCTGGACCAGCGGAAGACCCGCGTTTATCAACGTGGCCATCTGCCGGGAAAATATGACTTTGTCTTTCGTCTTTATACGGTTGCGGATTTTACCTACCACTCCGCCGGAAGTTTCGTTCAATACCTTTATTTCAAGAGGGGCCAACCCTTCTTTCTGAATAAGTTTTGCCGCGGCGACTTCACTTTCGGCCTGCACCTGCGCTTTGATCTTGTTGCCGGTGGCCGGATCTCTCGCAGTATATGTAAAGGTCAGCATCCTAGCTCCTCATAAGCCTATCTAGTTCTTCCAGGTCTACTGCGAAATTACGTGCTTCTTCATAAGTGATAGTACCGGCGTGTATAAGGCTAACAAGAGTCTTATCCATGGATTGCATGCCGTGCTCGCCGCCGGTCTGGATGACGGCGTCCAGCTGGTGGCTCTTGCCTTCCCTGATGATATTCCGTACCGCCGGCGTAGCCGTCAGTATCTCTGCGGCGGCTATACGGCCGCCTCCGATGGTCGGGATCAGGCGCTGGGCGCATATGGCCATAAGTATGTTGCTAAGCTGCGCCCTTATCTGGGGCTGCTGATGCGGCGGGAATACGTCTATCATACGGTCTATACTCTGAGCGGCGCTGTTGGTATGGAGCGTTGCGAATACCAGGTGGCCGGTCTCGGCTATGGTTATGGCGGCGGCGATGGTTTCCAAATCGCGCATTTCACCTATAAGCACCACGTCCGGGTCCTCGCGCAGGCTGCTTCTTAGTGCCGCGGAGAATGAATAAGTGTCGTAGTGGACCTCCCTTTGGACTATCACGGATTTCTTGCTTTTGTGGGTGTACTCTATGGGGTCCTCTATAGTAACTATATGGGTAGCGCGCTCCTGATTGATTTTATCCACCAGTGCGGCCAGAGTGGTTGACTTGCCGGAACCGGTGGGTCCGGTTACCAGGACCAGTCCTCTGGGGTACTCGGCAAATTTTTCAACCGTCTTGGGCAGGCCGAGCTGCTGTATGGAACGTATATCGTTAGGAATCAGACGCAGGGCGGCAGCCAAATTGCCTCTCTCGTGGAACGCATTGACACGGAACCTGCCTAAGTCGCCGAAGGCAAAGCTGAAGTCGAACTCTTTGTCTTTTAGCAGTATTTGTTTCTGTTCGTCATCCAATATGGCGAAAATCAGTGATTCTACCAGCTCTTCGGTAAGCACGGGCGCGCCGTTGACCGCTACCAGGCTCCCGTCGATTCTGAGCATCGGCGGCAAACCGACCTGGATATGAAGGTCGGAGGCGTTCTTCTTTATCACGTCTTCCAGTAGTGTTTCTATTCTGGGTTCCTGCTGGCTCATTTTTGTTTATCCTCTTTAAGCATTATCCTCTGCCGCTACACGGTTGACTTCGGCCACCGAGGTATAACCTGACAGCGCCTTCAGATAACCGTCCTCGCGCATACTTACCATTCCCTGGGCTATGGCGGCTCTCTGTATTTCACTGCTTGTTGAGTGCTTCAGGATAAGCTGCTGAATTGCTTCATCAACCTGGAACACTTCATACAAACCCATTCGACCTTTATACCCCCCTGGTGTTTCTGGGCTATCTTTACCCTTGAACAAAGTATAACCGTTTTGGTTGGCCAGTGGCAAGTCCGGGAAACCTAAATCCTGGCCTACCGCTTTCTGAGAAGCCTGGTCTTTCGGCAATAGTCTGCCTATGCTTTTTTTGACAGCTTCGGTTTCGGTCACATCAGACTGATATTTTTCCTTATTGTCCGCTAACCGCCGTACCAGACGCTGGCCTATGACAGTATGCACCGTGGATGCTATCAAAAACGGCTCTATTCCCATATCCAGCAAGCGGGGCAATATACCTGCGGCTGAATTGGTATGCAGCGTAGAAAAGACCAAATGTCCGGTCAAAGCGGCCTGGACGGCCAGAGTAGCCGTTTCCTTATCCCTTATTTCCCCGACCATCACCACATCCGGATCCTGGCGCAAAATAGAACGCAAGCCCGAAGCAAATGTCAGGCCCACTTCGGAATTCACCTGTATCTGGTTGATGCCGTCCATCTTGTATTCGACCGGATCTTCCAGGGTTACTATATTGATACTGTCGTTCTTTATCTCTTGTATCAACGCATACAGAGATGTGGATTTGCCGGAACCGGTGGGCCCGGAAGTAAGTATCATGCCATTAGGACGCTGGATACTGCTTCTGATAGTTCTGAGAGCCCGGCCATGATAGCCCATATCCTCCAGCAGCAGGCTGGTACCGGTTTTATCCAGCAGACGGATGACGACCTGCTCGCCCCATACCACCGGCGATATGGCGATACGCAAGTCAATTGCTGTTTTAGCGTCTATTGCCACTGTAAAACCGCCGTCCTGCGGAATCCTATGCTCGTCAATCTTCAGGTTGCTAAGTATCTTTATGCGCGATATCAGAGGCGGTTCGGTAGACTTAGGCAGCTTCATAATCTCGCGTAATACGCCGTCTATGCGACAGCGTATCTTCAGCTCCTTTTCCAGAGGTTCTATATGAATATCACTGGCACGGTGTTTTGCCGCGTATTCCAATATTGTCGACAGGGCTTTGCTGATAGGAGAATCCTGGACTATCGTCTTTATCTTCTTGTCGTCACTCTTGTTCTTGTCTTTTGACTCAGCTTTTTCCTGCTCGGACTCTATCGTTCCGCCCATGGCTTTGGTAACGTCGGCCTCGACATCCTCGGCATATTGGCCGAGTACCTGTCTGATGCCTTCCTCGCTGGCCGTGTAAACTTTTATCGGGCGGTTTATCCTTTTGGCCAGGTAATCAACCGCCTGGATATTGTCTGCATCAAGCATGGCGACAACCAGACGGCCTTTTATCTGCCCGAGCGGCACCGCCATATATCTTTCGGCTATTTCTTTAGGGATTAGGCGCAGGACCCTTCGGTCTATGCGGGCATCCATAAGATTTACGTATGGTACGTGGTTTACCTGGGCGATAACTTTGGTCAGGGCTTCGTTGGGAAGATGCCCTTCCTTTACCAGAAAACCGAAGAAAGGAGTCGATGAATTCCGTGCTTTTTCTTTGAGGGCCGCAAGCTGCTCCTGGGTAATATAGCCCTGGCTTATCAGATTCTCTTCAACCAGCTTTTGGTTTGCCGCTGATAAAACGCTCATTATTACCTATTATATGCGATTAAAAGGGTTGAGGGTTATTTGTATCACCGATCTTTATCAATTGCGTAGGATCGATGGCCTGGGGGTTAAAGACTTCCGTATCCGGTGACTGGAAATCAGAGGAAATAGGCTCCACGGTTTCGGCAGTCAATTTGCGGCTATCTCCCGAGGCAAAGAATATCTTGGATACGATGAGCGAAAATATCCCTGCGAAAATAGCTACCACCACTATGGTCATTATGTCTTTTCTTTTCATTATCTTACTAGCTCCGTCCTGACATTAAGGTTTTTGGCCGGCTGATAATAACTTTTGGCGGTTATGGTGACCTTTAATTGTCCGTTCTGGGTAGTTAGAGATAATTTATCCACTTGCATAGGCCTGATTGAACGCTCGAACAGCTCCATAAGATCCTTGCCCCTCTGGTCATTAGTAGTGACTTCTATGCTGAAAGGCATTTCTACGGGCACCGGATCTACTGCCGAATCTTTTGACGCCTGAGTCGTTTCTTCGTCATTGCCGGTTATTGAAGTAATACTGAAACCATTATCATTAAGGAGCTTCTCTATGCTGGTAGTCAGCGCCGGAAAATCATATTGGCTTGGCAGCGCATCCAGGATTATCCTGGGGTTATCGCCGTCTTTGTCGGCATTGCCCTGAGGGTTGCCGCCCAGCACATTGGTTGTTTGGTCCGCGAAAGCCTTGTAAGAATTTGTCAGCTGGTCTGCCGTATTTAAATTGTCCTTAAGAGTTTTCAACGCCGTTTCTTTCCGGGACGAAACTTTGCTTTGATATCTCATTTGCCCATAGAGGGTTTTTGAGGCGACTAAAGAGAAAATTACTATAAAGGTAGCTATAGCGACTGCTATAACGATGGTCGCATTGGCTTTGTCGATAGCCAGCCTCTTGGTTGAAAATCTTGCCGGGCTCATGGAGCTATTCCTCCGTTAGGCTGCGGGGCGAACAAGCTGCCCGGCTTCTCTATTTCCGACCTGGTAGTTATGATGTTCGGTATTTTAAGCTTTACTGCCTCATTCTCGCTTGTAGAGCTGTCCAGATTCTTTATATTGGCAAATATCGTCGGGTCGAACGAGAACTGCAGCTCGTAGTTTATGTTGCCCTGTCCATTATTTGCTCCCGTGGAGTTAACAGAGAACGACTTCAAAACTACGTCGCTGAATGCCTTGCCGGAAGTCGGGTTATCTCCCGATGCTTGAAAATCAGTAAATTTAAGAGTATCTGCGAACTTATTAACCGTACCCAGCGTATCCGCATTGCCTTTTATGTCCAGTGTGCTCCCCTGCAAGTCCAAATCTACATTGGATATGGTAGCCTTTGTCGGCGTAACCTGGCTCAGGTAGTCGAACAATCTGGAGCTTATTATTTTTTTGTCATGCAGATCCGGCAGGCTGTTCAATTGGTTCTGTACGGTCAATATCTTATCCAGGTCGGGCTTGGCCTTGAGCTCGTTCGTTGTTTTGTTGATATCACTGGTAAGCGCGTTCATATAATGCGTCTGTGAAAAACGTACATATATGAAAAGCCCTACGAATAACACCAGGAAAAAAGCCGAAACTATAGCCGACAACCCTATGACCAGCCGCTTCTGCCGGCGGGCGCGGATATACTGTAGTTTTACATCCGGTAATAAGTTGAGTTGTGCCGACATTATTCGTTTCTCTCCGCTAGCCCCACGGCAACGCCGAAGGTATTTGATAACGCCATCAGTTCATTTTGTCTTTCCTGAGAATATGTAACACCGGTCCAGGCATTGCCTATCTCTACCTCTATGCCAAATTTGTTAGCAATATAAAGAGGAAACTCCGGCAGGGTAGATGCCGCACCGGTCATGATTATGCGCTCCAGTTTTGCGTCCTGGTATCTGCTTTCGAAGAATTTTATAGACTTGCTTATATCTGTTACCAGTAAATCCACAGTAGATATTATGGCTTGGTAAATCTGACCTTCGAGTTTATCTTGGATAAGTCCGAATTTGTAAACGAACTCCTGTGCCTGCGCCGGGTCGATGTTCAGGTTCTGGCTGGCCGCTCTTATTAATGCTTCCGAACCTGTCGGTATGGATCGGGTAAGCCTCGGGGCACCATTCATAGTTATAACCAGGTCGCTGGCGGTTTCACCGATGTCTATTATCATATGCGGCGCGCTGGTTCCCGGTCTTATCAGGGCGCGGGCCAGAGCCAGATTATCCGGTTCAAAAGCTATGACGTTCAATCCGGCCGATTCCAGTATGTCCAGTCTTGTTTCGGCAAAATCATTAGGCACACTGGTTATGAGTATCTCTACTTTATTCGCATCTACGGGCGAATCGCCCAGGAGCGTCCAGTCGATCTTGGATTCGGCCGGCGGCGTAGGGATTATCGAATCAGCCTGATAACTTATGGTCTTCTGCATCTCGGCCGGAGCCAGCCTTTCAATGTCAATCACAGAAGTAAAAACGCGTGCCGAGGGCAGACCGACGGCTACGTTCTTAGTCCGTATGCCGGTTTTGCCAAGAAGCTGTCTGATAATCTGAGCTAGTTTCTGCTGGTCGGCCTTTGAGTCGCTGGAAGAAGTCTTCTGGTCAATCGCCTCAGAGCCGTAGCGCAGAAGCTGCTTGTTATTGGGGCTATTGGTCAGCTGGACGGCACGTATACCGGTAGTGCCTATGTCCAGACCGAAAAATTCATTTACCCCACTCAGCAAGCTCATTTTCTAGTCCTTATTAACCTGTTCCTTTTTGTATTGACCGCATATATTTACTTTTTTTAAAGTATAGCACAAGCTTAATGTACTACAAGTATAAACCATTCTTGAAGCCTATTATCAAAGTATGGGCGGAAGCGTGGTTATGTATTGGTACGGCTGGCCGGTCGTAACTTCTTCAAATACAGGCGTGTATAGGTATATCTCGGGGCTGAAGTTGAATATCTCCGCCGCCCTGGACGCACTGGCCGATTCCCTGACACTGGAGTCTCTGAGCGAATTAGCCGACCTTAAGAAACTAACGTACTTGGCCGCAAACGCGCCGTTTATCACCAGCTGGCTGTGGCAATTAGCGAATAACTCACTGATAGCTACCGGGGCGAACCCGTTAGAACAGGTGTATATATATCCTCTGGCACCGGAATTATCAGGCTGTGCCACATATAACCCGTCCAGACGGTGCACATCTTTGCTTATATATATGTTGCCCTTGGCTATGATGCCCAGATATTTGGTTACACCGAACGATATGTCATGGGTTATGTACACGTCGCCATTAACGAATACCTGTGCTTGCTTATCGAACGTGCCTCCATTAATCGTCAGGTCTCCATTCCGCAGGAACTGGGTAGGCTTGCCACCGTTCAGGTTGACAACCCGGTTGGATATGTCGGCAGGGCTCGTCGTAGCTACATTAAGCGGCTTGGGACTGACCTGCGTATCATAAAAGTCATCGCTGCAAAGTGCCTGGCCGTTATATAGCCCGCCGTCATTCGGCTGGCTGGAAGAACCCCCGGATACGTTGTCGGTATTAGAAAATGTAAGTCCCCAAGGCCAACTGCCCGAAAGGCCGGCGCTGCCAAAACCGGATATCCCCTGCAAGGCCAAAGCGGCTAACTGCGTTCCGGACCCGCTCTTTGACGAGTCGGTAGACCTGTAAGCGTTTATGCGGGAATCCCCCGGGTTCGGACATGTGTCGCCGTTCTTAAAACTGCTTCCGGCAATCACGTCAGCACCGTATACACGCAGGTACGGTTTGTCCACGACCCTGTCGGAGCAATACTGTGCGGAACCTATGCCGCCCTGGCTTACTGAAGTGATCGAACCTCCTTCGTTCATAGTACCTGCCGCCGGACCGACCGAGAAGTTCATACATATCCTGTCCCCGGCCACCATAGGCGGTATCAGCGTAGTCGAATAGCTTTTTGTAAAGCTGTCCGTTACGTCGTTGGACCAATTTCCTCCCAGGCAGCCGCCGGCACCTAGCGCTCCGCTATCCGAAGAATGGCCCGGCATCGGACCTCCGGATGTACCGTCAGCATGTTTTATATAGTAGTTCGCGCTGTAGTTGATTCCGCAGACCTTGTTCGGGTTGCGCAAAGCGGTATCGCCTTGCGGCAGGAAGAAATGAACAGGGATGCTAAAGGTAAAGGTAGCTCCGGTCGGGCTTTCATTATCACCGTTCAGTGTAGAACTGCCGCTTATATCGTGAACCTGAAAACCCCTGTCATAACATTCAGCTTTCGCCCAATTGCCATTCCCCGGATGGGATTCGACATCATTAGGGCTGGTATGCCAGTCGTATTTGTACTCGCCTTGGTAAACAAGTCTCCAGCCTAAAGTTACGGTTTTCCAATAGCCGGGAACCCAATGCCTGTCACTGCCGCTGCCTGCCCAATAGCCGGGAACCCATACCTGCTTCGTCGCTTCGTTGGTGGCCTTGTATTTATATGACCTGTACCAGGTAGTGTAAGTAACCGTAAGAGCGTGGCTATCATAAGGATACTGGTTTATGAAAGGCGTCCAGTTGATGTGGAACGGGTTATATGACTTATCCTGCGGGCTCCAGTGCGGATTAGGCACGGATATATCCTGCCCGTATTGGTCGGTTATCTTTTGTATTACGTATTGGAAGTCATCCGTATTCGCACTGTCACCCCAGACAATATCATTTTTACCCTTAAGATTGTTATTGTCGGATAAATGGTCGTTTATGTAGCTGTTTTTCTGGTGTAAATTGCCCGCTCCATCGTTCCAGTTACCCGACTGGACAGGTACCTTACTGTTATCGCCCGTCAGGTTAATGTCTGACGGATTCACCGGAATACTGGGGCACGTCGGGTTACCGCCGCAGGGTTCATTTATAGATGCGGAATCCACCTGTATATATGGGTCCCCGGGTTTCGTATAATCCTTCACTAATAAGTCCACCGTAACATCTATATTAGATGTTCTGTTCTGGACATAATCGGGTGTCGCATGTGAATATCGTCCGCCGCTGCTGTCCCCGGAATATGTAGTATTCACCGGGCTGGAACCGCTACCGTTGTGATATCTAAGCTTGACGGGTAAATTACCGGTCTCATCACCAAACGAATTCTCGCCTTTAATATCTGTTGCCAGCGTCGTAAAGCAAGCCGTGTTGACTATACCGCCGTGTACCGCTTTCTTTGGATGCCAAATCAAATGGACTCTGGCATTTTGGCCGTTAGCGACCGCAAAATAATTGTCATA
>DASUKF010000034.1:0-37347 GCA_036278875.1 Saccharimonadales bacterium (SeqCode) | reverse complement strand
CACGGTATTCAGCTTCGTGCTTCTTGTCGCGAGCGTGGGAATAATAGCCATCGGCAGGGACTATTACAAAAGCCTCACTTCTGTAAAATTACAGGAAACTACCCGTTCAGTGGTAGATGATATATCAAGCTCGCTTCAATTTTCTCAGACTGATGCAATATCATCCCATCTTTATGATGGCGGGGTCCCGGCAACGGTAAAGGTCCGGTGTTTTGGCTCCGACCGCTACCGATACATAATCAATCAGAAAGTCCAGAAAGTTACTGATCCTACGCATCCCGACCGATTCCATGCCCTATACCGCGACAAGCGTCCTTCCGAAAGCAGCTGTGATGCAAGCGGCAACTGGACTGACGGTACGGAATTGCTCGGTGATAATATGCGCTTGTTGCAGTTCGAAGTATCCAATTCCGACCCGTTCCAGGTAACTATAAGGGTTGCCTACGGTGATAATGACTTGCTTACCAACTATCCTGACGACGCCACCCCTTCTACGCCGCCAAATTCTTCGCCTCCGTTTGCCCAGGTAAATTGCAAGTATGCATACGCAGGCAATCAGTTCTGCGCCGTGGCAGGGCTTGAAACTACCGTAACCAGTCGTGTAGAATAACCATAAGTGTTAACCTAAACAAAATGTCAAAAAACCAAACAATTACAAAAAACCAGGAAGGCATGGCCTCTCTGGTAATAGTTATCCTGATAATGACGCTTTTGTCCTTGATAGTTCTTTCCATGACCAAAAATGCCAACAGGGAGCAGGAGCAATCTCTGGAAAGACAGTTGAACAGCCAGGCGTTCTATGCCGCCGAATCAGGCATAAATGACGCGCGGGATTACTACACGCAGAATGTGAACGCTGCTTCTAATCCGGCTCCGGACACCAAGAGCGACTGTAGCGGCATAAGCGGAGCCACGGCTGGGAATCAGTTCCCGGGTTATTCCAGCAACGTCGGGAATGGCACTACCAATACTACCGCGAGCTATTCCTGCGTTTTATATGACGCACATCCCAGCTCGCTTATTTTCTCTGATATAGGTCCAGATACTTCAGTATTAATGCCTCTGCAGGAACAATCAGGCGCACCTTTGGAAAAACTGACCTTTACATGGAAGAAACCTAATGATACCAACTATGATTTTGCCGGCTGTCCTGCTTCAGGCTTTCCGCGAAATCTAAATAGCTGCGACGCCGCAGTATTGAGAGTCGAGCTCATTGATCCTAGCGATTTGACGCGCAGTGCACTTATTAATAATGACTTTATAGCCTATCTATCACCCAGTCCTAGCGGCGGTGCGGTAACGGTAAACTACAATAACGCTGTCGGTACGGCGAACCAAGGAGTTAACTGGAGAGGCGGTTGCACAGGCGGTTCCGACGGCAAGTGCTCAATTACAATCAATAACGTCAACCGTAATATATTGATGATGCATTTGCGTTCTTTTTATGACAATAACCAAGTTGAAGTTAGCGGTATTACTACAGATCCCATAACTCATGTTCACAGAGCTGTTCAGTTCGTTAACGGACAGATGATGATTGATGCTACTGGCAGGGCCAGCGACGTGCTAAAGAGGGTAGAAGTTAGAGTTCCTCTGAACCAGTACGGAAACGGTTTTTATCCTGAGTTCGCCCTCGAAACCTCTAGTAGGGTATGCAAATTATTGCAGATTGTACCTAGCAGCGTAGACGGTGACACCAGCAGTAGTGATTGCCCTATTGCCCCCTAGAATCTTTACGATGAAATCTCTCGTGTACGTTCTTTAGGTGCGGATCGGTAATGTGGGTGTATATCTGCGTAGTGGCTATATTGCTGTGTCCCAGCATCGCTTGGACCGAGCGCAAGTCCGCGCCGTTCATAAGCAAATCGGTTGCGAAGCTATGGCGCAGAGTGTGCGGGCTGACATGCTTGGTTATGCCGGCTTCACGGGCATGTTTGGCAACCATTCTTTGAACGCTTCTGGCGGTCAGCCTCAGGTAATCCCCGGACTGGTCAATTCTTTTTCCGCCGCCAAGACGCGCAAACAGAGGCGCGGAATTATCTTTGCGCTTCGTTAGATATTTGTCTACCCAGGCCGCCGCAATTTCGCTTATGAATATGGGCCTGTCCTTCTGGCCTTTGCCCCTGACCATGAACTCACGGTGCTTTAGATTTATATGGTCTCTGTTAAGTCCGACAAGTTCGGATACACGCAGACCGCTGGAAAAAAGCAGTTCCAATATAGCTCTGTCTCTTAATCCGGCCTCAGTTGATACATCCGGCTGGGCCAGCAGTCTCTGTATCTCTTCTTCGTTTAAGAATGTAACTTTGGGTCTTTTGGTCCGGGCAAGCTCTATCTTGTCCGCCGGCAGCGCATCAATGCCCCGCCGGGCGCAGAATTTCAGAAAACTGCGGAGGGCTATTAAATGATAATTCTGAGTTGTCTTCTGAAGTTCATCCGATGTATTCGTGCCCAGCCGGTTTAGCCACAGCCGCCACTTACGTACCAGTTCGGCATCTATTTCATTTATATCAATCTCTCCGGCAAAATCAGTCAGACGTGTTAAGTAATGGTCGTAATTGATGATTGTCTTCTGCGAACGGTTTTGTTCTATTTCCAGGTATTCCAGGAAGTCAGTTTTTAATTTTGATATTTTCATTTTGAATCATTACTGTTACTACATTATCCCATATCCTATGCTTTTGTTATAATTGACACGAATAGCTAAACAAGGAAAATATTTTGGAAAAGACGTTGATTATCGCCAAGCCTGATGCGGTGCAAAGGGGCCTGGTAGGCGAGATTATCCGCCGGCTTGAACTAAAAGGTCTGAAACTCATAGGTATAAAGATGCTGAGCCTTTCCAGCGAACTCCTGCAGAAACACTATGAAGAGCATCTGGAAAAAGATTTTTATACCGGACTTGAGGAATTCATGAAGAGCTCGCCTGTAGTAGTCATGGCCTGGGAGGGTTACGAATGCGTTAATTCCGTGCGCCATATTGTCGGCTCGACTAACCCCAGGCAGGCCGATGCCGGCACTATAAGAGGCGACATGGCCATAGGTACCGGCAGGAATCTTATCCATGCATCCGATAGCAAGGAGAAAGGGGAGCTTGAAGTCGGCAGATTTTTCTCTGACAAGGAGCTGTTCGACTATGACAAGTCGGAATACCTGCATATTTATGAAGTCGGTGAGAGAAGTTAAGCCGGCTCTTTTGTCCCTATAGTTCAATGGATAGAACAATTCCCTCCTAAGGAATAGATTCACGTTCGAATCGTGATAGGGACACCATAGTCTAGAAACTATTAACCATAACCTGTAACCTATTAGTATGGCCGAAAACAAAAAGTCTTTTCCCGACCAGCTTGACGATGAAGAACTGCTGTTCATCTTCCGCAAACACCCTATAGTCATGAGAAGAGGCCTGGTCCTAGGCCTGCTGGCTTTGCTTGCCGGAACCATACCTTCGCTTATAAAACCGGAATATAATTACCTTTTCGGCGGACTTGCCGCCGGTTTCGTATTAGGTCTGATACTTTTCATACCGTCCTATATAAGCTGGTACTTCAGTGTCTATATCGTAACCGACCAGAGACTGCTTCAGATAATGCAGAAAGGGCTCTGGACCAGGAGCGTCGTTGACATAGGTTTGAGCCAGATTCAGATGGTAAATTACGAGATAGCCGGATTCAACCAGACTGTCCTGGGATTTGGTACAATAATGATGCAGACTTTCGTTGGTGATTTGGTTATTCGTGACGTGCATCACCCGGAAAAAGTCCAGCAAAAGATACTAAAGGTACTTAGGGATAAGGGCATAGTAGCGAATCCGCCGCCTCAAATAAAAGAACAAGACCCGGATGAAGAAGCACAAGAAGATTCTGAATAAAATAAAACGCCAAAAAAAGGTGGAAAAACCACTTGATACGCGTATAACCAACGATAACCTTGCCGAACACCGCGAGGAAGTCTTAGATAGCGCCAGGAAGTATAAATACCCCTTGCGCCAGCCGAAGCACCGCCTGGTCAAGATTTCCGCCAGTATATTCGTAGCGGCCGTCATAATCTTTTTCGCTTACTGTGCGTTCGCTTTATACAAACAGAAATCGGACTCATATTTCCTTTATCGGGTCACCAAGGTTATTCCGTTCCCGATAGCAAGGATAGGCTCGCACTTTATCCCCTATGAGAATTATCTGTTCGAAGTGAAGCATTACGAGCATTATTACCAAACTCAGCAGAATGTGGACTTTAACAGTTCTTCCGGCAAAAACCAGCTGGAAGAGTTCAAAAAACGTGCCCTGGATGAAGTTATCAACGATGCATACGTGAATGAAATAGCCCAGGAAAAAGGGATAACCGTATCCAGCCAAGAGGTGAATGACCGGATAAATCTGATAAAAAGCCAGAATAGAATAGGAAGTTCGGACAAAGAGTTCCAGGATGTATTGAGTGAATTCTGGGGGTGGTCGGTAGGGGACTTCAAACGAAGCCTGAAACAGCAGATACTGACGGAAAAGGTTAAGGCCGCTTTGGATACCGAGGCAAAAGACAACGCTCAGAAAGCACTGGAAAGAATAAATGGCGGGGAACCGTTCGAAAAGGTCGCAAAAGACGTTTCCGAAGATCCTTCTACCAAAGTCAATGGCGGGGACTTCGGCTTTCCGATAGATAAGAGTAACAGGGATATACCGCCGCAGACGGTACAAGCTTTATTCGCTCTTAAACCCGGCCAGGTATCGGAGATATTAAATGTCGGCTACGGTCTTGAGATAGTCAAAAATCTGGGAAATAAAGACGATCAGGTCAAAGGCGCGCATATAATCTTCAACTTCAAAGACATCAATAATTACCTTGGCTCTATAAAAGACCAGCGCAAAGCCCGGGCATACGTCAATTTCTGATTAGTGCGTCCGCCTTGTCCAGGCTTTCCTGATATTCTTTTTGTTCGTCGGAATCATATACGATGCCCCCGCCCACCGGCAGAGTAAGCCGGTTTCCTTTCCGTGTGACCGTCCTTATCAGTATGCTTGAATCCACATCGCCTCTTTCATCGACCACGAATATATTTCCGCAGTAGGCATCACGCGCCGTATATTCCAGTTCATCTATTATTTCGATAGCTTTTTTCTTGGGACATCCCGTTATGGAGCCCCCAGGGAACATGGAAAGCAGAGCCTCTATGGGTGAAACACCTTTTTTTAATGAGCCCTGCACCAGAGAAAACGTATGCATCACGCCTTTCATTTTTTCCACTTCGCGCTGTTTTTTTACTGTAACGCTGCCCGGCGTGCATACTTTACCGAGGTCATTTCTTAAGAGGTCGGTTATCATATTCAGTTCCGCTTTTTCTTTTTCATCGCTCAGAAGTTTACGATAGTTATCGGCATCCTCTGCCGCATTTTTGCCGCGCCGACGGGTACCTTTTATAGGCGCTGTCTCCAGCAAGCTTTTATCGGTCCTGATAAATCTCTCAGGGGACATGCTTATAAGCTCGAATCCGGGGGCTTCGACATAAGCGGACATTTTGCCGGCATCTCTTTCGCTGAGCGCGCGGAAAAGATCTCTGGAGTTTCCTTCAAACTCTGCATCCAGCCTATGCGTAAGATTTAGCTGATATACGACGCCGTTATAGATGTAGCTTCTAACCTTTTCAAAAGCCTTATGATACTCGTGTCTGTCCCACTTGACTTTGAATTTAGGCATATGCAGGGAAGTGTTCACCCGCATTTCCGTCTTATCCAGGTCTTTTACGTGGTCGATGAACCGGGCATCCTGATAAAACGCAAAGACTTCGTTTCCGTTTTTCTCCAGATAATTATCGTATGCGCATACAGTCATATTAGGAAGCTCAAGCGAATCTTTAGCTTTCGTTTTTATACCGTGCAAAAGATGCCCCAGATTGTAATTTATAAAGCCTACGATAAGATGCCGTTTTGAACTGTGATACGATATGAAATCAAAAAAATTGTCTTCCGGCGTCTCCAAAGGCTCTAATACATAGCTGTCACAAGGGTTCCAGGCTATACGCTGGCGCCACCCGTCTTCAGAGCCTGCCAGCAGACTGATATTTTTCGCATCCGGACCAAGTCTGGATAAGAATTCTACAAAACCTGTCCTAAGACTGACTTTTCTTTTTTTCATTTCAAGAAATTTTCCATGATTATGCCGCCGCTTTCGGTCATGAATGATTCAGGATGGAACTGTACGCCGTAAAGCGGGTAATGTTCGTGTTCGATAGCCATTACGGTGCCGTCCTGATCCAAAGCAACTATCTTGAGCGGCGATTTTATATCCCGGATCGCCCACGAATGGTATCTGGCAACTTCAATATCAGCAGGAATGCCGGCAAAAAGTCCTTCACCCGCATGGCTTACCCGCGAGGTCTTGCCGTGCATAATCCTGCCGGCATGGTCCAGTTTGGCGCCGAAGGATACGCCGATGCACTGATGTCCCAGACAGACCCCCAGTATGGGAGTAGTTTTATAGAATTTTTTGATTACATCGTTTGATATACCGGCGTCCTCAGGCGTACCCGGGCCGGGAGAAATTATTATCTTCTCCGGTTCTTTTTCAGCTATTTCATCCAAGCTTATACGGTCGCTGTAGAAGACCTCGCAGGTTTGCCCCAGGGATTCTACTTGCTGGACCAGGTTATAAGTAAAAGAATCATAGTTATCGATTATCAGAATCACCAGCTAATTATACTTCATATATCTTTTATGGTTTATTATTGAGTACATAACGATACGTCATATTAAGCATGAGCATATTTTAACTCTTTTTTGGTTTTTTTAGTCGCTTTTTCTTAAAATGCCGCCTGGCCGCTTCGAACCCGCCAGCCTGAGCCGCGTTTAAAGCAGCCAGCGTATTAAGCGCGGCGGCTCCGGCCGGAACGGCTATGCCCACTCCAAGAAGAGCTACCGCGCCTACTACGTTCAAATTCCGAAAGAAGCGGCTGCCGCGTTCGGCCACTCCTTCGCTATTCTTAGATTTTTCACTCATGCTTTATCCAGTATTTTGCTAAAAATGGTGCGAGATACGAGAATCAAACTCGTGCTTCTTGCTTGGGAAGCAAGCGTACTATCATTATACGAATCTCGCTGGAGCCACCTGGCGGGATTGAACCGCCGACCTACGCGTTACGAATGCGTCGCTCTACCAACTGAGCTAAGGTGGCAAATCAGACTACATTCTATCAAAATTCTCGGGTTTTTGTTGCTTTTTACCCCTGAAACTGCTAATCTTTCATCTGTCCAATGTGGTGGCTGGCGCACGGGATCAGTACTGCTTATTCCAATGACGCTTCGCTCATGGCTGCATAAAGCCAAGACATTGGTTTTATGGGCTCGTGGTGTAGTTTGGCCTAACACGCCTCCCTGTCACGGAGGAGATCGCCGGTTCAAATCCGGTCGGGCCCGCCATAGAAAAAGCCCTGGCTTCTGTCAGGGCTTTTTCTATTGTGCCCCAGTGATTTTAAGCGGCGAGTGAGTGAGCGAGCGAAGCGAACGGGCCGGTTAGCTCCGCGAGAACAACCGGAGCGCTATCCGTGCCGGGCCCGCCAAACTTATAAACTTCAAACATCTCGCGCCAAATTCAAAGATAATCTATAATTGATTCAATAAATGGCCCCCAAACCTAAAACTTATTTCCACGACCGGCTTATTTTATTGGTTCTATCAATCAATACTTTTTTGGCTATCGCATTGATATTGTCAGCCCTGTTTGCCCTCAGTAGCGACAACAGCGCAGTGTTCATCCGCGAATACCGTTCCAACCTGGGACTCGACGGCTACGAAGCCGGGGGCATCAAGGACATACTGGCCTTTGCTTTCTTCTCAGTCATCGTGTATGTCTTTCAGATTTATGCAAGCACCAGGATATACCACATCAGGAAACACATATCGCTGATGATACTGCTTATTACCATGGTTATTTACATTTTCGCGCTTCTGGTAATAAATGCGCTTTTAAGCCTCAGATAAGATGAAAAAAAGCCTGCTTGAAATACCTCTTCAGCCGGAAAAAGGGCATATTTACAGATTCTTCGAAAAATTGCCGGCAATTCTTAGCTGGCTGCTGCTTGCTACACCCGTGGTGCTGAGCCAGATAAGCCCACGGGCTACGGTCTTTTTCATACTGGCGTACCTGCTTATGTGGTTTATCCGGGCGGTAGCTTTGAACGTCAGGGTTCTGCAGGGCTGGAGGAATACCCAGCGACATCAGAAATACAACTGGACGAAGATGCTTGACGATCTGGAAAAACGCAGCGCAAGCGTCAAGAATCCGTCTTGGCACGCCCAGAATATAGCCCGGCTCGAACAATATCCCGCTCCTATAAAGCCGTCAGAGGTGATACACACCATAATGATAGCCATATATAACGAATCCAAGGAGATAGTGGAGCCGACGGTAAAAGCCGTCCTGGATTCTGATTTCAATATGAAAAAGGTCGTTTTATTAATAGCCTACGAAGAAAGGGGCGGGGAAACCACCCGGGAATTGGCTGATTATCTCGTATCGGAGTACGGCAAACATTTCATGTATGCCGAAGCCATGATGCACCCTAAAGACATAGAGAACGAGGTCGTAGGCAAAGGCGGCAATATAACTTACGCAGGCCGCAGGCATCAGAAATGGCTGAAAAAACAGGGTATAGACCCCCAAAGGGTCATAGTAACCACGCTTGATTCGGACAACCGTCCGCACCCAAACTATTTGGCGGCACTTGCTTATACATACTGTCTGTGTCCGGAGCCCAAGCTTATATCATTCCAGCCCATAGCGATGTATACCAACAACATCTGGGACGCGCCCGCGCTGATGCGCGTTATCGCTACCGGCAACTCATTCTGGAACATTATTCTGACCATGCGTCCGCACCTGATACGCAATTTCTCATCCCACGCTCAGAGCATGGAGGCGCTTATAGATACCGATTTCTGGAGCGTCAGAACCATAGTCGAGGACGGCCATCAGTTCTGGCGGACTTATTTCCGTTATGACGGCAAGCACGAGGTCTATCCCATATACCTGCCGATATACCAGGATGCGGTCCTGGCACAGGGCTACAGGCGTACCCTGCGGGCCCAGTTCATCCAGGTCCGCCGTTGGGCCTGGGGTGTTTCCGACATAGCTTACGTCGTTAAAAAAGGTTTTCTGACCAGGAACGAATTACCTAAATATGATCTGATTACCAAGCTGTTCAGGCTCATGGAGGGCCATCTTAGCTGGGCTACCGCACCGATAATTCTGACATTCTCCGCTTTCATCCCTATACTGTTCAACCCGCAGGATATAGCGGCCAACCAGCTGCCTAACATAGCCAGCCGTATACAGACCCTTGCCATGGCCGGCCTGGCGGTGACCATGTTCCTAAGCTTCAAGGCGCTGCCGCCCAAACCTGCCCGATATAAGCACCGCCGTACTGTATTGATGGTTCTTCAGTGGGTTCTTTTGCCTCTGACGACGATAATCTACAGCGCTACGGCCGCGCTAAATTCCCAGACCCGGCTTTTCTTTGGCTGGTACCTGGACAAATTTGACGTGACTGAAAAAGCCGTCAAGCGTTAATATAATGGGCGCGGTAATAGGTGGCAGCCGACTTATCGAACCGTTTTAATACTTCAATAGCGGCGTATTTTATCTCGGAAGTCTTCAATACTCCGCTTTTGCAGGGAAAAAGCTTCATCATGACAGTAGCTGAAAGGCTTTTAGCGTCCGTTTGAGCGGTTTTTCTATGCGAAAGGGAGTCATGGACATCCAGAAACAATTTTTCATATAAGAAAGGCTCTATTATGCCTGATTCTTTCTGCACCCTTAATGATTGCTCGGTATCAACCTGTTCTATAGAGGTAAACACCGCGCCGCAGGTACCGCACTCTCGCCGTCGCCATGTCTGCAGGCCTTTAGTCCGCTTCCGTGAGTTCACCGTCTTTGTTTTTGAGCCGCAATATATGCAAACCATGACTATATATTGACATGCGGCTGTTACAAAAGCTAGTGGAAAACTGTAGCTAAACTGTGTTTAAAACAAAAACAGCAAGGTCCGGAACTGCTATCCGGCCTCAATTTCCACCAATTTTTCCACCCTAGATTGCCTGCTTGTCTTAGCGTGCTCGTCGTACTCGATGCACTTGTTTTGAGGAATCCAGCTCTTCGTAAAAAAGCTTAAATCCTCCCAAAACTATACGTGTTCTGGTGCTCAAAAAAGCTCCTCTTATTAACCGGAAAATGCTACCACACCAGAGGAATCATGTCAATGAAGATTCAAGCTTTACTGGTGGGCGATAGAGGATTCGAACCTCTCACCTCATCCACGTCAAGGATGCGCTCTAGCCAAATGAGCTAATCGCCCTTCAATAACAGGTTAAAGAATAACAGAGTAGCAATATAAAAGTAAATCCACAGTTGCTAGTGTAAATAAAACAATACATTAGTACTAGCCATATAATACTAACCTTGCTATGATATGCGGACGTGGGTGGGATTTTGCGAGAGTGTTTCTCGTAAAGATTATCGGTCAAGTACATTTGCGAGAGTACTTGACCGTTTTTATTTTCCGGCTTTGTTTTTGAACTACAGGATACATCATCAAAATTTAGTTCAAAAACAGATAGTGATATGATGTATTAAATGGGAAAAGCAGCACCAAAACAGACAGATGACTTGGAGGCTATGCGCCACAGCCTGGCACATATAATGGCTTCCGCAGTGCAAAAATTATGGCCGGAGGCCAAGTTCGGCGTAGGCCCGGCTATAGAAGACGGCTTTTATTATGATATCGACCTAGCGGACAAGACCATATCAGAAGATGATTTTGCGAAGATTGAGGCCGAAATGATAAGAATCATCAAGGAAGACCAGAAGTTTGAGCATTCAAACCAGCCTATAGACGCTGCTATAGCCTGGGCTAAGAGTTCAAAACAGCCTTATAAGGAAGAATTGCTTAACGATCTTAAGAGAGAAGGTACTACCTTGGCTAGCGAACTGAACTCTTCCATGATGGGTTTGCCGGCAGGTATCTCAGGAGTGACACCAGCCAAAGCAGAGGTAGGAGAAGTATCTTTTTATAAGAACGGGGATTTTATCGACTTATGCCGTGGCCCGCATGTCGCATCGACCGGAAAGGCGGGCGCTTTCAAGCTTACCAAGGTCGCTGGCGCTTATTGGCGCGGCAACGAGAAGAATCGCCAGATGCAAAGAGTTTACGGGGTAGCTTTTCCAAGCCAAAAAGAGCTGGATAAATACTTAGAACAGTTAGAGGAGGCAAAGAAACGCGACCACAGAAAACTTGGCCGGGAGCTTGATTTATTCGTTACTTCGCCTCTGGTCGGCGCCGGCCTGCCTTTGTTTACGCCAAGAGGTACGGTTCTGCGCGACGAACTTAATAAATATTCCCAGGAATTGCGTGAGCAGATCGGTTATCAGAAAATCTGGACGCCCCATATAGCGAAGCAGGAACTATACGAAGTATCGGGACACTGGGATAAATTCGGAGACGAATGGCTGAAGGTGCAAAGCCAGGAATCTCATGACAATCTGGTCATGAAGCCTATGAACTGCCCGCATCACCAGCAAATCTATGCTTCCAGGCCGCGGAGCTACAGAGATTTGCCGCTTAAATACATGGAAACTACCACTGATTACAGGGATGAAAAGGCAGGGGAACTGCTTGGACTGTCTAGGGTGAGAGCCATTACCCAGGACGATAGTCATACGTTTTGCACACCTGAACAGATTGAGGAAGTGCTTAAAGCATTGGTAATAGTAGTAAAGGATTTTTATAAAGTCCTGGGTTTGCCTCTTAAGGTTCGCTTGTCGTTCAGAGATGAATCGGACTCTTACCTTGGCGATAAAAAACTCTGGGATAAAGCACAGGGTATTATCCAAAAAGTAGTAGAGGACAGCGAGCTTGAATACTATGAAGGCATCGGCGAAGCGGCATTTTACGGGCCGAAGATTGACTTTATGGCACAGGATGCCCTGGGAAGGGAGCTGCAGGTAGCTACACCCCAGCTTGATTTCATACAGCCGGAGCGTTTCGGATTGAAGTATGCGGATAAGGACGGCTCGGAAAAGACTCCTGTGATGGTCCATTTCGCCCTGCTCGGTTCCATAGAACGCTTCTTAAGCGTGTATATTGAGCATACTGCCGGCCGGTTTCCGGTCTGGCTGGCCCCTGAACAAATAAGGATTATAACGGTCAACCAAGAAGATAAGACTACTAAGTTTGCCGAATCTATACTTGAGAAGGCAAAAGAGTTGAGCATAAGAGCATTCCTGGATAACGATAATGAGTCGGTTGGCAAGAAGATAAGGCAGGCCGAAACGATGAAAGTTCCCTACACCATAGTCATAGGCGAAAAGGAAATTGAATCGGGAGAAGTTATACCTCGAGTAAGGTCCGACATGGAAGTGCAGAGAGAACATGTTTCTCATAAGATTGAAGATTTTCTAGGAACCGTAAGAAACGAAGTAAGAAGCCGCGTTACTAAAACTTCTTTATAAATGAGCTTGAAAAAAACAATAGCCATAGATCTTGATGATGTTTTGGCAGCCGGAGCACAAGGATTCGTCGACTATAGCAATAAACGCTGGGGGACAAATCTGACAATCGCTGACTATACGGAGAGATGGGCTCAGATGTGGCAAGTGGATATACACGAAGAAAGACGCCGGGCCCGGGATATATATAACTCCGGCGTGGTAAGAAAATTCAAGATTATGGACAAAGCCATGCCCGTGTTAACCCGGCTTTCTAAAAATTATAAGCTTGTTGTGTTGACGTCACGAGTAAGAAGTATTGAAAAGGACACCAGGGATTGGCTTGAGGAACATTTTAAAGGTCTCTTCGCTGACATACATTTTTCCGGTTTCTATGATGAACTTACTCATTATTCGCACACATACACCAAAGATGAAATCAGTAAGGAAATTGGCGCTAACTATCTTATAGACGACCAGTTAAAACACTGCGTCGCGGCAGCGAATGCCGGAGTAACAAGCTTACTTTTCGGTGATTATTCCTGGAATAAGGCTGAAAATTTACCTCCAGGAGTAATAAAGGCTAAGAATTGGAAAGAAGTCGAGGGATATTTTGCAAAAAGAGGTTGATTCGCAATTCAAAGCCAGGGTAGAGGATATGGTTTCTCAGATTCCGGTCGGTCGGGTTATGACATACGGCCAGATTGCGGTTCTGTGCGGCAGTCCCAGAGCCGCCCGGATTGTAGGGGGTATCGCCCATTTTGGAAACCCTGATTTGCCGTGGCAAAGGGTAGTAATGAAAGACGGCGGTCTTGCCAGAGGCTTTCCGGGAGGCCTAGAGGGTCATAAATCGGTTCTGATCCGGGACGGCGTAGAGGTTTCCAAGGATTATAAGGTCAGTAACATAGAAGAACTGTTATGGCGGCCGGGCCCCTGATTGTAATAGTCGGACAAACGGCATCAGGCAAGTCCGCTATGGCCATGGATCTGGCAAGAAAATTTAACGGTGAAATAATCTGCGCCGATTCAAGGACCATCTATAAATATATGGATATAGGCACGGCTAAACCTGGCAAAGACGAACAGTCCGAGGTTAGACACTACCTTATAGATATAATGGATCTGGATAAGCGTTTTAATGCCAGTGATTTCAAGAAACTAGCAAGCGACTCTATAGGTAGCATAAGCGCAAAAGGGAAGGTGCCATTTCTGGTTGGCGGAACCGGACTTTATATCAGCAGCGTAATATATGATTTTAGATTCGATGACTATGATGATAATAAACTCAGGGAAAATACTTTGTTAATCGGAATTAAGCATGACCCCGAACAGCTAAAAACCCGTATAAAACACAGAGTGGACAAAATGATTGAAGCAGGTCTGGAAGCAGAAGTCCGCAATCTGGCAGATCAATACGGCTTCGCGGCGCCCGGCATGAATGCCATATGCTACAAAGAGTGGAAAGATTATTTCGCCGGTGAACAATCTTTGGAGGAAACTAAACAAAATTTGTACAAAGATAATTGGCAATACGCCCGCAGACAAAAAACTTGGTTCAAAAGGGATAAGAATATACATTGGATTACCTCTGTCAGAGAGGCTTCTGTCCTGGCGCAACAATTTTTGATACAATAGGCTGTATGGTTGAGCAATTGTTTGGGTCCAAGACTCGTGTCAAATTATTGCAATTATTCTATGGAAACCCGAACAGGTCATTCTATGTGCGCGAGATTACCAGGAAGATAGATGAACAGATAAATTCCGTGCGCCGCGAGCTGGCCAACCTTCTGAATATAGGAATCATATCGTCGGAGACTACTAACAACCGCCTTTATTACGAAGTTAATCAGAAATATGAATACTACAAGGCTCTGTCGGAGATATTCGGTGGCAAGACGGCCCCTGTGTCTGCAGGTGAAAGCGACGAAGATTCTGCCGATGATTCGTTGAAGAGACTGGGCAACGTTGAGCTGGCGATAATGACAGGCCAGTTTACGCGCGATGAACGCAGCGATGTAGATTTTCTTTTAGTAGGCGATATAAACCAGACCCAGGCTGGGAAATATGTCGCAGAACTTGAAAAGAAAGAGGGCAAGGAAATACGCTACGTAGTTATGACGGTGCCGGAGTTTAACTACAGGAAAAGACTGAACGACAGGTTCATAATAAGTGTGCTTGAGTCCAAGAAACAGATACTGGTAGATAAATCCGGGCTTCTTGATACATCAAGGACCGGCAAGAAAGAGCCTGAAGAAGTACCAGAAGAAAAAGCAAAGAAAGAAAAAAAATAGAGGAGAAATAAGATGGAAATCAAGTTCTTTGGTGCTAATGCCGTAAGATTGCAGACTAAGAAGGCGGGAGTGGTAATAGATGACAACTTAAGTTCACTGGGTCAAAAATCTATAACTAAGGAGTCTGATTTGTCGGTATTTACATCAAAACAGGCCAAATCCGGTATACCGAAAAGTGCGTTCTATGTAGACGGCCCCGGAGAATACGAAGTAATGAACATTTCCTTGCAGGGGATAGCTACGCAAGCGCATATCGATGAGGCGGGAAAGAAGAACGCTACTATGTACAGGCTGGCCATAGATGATTTTAAAGTTGGCGTTGTAGGGCATATTTACCCGGATATAGATGATGACCAGCTGGAACGCTTAGGTATGATAGACGTACTTTTGATTCCCGTAGGAGGCAACGGTTATACGCTGGATGCCGCCGGAGCCCTTAAAATCATAAAAAAGATAGGGCCGAGCATAGTGATCCCTACGCATTACAAAGACTCGAAAATTAAATACGAAGTGCCTCAGGATAGTCTTGAAGATGCGCGTAAGGTGCTATCAATGGAGCCAGCGGAAGAGCTTGACTCGCTGACTCTTAAAGGCCGGGAGTTTGCCGAAGGAACCCGGCTGGTTATCTTGAAAAATAGTCTTTAAGACTTGGTTTTTTCTGCGGTTTTCGGTGTTTCAGAGTTTAATAGACCCTTCTTTTTCAGGGTACGTATAGCGGAGGTGCTTAACTTCATACGCACTTTCTTACCGTCTATAATGACTGTCTTTGCCTGAAGATTCGGCTTCCATGTCTTTGGTGTTCTACGAAGAGAGAAGCTTACATTGTGGCCGAACTGCTTGCCTTTACCGGTTACTTCACATTTTTGCATTATATATACCTAGAATCCGTTTAACAGATGACCATTGTAACCGGTTTTCCTCTTAAAAGCAAGGATTTATACCTGGCGCGGCCCTGCTGTATACTGTTTAGCATGATTAACTCGGATATCGATATTGGGACGATAGTTATAATCTTCATCTCTTTAGCGGCTTCAATTACTCTGCATGAGGCTATGCATGCATTTACTAGCCATTGGCTGGGCGATGATACTGCGTCGCTTCAAGGCAGGGTATCATTAAATCCGATAAGGCACGTAGATCCGTTTGCTACGTTGCTTTTGCCTCTTATAACACTGCTGCTTTTTCAGGTGCCGCTGCTTGCCGCCAAACCGGTACCTTTTAACCCTTTCAGGGTCAGGTTCGGTGAATTCGGAGCCGCTCTGGTAGGTATAGCCGGTCCGCTGACTAACCTGCTGCTTGCACTTACTGCGGCCGGATTTCTTAATCTCTTCAGATATACTGCCGATATAGGTGTTATAAGAACTATTGCCATATTCATGATAGTTAATATCGGACTTTTTGTTTTCAATATGATACCGATTCCGCCGCTTGACGGCTCCAGACTGCTCTATGCCTTTGCACCGGAATCCTTCCAGGCGTTCATGGCATCCTTAGAAGGGTTCGGGGTCATAATAGTATTCAGTCTTATTCTGCTGGTACCTGTATTTGTGGATTTGCTCATAAGGATAAACGATTCTATAATTCACTTCTTGGTTCCTTGGCTAATACTGTAAACTGTTTAATATGTCGGGGTGTGGCGCAGTTGGCTAGCGCGTACGGCTGGGGGCCGTGAGGTCGCAGGTTCAAGTCCTGTCACCCCGACCAATGAAAGTGCCCGGTTATTCCGGGTGTTTTCATTGGTCGTGTCGATTTAATCTGCGACCTCACGGAGTGAGGGAGGAGGTGAGAACTGCCGGTGGCAGTTCGCAAGACAACCTTCTCTTGAAAACTTGTTTTCAAAGATGAAGTTGCGGGGTCGCGGAACGTGACCAAGTCCTGTCACCCCGACCATGATAAGATAGACAAGATGTGGCAGAAAAAAAACAGTTCTTTATATCACAAATTCAGTTTTAAGGACTTCGATGAGGCCTTTGACTTTATATCGAAGGTAGCAGATATAGCGAAGAGAGAAAATCACCACCCTGATATCAGGAATTCGTATAATACGGTCGAAATAGAGCTTACTACCCATTCAATAGGGAAGGTGACTGAAAAAGATCAAAAATTTGCTCAGGAAATAGACAATATTTTAGCTAAAAAAGCAGACAGCCAGACGTCCGGGCTGACAGAAGCCAAATTGTTCACGGATGGGGGCTCAAGAGGCAATCCAGGACCTGCAGCTACAGGGGTTGTTATCTTGGATATGGAAGATAACGTTGTAAAAAAATCAAGCAATTACCTAGGCGAAACTACCAACAATCAGGCTGAATATCAGGCTTTGCTGGAAGGCTTGCGGCTGGCTGAATCGTTGGGTGTCAGGAGGCTCTCGGTTTATATGGACAGCGAACTCATAGTCAAACAGATTAACGGATTTTATAAAATAAAAAATGCGGACTTGAAGCCGCATTATGACAAAGTACAGGACTTGGCCGGAAAATTTAAGGAAGTAACTTTTACTCATGTGCCCAGAGCCATGAATAAACTGGCCGACGAGATGGTCAATAAGTGTCTGGATAGTCAAAAATAGGCCAGGTTATCTGTAAGCCGGGTTTTGTATCCGCGAATGCGGTGTTGATCATCTATCTAGCTCCGGTGTTGCCGCCGGAGTCAAGCGGTTCTTATGATACGCCTTAGGCGGGAAACCTTTTTAAGACACATCTCCTTGCAGCAGGTAGGGTTTACCTCTTCCGATAGTCACCTATCGCAACTGTGAGCTCTTACCTCGCTCTTTTCACCCTTACCTTAAAAAAGGCGGTATAGTTTCTGTGGCACTTTCCCTAGGGTTACCCCCGGTTGCCGTTAGCAACTACCTCTCCCTGCGCTGCCCGGACTTTCCTCCTCTATCTATAAGATAGAGGCGATCAACCGATAATCTGGCGTCCGGATTATACCATTTATTTGGTGTTTTTGACTATCTCGGAGAAGGTGCCCGGCTCATTAACTGCAAGTTCGCTCAGTATCTTCCTGTTAAGCTGGATATCCTTTTTCTTAAGATCTGCTATGAGCTTGCTGTATGTCGTGCCATTCAACCTGGCGGCCGCGTTTATACGGGCGTTCCATAGAGCCCGGAGAGTTCTTTTACGGGCTTTTCTGTCTCTGGTGGCGTAGACAAGAGCCTTGGTTAAGGCTTGCTTGCCTCTTCGGACACTGCTACGGTTGGACCGCGTCATTCCTTTGGTAGCTTGCCGGATTTTTTTATGTCGTCTGTGTGCGCTCTTACCGCCTTTTACTCGCATTCTTCTAGGCTCCTAATTTACGTTTTAAATTCTTGCGCGCCTTACCTTTGACTTCTTCGGTTCTGGCTAATGACCGTTTTCTTGAGGCGCTTTTTTTCTGCAGGAAATGATTTATAGCCGAATGACGCCTAAGCACCTTGCCGGTCTTGGTTAGTTTTATGCGTTTTTTGGTTCCGCTATGCGTCTTTAACTTTGGCATTATTGTTGCTCCTGACAACTAAACTTAATTGTTTTCCCGACAACTGGGGCTGTTGCTCTACTATGGCCTGTTCTCCAAGTATTTCCAGGACCTTTTCGGCTAGCCTAAAGCCTAAATCCTTGTGGGCCAGCTCTCTGCCCCTGAAGAATACCACAAGTTTTACCTTATGCCCGGTCTCCAGGAAGCCCGAGACTTTCTTAAGCTTGACGCCCAGATCATGGTCGCTTATCTTCAGCCCGAAGCGCATTTGTTTTACCTCAAGGGATTTGCTTTTGCGCTTGTTCTTCTGAAGCTGTTTCGTTCTCTGGTAGTTAAACTTTCCCCAGTCAACAATCTTTGCTACGGGCGGATTCGCGTCCGGCGATATCTCTACCAGATCAAGTCCCTGGTCCGAAGCCATGTCTAAAGCCTCGTTCCTGGAAAGTACACCTATCTGGTTGCCGTCCTGGTCGATTACTCGCAGAGTCTGCGATTTTATCGCATTATTCAGACGGGGTTTTTTGCTGATTTCGGAATCTCCTAATACAAAGACTATTAGCGAATATCCTATCAAATAACTGAACAGGGGTCAACAGTTTATAGCCGCTGTCTCAAAATTCTACGGCCTTTTTTCTATATTGCAAGGCTTCGCTTACATATTCAGGGACTACCGGGTCTTTTCCGTCAAGATCTGCTATCGTACTGGCAACACGGACGGTTCTCATATAACCGCGGGCTGACAAACGCATCTGGCGCGCAGCCTGGTTAAGAAGCTGTTCAGCCTCTTTAGTGAGCCTGTTATGTGCCTTAAGCTCTCTGCTGCTTAGATGGCTGTTAAGCTTGCCGTTTCTGGCATACTGCAAATCACGGACGGCCTTAACTCTCTTCCTGATATCGCCGCTGAGAGGTTTCCTGGTTTTGTCCTGCAGGAGCTGACTATGGTTCACTTCGTCCACATCTATGTAAAGGTCAATTCTGTCTATGACCGGTCCGGATATGCGTTTCTGATAGCGTGATATCTGACTCGGTGGGCATGTACATTCAAGGTTCGTACCGTAATTACCGCATGGACAGGGGTTCGAGGTAGCTACCAATATGAAATCAGCAGGGAAGTCAATCTTGTCCTTTGCTCTGGCTACACTTATCTGTTTATCTTCCAGCGGCTGGCGAAGGGATTCAACGACTGCCCGGGAAAATTCCGGAAACTCATCCAGAAACAACACACCGTTATGGCTCAGGCTTACCTCTCCCGGTTTCGGTGACGGACCGCCGCCTATTATAGACACCGGACTTGATGTGTGGTGTGGTGCTCTGACAGGTCTTTCAGTAATTATCTGTTCGAAATTCTGATTTGCCAGACTGTGCAAGTGGGTAATTTCCAACATCTCGTTCTTTGTCAGGGGCGGCAGTATGCTTTTCAGCGCTTTGGCCAGCATGCTTTTGCCCGTACCCGGCGGCCCGTTGAGCATTAGATTGTGATGCCCGGCAGCGGCTATTAGCAAGGCTCTTTTTGCTCTCTCCTGGCCGCTGACGTCTTCGAATAGAATATTATCTTCGGAAATTTTGTCACGGGGGAACTTCGATGCGCTATACCGGCCATCCGTAAGTGAGAAGTTTATGTCCGGTTCCTGCAGGATAGAAAACATCTCCTCCAGGCTTTTTACGGACCGTAAATTTATATCCGGTATCAGGCGTGCCTGGGACATATTGTCATCGGGTATGATGAATTTGTCATATCCGAGTTTCTTTGCGGATAATATCTTTCCGATTACTCCTCTTACGGCTCTTACAGAACCCTCAAGCCCCAGCTCCCCGATAATTATGGCGTCTTTGGTATGTCCGGGAACCAGCTTTGCGCTGCATAGTATAGCCGCCGCGATAGCAAGGTCAAAACTTGAGCCTTGCTTCGGCACATCGGCCGGAGCAAGGTTTATAGTTATACGTTTTTTCGGTAGCCTTATATTGCTAGATGCTAATGCTCCGCGTATTCTTTCTTTTGCTTCATCCACGGACTTGCTGGCAAAACCGACGATTACTATATTGGGCAGGGAATTGGCAAAGTGGCATTCGACATCCACTACCACCCCGCGGGCCGTGTCACCGGTGCCCAGGATTGTTTTTACCGGACTATTCATGCTTAAGCTAAAGTATATAAATAAATGTCGCCCAAACACAAAAAAATAACCCTCGCATTTGGCGGACGAGGGTTATTTTTTTGTGTTTGGGATTGGTATTTTAGTTTTAGTCTTTTGGTTTGGTTTTTATGGAACAACGGCTTGCGAGAAGCCGTTGTTAACAGGGACGTTTTTGTTTTTGAGCACTTTTTTTATTCAAGTGCTATGAATATCCTATACGCTCATTTTTACCCTGTCAATACGTTTTTGCTTAAAATTGTGTAAAAACTTTTGGCATTTCTTATGTCGATGACCGGAAATGCCGCTAAGCGACGTCCAAAATTCATTTTTTAGCCGGCCGGCTGTACAAGCCATGTATGACAGATAATGTCAGTCCGGTCTGGCCGGGAAAGCTTAAAAAACACGGCAGACAAGCTATGGTCATTTGAAGGCTCCCGGACCGGAATTTTCTTAAGCCTGGAAAAACAGCCGGCTAAAAAATTACCTTGATTCGTTCGTGCAATTTAGAATTTTAAACTTTCTATAAGAACTTAAAATTTTGCAGGCTTGTGCATGCATTATCCGCGACAAACGTGTGGATGCATATGTGATCTTGCTGAACTTGCGGAGGCATAGGGTCTTTAGCTTAGATTCATTCCGCGAAGCGCAACTTATAATTATTTTGAAATATGTACGTGCGCGGTTGCACAATAAAATCTTTTGCTGCTAATTTTTATAAAGCCTAATCATTACAAAATTTTACCCGCTGCCCGAAAAATAAATTAACGTGACCGGACCCGACAATCCGCGATGTACATAAATAACGTGGCGTCTTATTAATGAAATGTTTGCAGGCGCTGGGTCTATAAAGGACCAAAACTTAATTGTTCAGGCTGCAAGCTCTCTTTAAGCACTGAATACATGTATTGATAAAGATAATGATGTATTATATACAATTGCATAAATATATATTTTGTAAGTGTTATGTTGTTTTTAATACATTTATAATATATTGACATAATACAAAATATATAGTACTCTGGTAGTTGTAATAATTTTAAACAAATATTACAGACAAAAACAAAAATGTCGCTCAAAATTTGCGAGTAAGCAAATATGAGCGGTCAGTCAAACCGAGGACACGATAAGCGCTAATAAGTAATTTTAATTGAGCGGTTTTATCATCCACGGTAATAAAAACCTCGCTTTATGCGAGGTTTTTTAATGCTTATTCAACCGAAGGAGACTATAATATTCATGATGATTAGAAAAATTATAAAGATATTACTACTGACTTCAGCCCTGGTAGCATTCCTGCTTTTAACCGACCCCAATAAGATATCACTCCTTTTCGTATTGGTGCCGTATGTACTGGCGGGTGTAATAATGTATTTGGTTTTATCCCTGGTGCTCCAGGCTCTACTGAACGGATTGATAGAGTTTTCCAAGGTTAGACTGTACGCCCTTATAATTACTGTGCTGTCCATTAATTTTGCCCTTATAAAATCCATAGGGCAGCTTACTTTTCAGGACGGGGTTATATCCTTGGCGATAATGATTGTATCCGTAATATATATAAGCAGATTCTCTCTTGCGGATTAAAAACAGGCAGCCTGTAAGAGCATATTGTCTTCTCTGTTATAATCTATTAAGGAAGGAGCTGAATGGATCCTAATAATCAGTCAGTTGGCCTGTCTCAGGGTGGAAATCAGGATGATACGGTGAAAGGCCGGCAATCTGTCGGAGATGATACTGACGTTGCCGAAGATTCCGGCATGACGCCTCCAACGACGAACAGCTCCGGAGGCATGACGTATAAGGAAATCCCTTTGCCGCAAGAAGCTGAAGATACTGACCTTATCGAAAAAGAGTGGGTGCTTAGAGCAAAGCAGATAGTGGAACATACCAGAGAGGATCCTCATGAACAGCAGAGAGCTTTAAGCCAGATGAAAGCTGATTACATGAAGAAGAGATATAACAAAGATATAAAGCTTGAAGAGTAGCTAGTATCAAGAGTTGATTCATATGACGTTTTTAATAATATTCATAGCGAGCTTACTCATAATCGGTCTTATAGCCGGCCCTATCATATATTTTCAGTACCGCAGCGTGCTTACCGAGCAGAAAAACTATGAGCGCGGGCTTAAGATGGTCACGCTGTATATACACTTACCGCCGCCTAGCGACGATACGGAGATAGGCCAAAGGGACATCAGAGATGTCACCGATGAGAACATATCCAAAGCTGAGATTCTCTACGGCATAATATCCAGTACGCTTAAAAAGGGCTATAAGAGTAAATTTTACGGCCAGAGGCATGTATCATTTGAGATAATAGGCACCAAAGGGATAATTGAGTTTTATGTGGTCATTCCGATAAGTCTGCTGGATGTGGTTGAACAGGCTGTTGTGAGCGCCTATCCTACGGCTATTCTGGAAGAGGTATCAGAGCACAATATATTCTCCTCGGTAGGAAAGATTACCAGCACTTTGGGCGGGGAACTGACGCTTAAGGAAAATTACGCTTATCCAATCGCTACCTATCAGGATATAAAGCGTGACCCAATAAACTCGCTTCTGAATGCCCTGGCTACTTTGGATAAGGAAGATGGCGTAGGGGTCCAGATATTGGTCCGTCCGGCGGATGACGGCTGGCGCAAAAAAGCCGGCGAGGTCGCTAAAAAGAAACGCAAAGGCAAAAGCCACTCCGGCTTTCTGGCTGAGCTGGAAACGCTTGGCTGGCTGGGCAGGAGTATTGAAGCTTTATGGAAACCGCCGGAACACGGTTCAGGTTCAAAGGGTACGGATGAACCATTATCCAGCCACGAAGAAAGTCTGGTGGCTTCGATAGATGAAAAGACCAGGAAACCGGGATTTGAAACCAATATAAGGATAATAACTTCTTCGAATATAACCCAGAGGTCCCAGAACCTGCTTAGAAACGTCGTAGCAAGCTTCTCCCTATACGATGCACCGGGCAAGAACGGCTTCAAATATACGCCGGCTCAAGATATTGAAGAGTTCGTAACGTCTTACATAATGAGATTCTTCCCTCCGACTAAGAACAGTAATATCCTTAACACCGTTGAGTTGGCCACGCTGTTCCATTTCCCCCAGCAGACGGATATTCCTACCTCGCAGGTTACCAGACAGGGGTCCAAGCAGGTTGACGGCCCCAGGAATATACCTGAAACGGGTCTGTTGCTCGGCTATAACGTATTCCGCGGTACTAAGAAGCCTATAAGGCTGAGTGACTCCGATAGACAGAGGCATATGTATGTAGTGGGACAGACCGGTACGGGTAAATCAGTCTTTTTGGAAAACCTGGCTCTGCAGGACATGATAAACGGTGACGGCTTTGCGTTCATCGATCCGCACGGTGACACCGCGGAAAAATTGCTCTCTATGGTGCCGAAGGAACGTGCCGAAGACGTCATATATTTCTGCCCGGCAGATTCGGATTACCCCTTGGGTCTGAACATCTTCGAAGCTGAAACGGATGATCAAAAAGACTTCGTCATCCAAGAGGTAATTAACGTACTCTACAAGCTTTATGACCCGCAAAGGCAAGGCATTATCGGTCCCAGGTACGAGCACCTGTTCCGCAATGCTGCGCTGACGGTTATGGCCGGACCGGACGGAGGAAGCTTTATTGATATACCTAAACTTTTCCGTGATAAAGATTATGTCAATCAGAAACTGAAATATGTTACCGATCAGAATGTCCTAGAATTCTGGCAAAAAGAAATGCCGCAATCACAGAGGTCAAACGAGTTCGGCGAAGTCGTCAGCTGGTTTGTCAGTAAATTCGGCGCCTTCCTTTCAAACGCCATGATGCGCAATATAATCGGCCAGATAGATAGCTCATTCGACCTCAGGGATATCATGGATAACAAGAAGATACTTCTAGTGAATCTCAGCAAAGGCCGGACAGGGGAACTGAACTCCAGATTGCTGGGCATGATGTTCGTTATGAAATTCCAGGCTGCGGCCATGTCCCGGGCTAATATTCCGGAAGATGACCGTGTAGATTTCGCTCTCTATGTTGACGAGTTCCAGAACTTCTCTACGGATTCGTTCGCGACGATAATGTCCGAAGCCAGGAAATACCACCTTAACCTTATAGTGGCCAACCAGTTCACTACCCAGCTGACAGAGGAAATCAGAGACGCCGTTTTCGGCAATATGGGCACCATAGTTTCCTTCAGGGTGGGGCAAAATGACGTCGAATCTTTAAGCCGTTACTTCCAGCCTTTATTCGACGGGGACGATTTATTGAGGGTACCTAACTATAACACCATAGTCAGAACACTTGTGGGAGGCGTGCCTACCCAGCCTTTCAGTATGGCTACCATACCTCCCTTAGGCAACCCGAATCTGGAACTGGGACAGGCGCTTAAACAGTTGTCTGCCGCCAAATACGGAAGACCCAGGGAAGTAGTAGAGAAGGAAATATTCGGGAGATTGAAAACAGATGAACCGTCCGCTCTACCTACTGCCCCCCGTCAGCCCCTTGCAGGCGGTGCTTATCCGGCACCATCAGGCCAGGCCAGGCCGGCCGCAGCACCGCCAAGTGCATCGGGTTCATTCCTGGACCAGTGGAAATCCAGGAGACAACAGTCTCCGGCATCTGCTACGCAAAGAGTTCCGGCCGCGCCCGTGAATGCTAATACTGCAGCACCTCGCCCCGCTAACAGAGTTAATCCTGTCCAGACGTCGCCACCCAAGAAGCCGGCTTTTCGTGCGCAATCTGCAGCCGTATCCGCTAACGCTTCCGCCAAGATAAATGATAAAGCCGCCGGCGAGGTAAACGTCCACTTAAACAGTAAGAACAAAAAGAGAAGTACTCTCGGAGATACTATCTATATCGACAGGAATGGTAATCTTAGGCGCACCTCTACTTAGGGCGTTTTCTTAAACGGCTTTGGATAAATTCCCCGGCTATACCGATAACAAAACCGACAGGGAAGCCCAAGAGACCTATCAGATAATTGTAGTCATAGCCAAGGTAGCGGCAGACAAGCAGCACACCTAGACTTGTAACGAATAAGACGAGTGCGCCGCACAAGAATCCGGATGGCCTGGCCAAGGTCTTTGAGGCTGTATCGCTTAAATATTCGATCCCCGCACTGTGTATGAGTTTACTGAAAAGCAGTTCATAAGGTTTAAGTTCTTTCTGTACGCTTTGCAGCGTACCTCTATTCTTTACCATTATTTATCTCCTCCCGCTGAGGCATAATTTTTGCGCAGTATAGAAAGCTCTTTGCTCAAAAGACTATTACGAACAAGAAAGTAACCGCTGAAAATCGCTATAGCAGAGGTTATAAGGATAGCCGAACCGGAAGTTGTATTGGGAAACGTTTCTAGCGATTTGGCTGCAGGACATCTTACACTCATGGTTAATTCGTTGCCGTATTCATTGCTTATCTTACAGTCAAAATTAGTCGAGGCTGTCGAAGGTTTGTTTGTAGAAGGCAAAGGATTTTTCACTATTACTCTGAATCTGTTGGTGAGGCTTTGCCCCGGCTTAATTTGCCGGTTTGGCCAGACCACTTCTTTAGACTGCTTGTCATATGTGCCGCCTTGAGTGGCAAGGAAAGAAGTATCTAGATTGGCATAATCTGTTACATCACCGATAAAATCCTTTACGTTATAGCTTGTTATGGACCTATTGCTGTAGTTATATGTAGCCAGCGTATATTCAAGTATATCGCCTGCATGAACCTCTGATTGCAGTGTTTCTTGTCCGCTTAAACCTTGTGTGATATTGCTAACCTGTTCTCTGAGTCCTGGCGGCATAATGTCTCGGGGCGCAGATGTCATGAGGGAGGCCTTGATGGTGCGGGAGATTTCTATGCAGGCAGGGCCGGAACTTACACCGCCTGCATTAGACGAGGTGAGCCGGACCGTATCGCATATACGGGTACCATCCCTTAGGTTGTCCTTGGCTCTTACGGTTATATTAAAGATGTGACCGTAATCCGTATATCGTAAGCCGCCCAAGCTTTTAACCATATTGTTATTGGTCCCAACGGATAAGTTGCCGGGGCTGATTATATCGATTTTTTCCAGCGGCAAATTATCTATAATCTTTACGTCTTCTGCCAATGAATTCTGCTGGCGGTTGCGGTATTCTACACTGAAATTTATCAAGCCACCCGGTTTTACGATGCCGGTGTTGCCAACTATCGTATTGCTGACCTGCAGCTTGGGTGGGGGCAGCCTGCCCGGCCCGTTCTGTATATAATTGCCGCCGCTTGCTGATATCCAGAATGCTTCTCCGGTAGTGCTGTTATGGCCCATGAAGGCTTCATATACCGATGTTCTTCCGTCTGTGTCCCAGGCTCTAAGAGGCCTTAAGAATATGGTCGGACCTGCCGTGCTTATCGCTATTTCTTGTTGTTCTGAGTTCGAATATCCGGTAAGCGAACTTCTGCCCGCAATCCAGAAGTTCGATGCCTCGGATTTTATCCGGGCATTGGGTCGGTTGCCTGGTATGTCTGCTATGTCTTTCCTGGTAACACCGAATTTGCCATAAATTTCGGCTGCCTGTGTACCGGGATTATCCCAGGCGCTCAGGATTTCACTCTTTGTAGTGATACCGCCGCTTATGATGTCGTTATCTGAGGCATTTAATGACTTCTCGGAAGACATGTTTGCAGCTATAAGCTGCAAAAGAAGACTTAAGATTATTATTACGAACCCTATCAGTCTTATCGGCTGCTCCCTTCGAAGCTTCTTGCCATACAGGGATAGCTCCTCAACCAGACTGGGGTTGAAAGACAGGCTTGATATTAATCTGTTTATCATCCTATTTCCTCTTGTTGCTTATGGTTAATTGAACCACGGATTAAAGTATTGATACAAGTTACATATCCTTGAATTGTTGACACATATGTATTGAAAAAAGTGTTCAATATCGTATAATGTATGTAAGAAACAGGTGCCACCGGCAGGTTGATACTAAACTTGCTTCAATCAGGAGGGATAGAAACGCATAATGGCAAAACAAAAAGGATATGATTCAGGCTCTATACAGGTCTTGGAGGGGCTGGAGCCTGTCCGTAAACGTCCAGGCATGTATATCGGTGGTACGGGCCGGGACGGCTTGCATCATCTTATCAAAGAAGTAGCGGACAACTCCGTGGATGAGGCTATAGCGGGTCACGCTACCGAGCTGAAAATAACATTGCTGGCTGACGGCGGAGTCAAAGTAGACGACAACGGTCGTGGCATACCTGTAGATAAACATCCTAAGACTAAAAAAAGTACCTTAGAAACCGTACTTACCGTGCTTCATGCCGGAGGTAAGTTCGGCGGCGGCGGCTATAAGGTTTCCAGCGGTTTGCATGGCGTAGGTATTAGTGTTGTGAACGCTCTATCATCCAAGCTTAAGGCAGAGGTCTATATGGACGGATACGCGTATGTGCAGGAATATGAGAGAGGGGCTCCCCTTTATGAACTGAAGAAAGACGGAAAAACGGACAAAACAGGTACGAGCATCACTTTTTATCCTGATGAAACCATCTTTGAAACAGTAGATTTTGAGTACGACTGGGTTATCGATTACCTTAGACATCAAGCCTATCTCACAAAAGGTATAAAAGCTCTGGTCAAGGATGAGAGAATAGGCGAGAACTACGGTTTTTATTTTGACGGGGGTATAAAATCGTATGTAAAACATCTTAATCTTGGCAAAGATGTTATTGATGACGAGGTATTTTATGTAGACAAGGACGTAGAAGGCTGTCAGATAGAACTTGCTATCCAGTACGTGGATGCTTTTACCGAATCCGTCAGGGCTTTCGCCAACAACGTGTACAACCCGGAGGGCGGTACGCACCTGACCGGCTTCCGTGCCGCTCTGACAAGAGTTATAAATGATTACGCGCGCAAGAACGGTTTGATTAAGGAAAAAGAGGAGAATCTCTCAGGCGAGGATACAAGAGAGGGGCTTACCGCTGTCATATTGGTAAAGCATCCGGACCCCCAGTTCGAAGGTCAGACAAAGAACAAGCTGGGTAATCCGGAGGTACGAGGCTATGTAGAACAGGTTCTATCAGAGTATTTTAACTATTATCTGGAGGAACACCCTGCCGTAGCACGGAAGATAGTGGGCAAGGCATTGCTAGCCGCCCGCGCCCGCAAGGCCGCCCGTGCTGCCCGAGAAAATATAATCCGTAAGGGTGCCTTGGAAGGCTCGGGTCTTCCGGGCAAGCTGGCGGATTGCTCAAGCAGGGATCCAAAAGACGCGGAACTTTATTTGGTAGAGGGCGATTCCGCGGGCGGTTCTGCCAAGAGCGGACGGGACAGCAGGACCCAGGCCATACTTCCTCTAAGAGGAAAAGTCCTTAATGTAGAGAGGGCGCGTCTGGATAAGATGCTGGCTAATAACGAGATAGTGACTCTTATAAAAGCACTGGGTGTAGGGATTGAGGAACAGTTCAGTATGGAAGGGCTAAGGTACGACAGGGTGATAATAATGACTGATGCCGACGTAGACGGCAGTCATATCAGTACTCTGCTGCTAACTTTCTTCTTCCGCCATATGAGACCCGTCATTGACGGTGGCCATCTGTTCCTGGCCAAACCACCGCTTTATCTGTTAAAAGCTCCCAGCAATAAGAAACATTATGCCTATTCCGACGAGGAAAGGGACCAGATAGTAAATGATCTTATAAAAGAACGCCAGGACCGCGGAACGAAACTGAACAAGTCTGATGACAAGATAAAACAGGCAGGCCTTACCGATATTCAGCGGTACAAGGGTCTTGGCGAAATGGATGCGGAACAGCTATGGGAGACTACCATGAACCCCGAAAACCGTGTGCTTATACGGGTACGCCTTGAAGATGCCGAGAAAGCCGATGCCATATTCAATAAGCTCATGGGAACAGAGGTGGAGCTGAGGAAGAACTTTATTCAGACGCATGCTAAGTTTGTAAAGGATTTGGATATTTAATAATGGAAGAACCGGAAAAACCCCAGGAAGAACTGGAAAATCAGCTGACTTTGAATGACGAACATTCCCGGGAAGTTGAGCTCAGGACTGTCGAAGATATCATGGAGGACAGCTATCTCAAATATTCCATGAGCGTTATTGTTTCCAGAGCTCTTCCTGACGTGCGAGACGGTTTGAAGCCGGTTCATAGACGGATACTTTATTCTATGGAAAAAAATGGCTGGAGGCCCGGCGGCAAATTCGTAAAAAGCGCCCGTATCACCGGTGATGTCATGGGTAAATACCATCCGCATGGCGATGTGGCCATTTATGATGCAATGGTCCGTTTGGCTCAAAACTGGTCTACACGGTATCTGCTTGTTTCAGGCCAGGGTAACTTCGGTTCCATGGATGGAGACCCACCCGCTGCCCAGAGGTATACGGAAGCCAGAATGGCTAGGGCCGGCTCGGCTTTACTACAGGATATAGATAAGGAAACCGTAGTTTTCCGCGATAACTATGACGGCAGTGAACGTGAGCCTGAAGTATTGCCGGCAGGCCTGCCTAACCTGCTATTGAACGGTCAGATGGGTATAGCCGTGGGTATGGCTACCAATATACCTCCGCACAACCTGAGCGAAATAGTGGATGCGATAGTGGCTACTATAGACAACTCTGAAATTACTCTCGATGAATTGATGGAATATGTCCAAGGCCCTGATTTTCCTACGGGAGGTATCGTATACGGTAAAGACTCCATACGGTCGGCTTTCGCTACAGGAAAGGGCGGAGTCGTTGTCAGGGGAGTAGCAGAGATACAAGAGAATAATAAGGGCAAGCATCAGATAATTATTACAGAGATACCTTATGCTCTGAACAAAGCTAGCCTGATAGAAAAGATGGCCGACCTGGTAAAGGACAAGAAAATAAGCGGTATCAGTGACATTAGGGATGAGAGTGCCAGGGGCAATGTAAAGATAGTCATCGATCTTAAAAAGGACGCCTATCCTAAGAAACTATTGAACCAGTTATATAAACTTACGGCTTTGCAGAGTACCTTCCACTACAACATGCTGGCCCTGGTAGACGGTATACAGCCGCGCGTACTGGGCCTCCAGGACATCATACAGGAGTATATTAAACACCGGCAGCAAGTTATTAGGAAACGCACGCAGTACGAGCTTAAGAAGGCCCAGGAGAGAGCCCATATACTTGAAGGTCTTAAAATCGCTTTGGATCATATAGATGAAGTTATAAAGATTATACGGGCCAGCGAAACTACCGAAGAAGCCCAGGCCAATCTGATGAAGAAATTCAAGCTTAGCGAAATACAAGCAAAGGCCATACTTGCTATGCAGCTGAGGGCCCTAGCTGGGCTGGAACGCAAAAAAGTCGAGAACGAGCTTGCTGAATTGTTAAAACTGATAGCCAAGCTCGAAGGAATCCTGGCCGACGAGAAGAAAATCTTCAAGATAATCAAGGACGAAATACTGGAACTTAAGAAACAGTTCGGCGATGAGCGCAGAACAAAAGTCGTACCCGGCGAATTAGGTAAGATGAGTGACGAAGATTTGATTCCGGATGAACAAGTCGTTGTTACACTTACAGCGGCTAACTATGTAAAACGCACCACCATAGACGATTATAAGCGTCAGAACCGCGGTGGCAAGGGACGCCGGGGAATGCTGACCCGGGACGAAGATGTTATCGAACATGTGGTGAATGCCAGCACTCACGATTATCTGTTATTCTTCACTAACCGGGGCCGGGTATTCAGGCTTAAGACCTACGAAGTGCCTGCAGCCAACCTTAACGCCAAAGGCGTGGCCATAGTTAACTTACTGCAGCTGCAGCCTGAAGAAACAGTAAGTGCTGTAATAAATATCAATAAACAAACTGACGGCAAGAACCTCATAATGTGTACTATTAAAGGTGTTGTTAAGAAAACTGCTTTTGATCAATATAGAAATGTCAGAAGCTCGGGCCTTATAGCGATTAACTTGAATGACGGTGATGAGCTTAAATGGATACGTATGACTACAGGTGAAGACGAGGTGGTCATATCTACTTCCGAAGGGCAGGCAATAAGATTCCACGAAAAAGGCGTCCGGCCTATGGGCAGGGTAGCCAGAGGTGTGCGCGGCATCAGACTGCGCTCGGGCGATCAAGTCATAGGTATGGATATAGTCGAAGAAGGCTCAAGCATATTTGTAATTAGCCAGTACGGATATGGCAAGCGTACCAAGATAGCTCAGTTCACAGCTCATGCACGGGGTGGCGTAGGTATACGCTCAGCGGTGGTAAATGACAAAACAGGCAAACTCATAGGTGTTAAAACCCTATCCGGAGACGATAACCAGGAGATAATACTTATTTCTGCAGCCGGCCAGACCATCAGACTGGGTCTAAAGGATATACCAAGCCTTGGCAGAGCTACCCAGGGCGTCAGGATAATGCGCCTCAATGATAAAGATCGTGTAGTTTCTTTGGCCCTGGTCGACAGGGACGAAGAAGAGCCACCTGAGAAAGAAACGAATTAAATATTTTAGAAAATGCCAGTACTTTTCCGAAGTATTAAAAAACCGCACTTGTTTGCGCATAGAGGCGGTAATGCGGCCGAAGGGGCTTACGAGAACACAGCCAAAGCGTTCAAGAGCGCAGTCAGACTAGGCTATAAGTTCATTGAAACAGATGTAATAGTAACCAGGGACAACCAGGTTCTTTGTTATCATGGCGCGCACAACTGGTATACCAAGCGCCATAGCGGCCTTGAGTTGCGCCGTAAGGTGCAAAAACTTACCTATGCGCAGGTACGCGCTCAAAAACTGCCAGACGGCCAGGAAATACCTAAGCTGGAAGATATTTTGAGAGCTTATCCCAAGGTTTTGTTCAGTATAGATGTTAAGACCAGAGAAGCTATAGGCCCCCTAGTCAAACTTATAAAGAGGCTGGGCGCGGAAGACCGGGTGATAATAACTTCCTTTAGTCTGTATCGCAGCCTTAAAGCCAACCAGCTTCTAAGAGGCCATGACAGGCAGGCGTCCCTGTGCCTTAGCCGCGTGAGCGCCAAGGCGTTAAGCCCTATCAACAGCTTATTTATCCGTTATATCAGATTACTGGGGGTAAGGTATCTTCAGATTTCTTATACGCGTATAAATAAGCGTCTTATAAGATTGGCTCATAAAAATAACATCTATGTCTATGCGTGGACAGTGAACAATCAAAAAGCCATGAAAAAGATGGTGAAGCTGGGTGTGGACGGAATCATGTCCGACGAGTCCGAATTGCTCCTTAAAACCGTAAAAAATAAAAAAGTTTAGCTTATTCGTTGACACCAGTGTAAACATTAGTGTAAGATGCTATGAGCTTTTCGGGAGTTATCTATTGGTTTCTCTTGTAAAAGCGCTCGTTAAAAACTTAGATAGTGCAAATCAACGTCAGTTCACCGCCGAACCTTTAGGTTTAGGCGGATATATTGAACTGTTTTAAATAGTAAGTCAGTTTTAGACTGATGCTAGAACAGATTCTTTTTTGGAGAGTTTGATCCTGGCTCAGGATGAACGCTGGCGGCGTGCCTAATACATGCAAGTCGAGCGGAAACACTTCGGGTGTCGAGCGGCGGACGGCTGAGTAGCGCGTAGGAACGTACCCCAAAGTGAGGGATAAGCACCAGAAATGGTGTCTAATACCGCATGTGCTCTAAGGAGTAAAGCTTCGGCGCTTTGGGAACGGCCTGCGTATGATTAGCTTGTTGGTGAGGTAAAAGCTCACCAAGGCGATGATCATTAGCTGGTTTGAGAGGATGATCAGCCAGACTGGGACTGAGACACGGCCCAGACTCCTACGGGAGGCAGCAGTAGGGAATCTTCCACAATGGGCGAAAGCCTGATGGAGCGACGCCGCGTGCAGGATGAATGCCTTCGGGTTGTAAACTGCTTTTTTACGGGACGATTATGACGGTACCGTAAGAATAAGGATCGGCTAATTCCGTGCCAGCAGCCGCGGTCATACGGAAGATCCAAGCGTTATCCGGAATTACTGGGCGTAAAGAGTTGCGTAGGTGGCATAGTAAGCAGATAGTGAAATGATGTGGCTCAACCATATGTCCATTATCTGAACTGCTAAGCTAGAGTGTATGAGAGGTAGCTGGAATTCCTAGTGTAGGAGTGAAATCCGTAGATATTAGGAGGAACACCAATGGCGTAGGCAGGCTACTGGCATATTACTGACACTAAGGCACGAAAGCGTGGGGAGCGAACGGGATTAGATACCCCGGTAGTCCACGCCGTAAACGATGGATGCTAGCAGTATGGCGAATCGACCCGCTGTGTTGCGAAGCTAACGCGTTAAGCATCCCGCCTGTGGAGTACGAGCGCAAGCTTAAAACATAAAGGAATTGACGGGGACCCGCACAAGCGGTGGAGCGTGTTGTTTAATTCGATGATAAACGAAGAACCTTACCAAGGCTTGACATCCCTGGAAGGTCTCCGAAAGGAGACTGTGCCTTCGGGAATCAGGTGACAGGTGATGCATGGCCGTCGTCAGCTCGTGTCGTGAGATGTTTGGTTAAGTCCATCAACGAGCGCAACCCTTGTGAATAGTTGAATTTTTCTATTCAGACTGCCTCGGTAACGGGGAGGAAGGAGGGGATGATGTCAGGTCAGTATTTCCCTTATGCCTTGGGCTACAAACACGCTACAATGGCCGGTACAAAGGGCAGCCAACCCGCGAGGGGGAGCAAATCCCATCAAAGCCGGTCCCAGTTCGGATAGCAGGCTGAAACTCGCCTGCTTGAAGTCGGAATCGCTAGTAACGGTGAGTCAGCTATATTACCGTGAATACGTTCCCGGGTCTTGTACACACCGCCCGTCAAGCCATGAAAGTCACCAATACCTGAAATCTGGGTTTATCCCGGCCTAAGGTAGGGGGGATGATTGGGGTTAAGTCGTAACAAGGTATCCGTAGCGGAAGCTGCGGATGGATTACCTCCTTTCTAGGGAGATTACCAAGCCAAGTAGCTCTATAGACTACTTGAGCTATGGTCGATCCTCGAGTATCTGTCTGATTGAAGCAGGATAGTTATTCTATGAGGAAATAGCTTCACTTTTACGGACGAGACGTTGATTGCACTACCAAGGTTTTTAACAAAATCCCCGAACCAGGGGATTTTTTAGTTTCAAGCGTTGGATTATAAGGTGTTTTAAGCTACAATAACTTGGTATTTTTCCTCCAGATATTTATGGGGCGTTAGCTCAGCTGGCTAGAGCGCCTGCTTTGCAAGCAGGAGGTCCGGGGTTCGACTCCCCGACGCTCCACCAATGGGGATGCTAAAGCTTGCTTTGGCGTCTCCACCACGAAACTTCCTTATTTTGAGGGACTCTATTAATTAGGGGGCTGTAGCTCAGCTGGTTAGAGCGCGTCACTGATAATGACGAGGTCGGTGGTTCAAGTCCTCCCAGCCCCACCATGACGATTCCGATTAAGTTTACATCTGATGTTGGAAATTATTGTTGTTTACAAGTCAACAACGTAAGCCATACCTGTGGATAACTTATTAAATTATTTGTTCGTTTTTTACTTGAAAAGTGTTGCAACAGGTTAGAACGAGTAGCATAATTTGAACTGGTTATTTACTCATTAAACAAAAACAAAAATAACCAAAACAAAAAACAAAATGTTCAAACAATCAAGACCAAAGAAGCTATTTCTTTTGACCAACCTATGGCTTCTGTTGGCTTTGGTTTTTTCAATCAGCTTAGCGGGGCTTTTCAACCAGGCCGGTCATAACAGGGTAGAGGCCGCCACCTCTTCCACCATCAACTTCCAGGCCAGGCTGCTTTCCAATTCGGGAGCATTGGTACCGGACGGGTTCTACAACGCCCAGTTCAAACTCTACAGCGCTTCCAGTGGCGGCACTGCCCAGTGGACGGAAACCTACTATGACAGTAACGGTGTTACTGCCGGTAATGACAACAGGGTCAGAGTAGTCAATGGCTACCTGTCTGTATATCTCGGCTCGCAGACGGCACTGCCCAGCATTGACTGGAGCCAGGAAGAGTGGCTGACGATTAACATCGGCGGGACTACCCAGACTGCGACACCGACTTGGGACGGAGAGATGAGCCCCAGGCTTAAACTCTCCGCAGTACCTTACGCATTAACTGCAGGTACTTTGGCCAAAACGACAGGTGCTAACACTTCAACCTTAGACTGGGACACCCAGACCGGAGCAAACAGCATTCTCTTACCCGATGAATCCGGAACACTTTGTATACAGGGTAGTTCAAACTGCGGGTTTGCCACCGCCAGCGGGTCAGGAAGCTATATACAGAATGGAACTAGCATACAAACGGCGGCTAACTTTGCTATCCAAAGTGCCGCATCAGGCAGTGTGGGCGGCGTTATACAAGCGGCTGTTGGCCAAACTGCTGATATATTCCGTATCGAAGATTCCAGTGGCAACGCTTTATTTGCTGTAGGCAGCTCAGGCGGGGGGTTATTGAAAAGAAGTAGCACAAGCCAAAGCGCACTTGCCCTAAAGACAATCAGTGACACGGCCAATAGATTAAATATACAGGCAGGAGGTACGATAGAGTGGGGCGACGGTACAAATCCGACTGATACTAACCTCTATCGTTCCGCCGCCGGTCAGCTAACCACAGATGGCGAGTTAATTGTAGCTGACAACCTCAGTACTTGGGGAGATTTTTGGGCCGATCAAACTATATCTTCAGGCGACCAAATATGCGCCAGCCAAACGGGGACGGCTGCCGAAGAAGTCTGTATAGGCAACAATATAGGGCCGTCCTTCCAGGCTGGTATTCAGATCGGGGGTGACACCAGTATCTACCGCTCCGCAGCTACTACACTCAATACGGACGGTAGTCTAGTTGTAGGTACCGCCGGTACTTCACACGGACTAACTGTTAATGGATTGCTTGGCTCAGCTACTTTCGATACTGACGGTAACGGCTTGTACTTTTCCAGAGACGGTTCTAATTACATTGAAGCTACCGATGCTTTAGGCACCCTAAGGCTCGGAGCCGGTGGTAATAGCAATAATGTAGTACTTGGCACTAACGGAGATATACTGTTCCAGAATTCTACCGATTCTACCGCCGCATTCCAGGTACAGGGCACAGGTGATCAGGCTCTGTTAACGGTCGATACTCAAAACGGACAGACAATTATCAGGCCACCAAGTGGTTCAGGTTCGGGAGTTGGCAAACTAGTGATTAACAGCAACTGGACAGATGGTAGTGGTGATGAGGCGCAATTACTGTTCGGCGAGGCCGCCGACGTTGGCGCAAGTGCCGGCAAGCTTTACTACACCGGTGTCAATAACACGGTTCACCTGTCCGGTCTCGATGCCAGCGGTGTTACACATGACGTTCTTACGTTTGACCGTAGCGGAGCAGGTGTCATATTGCAATCTACCAATACAGTCAATATAAACTCCACAGGAGCCAATAATATTACATTGGCCCCAGCAGGGACCACTAATACTGGCGTGGTAGTAAAACCGGGAGTAGATTCAACCAAAGCCTTCCAGGTACAGTACAGTGACAGCACGCCCCTCTTCACGGTAGACACCCAGAATGGTGAGGTCGGCATAGGCACGGCCGGCTCTCTGGCTGGCAATGAGCTGTATGTCCAGAGCAACAGCGATACGGTAATACGCGGTAAGAACACCGGTACAGCCGATCTATTACAATTAGCTAATAGCAGCGCCAATGTCTTTGTTGTTAACAATTCGGGCAACCTTACTACTGCCGGTGATATACAGATACAAGGAGGAGACCTCACTACTAATCAAACCACCTTCAATCTATTGGCTGGCGCTACTACCGCGCTTAATATCGGTCCTGGTTCTAATACAGCCACTAGTATCAACTTGGCCGGGGGCAGTGGTGCTACCGGTTGTACGGTAGCCGGGGCCACCGGCAATCTTACCTGTAGCGGCACAATCAGCACTACTAATACCAGTGGTACCGTAGGATTCTGGACCCGCAATAACGGAACTGCATTACTTCAGCCTGCTACTACCGGAGATTCGATACGGATCAGTAATGCCGGCGGA
>DASUKF010000033.1:0-33705 GCA_036278875.1 Saccharimonadales bacterium (SeqCode) | reverse complement strand
CCGAGCGATGCGCTGGTCTTGCCCTTGCCGTTGCCGGTAAAGACCAAAACCACCGATTCCTTGTTCTTATAATCCTCCAGGCCCATACATAAAAGCTAAGAGCGAAACCATGAAAGATAAAAGTTTATAATTGACTGCTTAAGCATTTTTCATTGATGGAATATTCTGCGATAATTGTTCGTCTATGAGTGAAAGAGTCTTCCCTCCAGGTCATTTCATTACCGGCAAGGCGCTAGGGGTTGAAGACGAGTTTTCAACATTCGGCCTGATTGCCGCAGAGCTGGAGCTGACTTTGCCGATAGTTGAAGAAGCCAGGCCGGATGCGAAGTTCGGCCCGCGCGAACTGAGGGTTTACCATGCGCTTCAATATGGAGGAGCGCTCCCTGAGATAGATATAGCAATAGGAGTGCTTGAGTCAGGTGATTTTCCAGGCTGGTTCAAGCCTGATGAAGTTATGGAAAAATCGGACGAGCTTCTAGCGCGGATAGACCGGCTTACAGGCGGAGAGGGACTAAGCGAACCGGTTCCTTTAGGGCGGATAGCTGTCGGCTATGATGCTGAAGTTTGTGATGAGCTAAGGAGTCTGACTATAAGTCGGAATTCCGGCTCTAACCTGAACGGCAGGCGCTGGGACAGGTTCTTATACCCACGCGGCGATGTTTCGCTGGGCTACGGTGGAAAGCACGAACCGAGCGAAGAACTGGCGGAATTCCTAAAGGGACAGAAAAAAGTCGATCCGTTATCGCACGGCCTGGAACTTGATGACATTGTTGCCGAGCGCGATAATGGCGAGACGCAAGGATTTGTCGCTGTTTCACACAGCCAGGGCCTACGGGCTATACACGCAAGGACTAAATAAGTTTCTTTTCGCGGAGCAGCAGGTCTATGTGGGGGCGGTTGAAGCCTACTATGATTTCACCGTCAAAATCTATGACCGGCACGCCCAGCTGGCCGGATTTCTCATAAAGTTTCTGCGCGCCATCCGGAATCTCGTCGACCTTTACTTCTTCGTAGTCGACTTTAAGCCCGCCTAGATATTGTTTCGCCGCATGGCAGAAACCGCAGGTTCTGGTGGAGTAGATTGTTATCATTGTGTTGTAATTATATCATTTTGATGTTTTTATGCCAATTTCGGCGTTTTCATATTGATAGAAATCAACAGAGGTGGTATACTGCTCTGGAATGATGGCAAAAAAGACAGCAGTGCCGAAGCCGACACCGCAGGTTGAGGGTGGAAAAACCCAGAAAAACAAATATGACCAGGCGGTGTTTCAGCAGAATCTTTTTATCGTAATGGCTCTGAATATGAGCTGGCAGTTGGCGTTTGTGGTGATAATACCGTTGGTCGGCGGCTATAAGCTTGATGAGCATTTCGATACGTCGCCGGTTTATACGATTATCGGCCTTATCCTGGCCATAGGCGCATCTTTTGCCGTGCTGTACCGCGTACTTCGCGAGGCACGAGTACGTGCCGGCAGCGGCAAGGAGGATAAAAAATGAGCAGCGGTCCGGCAGTGCATGTAGCTCCCGCGGGAGTACTCCAGATAGGCGGCGTTACTATAACCAACTCCATACTTTACGGCTGGATATGCATAGTCCTGTTCACGATAATGCTCATCTGGGTGGCCCGCCGTGTTACCGCCAGGCCGAAGGGCGGACTTGTCCAGTTCATTGAGATAGGCGTGGATTTCATAACCAACCTGGTGACCAATGCTTTTGATGACAAGAAAGTCGGCCGCAGATACGTACCGTATTTCGTTACGCTCTTTTTCTTCATATTGTTCAATACCTGGCTCGGACTCCTGCCGATAGTCGGCGAGGGTTTCAGGACCGGCGAAACGCCGCTTTTCCGTCCGTTCACGGGCGACCTTAATGCTACCTTCGCTATGGCGGCAGTCACCATGATAGTGGTTTACGCGGCATCAATACGAGAGTCCGGCGGATTACGCAGATACCTGCACCATTTTTTTGTTGGCAGCCCAAAGAATCCGCTGTATCTGGTCATAGGCCTGCTGGAGATGTTCACCGACCTGACGCGTGTCATCAGCCTTAGCCTGCGACTTTTCCTGAACGTAGCCATCGGCGAGATGGTCATCGCCGTTTTTTCATATCTTGGCCACATAGCGGCGCCCCTCACCGCCCTGCCCTTTACTATCATCGAGCTCGGTATCGGCGCCCTGCAGTCCTATATCTTTGTGATATTGAGCGTTATGTACCTGGCGATAGCGGTCAATCATTCGCAGGAACATCAGATGGAGCATGATGACTTGACCGAGGATGAGGTTCCTGAAACAATAGGCATGAGCACAGAGAATGCATAGGGGTGGTTTTAGTTATGTTTAACAAAATTAATAAATTAATAACAAGGAGTAAAAGACAGATATGATTTCTTTTGCAGACGCAGTCAACACCGCGATTATCGGCAAAGGCCTGATGATAGGCGGCGGTTTCATAGGACCGGCTATCGGTATCGGCCTTATCGGCGGCAATTATTTGCAGGCCGTAGGACGCAACCCGGAAGCAGCTAAATTTCTGGGCCAGGCCCTGATTTTCGTGGCTATCGTGGAGCTGTTCGGGCTTTTGGCCTTCGCGTCAATATTCATCGTTAAGTAAGAAGTAGATTAGGAAGTTTAGTGATTAACGTCATAACACAATTCGGAGCCGAGCAGTCATCCGGCCTGGGCGCTTTAGGAGTAGACGGCAAGGCATTTCTGATACAGCTGATTACGTTCCTGCTGGCTTTTCTGGTGCTTAGGAAGTTCGCTTTCAAACCCATACTAAAAGTCTTAAACGAACGCAGGGAGACAATTGAAAAGGGCGTCAAGCTGGGCGAACAGATGCAGAAGGAAAAAGACGAGATGGACGCCAAAGTCGCCGATGCTCTGCACGAGGCGCGCCAGGAGGCGGACAAGATAATCGCCGATGCACAGAGCACCGGGCGGCAATCTATCCAGGAAGCCGAAGACGCGGCCCGTGCCAAAGCCGAGGACATGATAAGCCAGGCTACTACCCGTATAAAGCAGGACACCGTGATTGCCAAGAAGCGGCTGGAGAAAGACCTGGCAGGACTGGTTTCGCAGGCTACGGAAGCGATACTTCGTGAAAAAATCGATTCCAAAAAAGATTCTGTCCTGATTGACAAAGCTCTTAAGGAGAATGCCGGCCGATGAAGATTCCCAGGCACAAGATAGCTGAACTTTTGATCGGGCGTACGCTTAAGCCCGGCGTGGACAGCAAAACTTTAAGCAAAGAAGTAGCGGCTTTTTTGCTTGAGACCGGGCGCAGCGGCGAGCTTGCTTCCCTGTCCCGCGATATCATGCAGAAACGCGCCGAAAAAGGCGTGGTTGAAATAACGGCGGTCAGCGCGCATGCTCTTTCAACGCAGCTGCGCAAAGAAATCAAGGATAAAATACGCGACTTTTACCCTGGTGCGAAGAAAATAATCATTAATGAAATAACGGATGCAAACATGATCGGCGGAGTGCGCCTGGAACTGGCTAACCAGCAGTTGGACCTGACAGTTCGAAGCAGGCTTAACCGATTCAAACAACTAACAACTTCCGGAAAGGATTAGCATAAGTGAAAGACCTATCAATAAAAGAACTGTCTGACGACATAAAGGCGGCGATAAACGAGCTAAAAAACAGGCCCGAGATGGAAGAAGTCGGTATCGTTACCCGAGTGGGCGACGGTATAGCCTGGATTTACGGTCTGAGGAACTGCGGTTACAGCGAGATGATTGATATCGAAGGCCTGAACGGCCGGAATGTAACGGCCTTCGCCTTCAACCTGGGCGAAGAAGAGATAGGCGCCGTTCTTTTGGGCGAGGACCTGGAAGTCAAGGCCGGCGCCAAAGCACGTCTGACCGGCAAAGTCCTGGAAATCCCCGTAGGGTCTGAGCTTGTCGGACGAGTGGTAGACCCCCTGGGCAATCCGTTGGACGGTGGCGAGCCTATCAAGACCGCTCAGACAAGCCGCGTGGAGCGTGCTGCACCGGCCGTACTGGACAGAAAAAGCGTGCACGAACCTCTGATGACCGGCATTACGGCAGTTGATGCGCTGATTCCCATAGGCCGCGGCCAGAGAGAGCTTATCATCGGCGACCGCCAGACAGGAAAGACCGCCATAGCGGTGGACACAATGATTAACCAGGCCCGGCAAAAGACCGGTGTCATTAACGTTTATGTTGCTATCGGCCAGAAACTTTCAAAGATAGCGGCGCTAAAGGAGAGGCTTGTCCGCGAAGGTGTGATGAAGCAGACGATAATAGTCGCTACCGGTCCTTCCGACCCGGCAGCCATGCTGTATCTGGCGCCTTATGCCGGCTGTGCGATAGGCGAATACTTCCGCGATAGCAAGAAACACGCCCTTATCATCTATGACGATCTTTCCAAGCATGCGGTAGCTTACCGGCAGATGTCCCTGCTTCTGCGCCGTCCGCCGGGACGCGAGGCATACCCGGGAGACGTCTTCTACCTGCACTCGCGACTGCTGGAGAGGGCAGCGAAACTATCCGATAAATTAGGCGCCGGTTCGCTCACCGCCCTGCCGATAATAGAAACCCAGGCCGGCGACATATCGGCTTATATTCCGACTAACGTCATATCCATAACCGACGGCCAGATATTTCTTGAAACGAATCTTTTCTATCAGGGTATCCGTCCTGCTATCTCGGTGGGCTTGAGTGTATCCCGCGTCGGGGGAGCCGCCCAGACCAAAGCTATCAAGGCTGTCGGCGGCGGTCTGAAGCTGGAACTGGCACAGTTCCGCGAACTTGCCGCTTTCAGCCAGTTTTCTACAGACCTGGACCCGGAAACCCGCCAGACCATAGAGCGCGGCCAGCGATTGACGGAGCTGTTGAAACAGCCCCAGTTCAAACCTTATGCCATCTGGGAGATGTACTCTGCCCTGTTGGCGGCTAACGAAGGCTGTTTTGACGATATACCCCTGGATAAAATCAAGGCTGCCGAAGAAGCCTTGTTCCGCGAACTGAAAAAGAATACCAAGCTGACGGAGGCTATCAATACGGGCGACAAGCCTACCGATGCTCAGGCCGGCGCAATCATAAAAGCCGCCCAGAAAGTGGCCGAAGGCTATAAGAAAACCGACAAGAAACCTAAGGACGCTAAATCCGGAGCGAAAGGCTAATATCTAATGGCAAATACCATAACCCTAAGACGGCGGATAAATTCCATAAAAAACACCAGGCAGATTACCAAGGCCATGGAGCTTGTCAGCGCCAGCAAGATGCGCAAGGCCCAGACCCAGGCCGCCAGGAGTCGTGATTACCGCAATGCGGCCAACCGCCTGCTTTTGCGCCTTAGCACAATGTCGGAAGTAGAAAGACAGCCCCTTTTTAGAAAGCGCAAGGTCAGAACCCGTTTGTACGTAGTTATAACGAGCAACAGCGGCCTGGCCGGAGCCTACAACGCGAATGTTCTAAAACTCTTGACAGGCTCTATACAGCAGGACAGGAAAGCAGGGGTAAAAAGCCGGGTGATAACCATAGGCAACAAGGCGGCCCAGTATGTACGCCGCCTGCAGAATGTCGAACTGCTGGCCGCATATCATGCTTTCGGCGATGAGCCTACGGCCAATGATATCCGTCCGGTATTAAATACCCTGGTAGATTCTTTCCGGGGTGAAGAGATTGATGAAGCCGGGGTCATTTATACCCAGTTTGTCTCCCAGCTTAATCAGATAACCCAGCATCAGATACTTTTGCCGGCGCACGCCGAGGACAGCGAAGAACGCGGACCGGCTATCAGCAACTTCGAGCCCGATGTTGAAACCGTGCTGCACCATACGGCAGTCAGGCTTATAGAGGCACAGCTGTGGCAGGCCCTTTTGGAAAGTCTGGCAAGCGAACACTCCATGCGCATGGTAGCCATGAAGAACGCTACGGACAATGCTAACGAGCTGATAGATGATTACACATTGGAATATAATACCGCCCGCCAAGGTGCCATCACCCAGGAACTGGCTGAAATAAGCGGCGGCGTGGAAGCGTTGAAAGATTAGGAGGAATAATGCCAACGACGACAGAAAAAATTAAAAAAGGAACGATAATACAGATAGTAGGCGTGGTGGTGGACGTGGAATTCAGCGTCGACAAACTGCCGCCTATTTATAACGCTTTGGAGGTTGAGCTTGACGGACGCAAGCTGGTACTGGAAGTGGCACAGCACCTGAGCGAATCCACTGTACGGGCAATTGCCCTGGGTTCGACCGACGGCCTGAAGAGGGGTCAGGAAGTGATTGACTCCGGCAGTGCCATAAAAGTACCGGTCGGCGAAAAGACTCTAGGCCGCATGTTCAATGTGACCGGACAGCCTATAGACAGCCAAGCCGGCGAGTTCAAGGAAAAATCTACTATACACAAGAGTCCCCCGCCCCTTATTGATCAATCCGGCAAAGTGGAAATTTTGGAAACCGGCATCAAGGTCATCGACCTTATCGCACCTGTAGTAAAGGGCGGAAAAGTAGGCCTTTTCGGAGGCGCCGGCGTCGGCAAGACCGTGCTGATTCAGGAGCTGATAAACAATATCGCCAAGTTCCATTCCGGTTATTCAGTATTCGCAGGAGTCGGCGAGCGTACCCGTGAAGGTAATGACCTCTATCACGAAATGAGCGATTCGGGGGTCCTCAAGAACGCTTCTTTGGTATTTGGACAGATGAATGAACCGCCCGGAGCCAGACTGCGAGTCGGACTATCCGGCCTGACGATAGCCGAGGGCTTCCGCGATAAAGGCAACGACGTATTGTTCTTTATTGATAACATCTTCCGCTTTACCCAGGCCGGGGCTGAAGTCTCTTCCCTGCTGGGTCGGCTGCCTTCGGCCGTGGGCTACCAGCCTAACCTGCAGCAGGAAATGGGCGCACTCCAGGAACGCATAACCTCTACCCGCGAAGGTTCGATTACCTCTATCCAGGCCGTATATGTGCCGGCTGACGATTTCACCGACCCGGCTCCGGCTACCACTTTCGCGCACCTGGACAGCACAATTTCGCTTAATCGTGCCCTTACCGAAATAGGTATATATCCTGCCGTTGACCCGCTGGATTCCAACAGTACCATACTTGACCCCGAAATAGTCGGCGAGGAGCACTATAATGTCGCCCGTGAAGTTCAGCGCGTATTGCAGCGCTATAAGGATCTTCAGGACATTATCGCCATGCTCGGTATGGAAGAATTGTCCGAAGAAGACAAGCAGACCGTCTACCGAGCCCGCAAGATTCAAAGGTTCTTAAGCCAGCCGTTCTTCGTCGCCGAACAGTTTACCAATAACAAGGGCCAGTATGTTTCTCTCAAGGATACGATAGCAGGCTTCCGCGAGATACTGGATGGCAAACACGATGACAAGAGTGAGCAGGCATTTTATCTGAAGGGTCCGATAAGCGACGTTAAGGACGAGAAGAAAAAATAGAGTGATACATCTTAACCTTGTAACAGCTACCGGTACCAAGTATGACGGTGAGGTCTATGAAGTCATTCTGCCGACTTTAGAGGGTGAGATAGGTGTGCTACAGGACCACATGCCGCTGATTTCAGCGGCTACAAACGGCGTGATAAGCATCCGCAAACAACCCAAGGACCCGGACCGCGAGATGGAATTTTTCGCAACCAACGGGGGTGTTATTGAGGTGGAGGACAATAATCTGCGTGTCATAGTGGACGAGGCCGACCACGCCGATGATATCAGCGAGGCCGAAGCCAAAGCGGCGCTGGAACGGGCTCAAAAAATGAAGACCGAAGCCAAAGACCAGGTCAGCCTGGAACATGCCCAGACTCTAGTTGACCGGAGCTCCGTAAGACTACAGGTAGCGGCATTGAAAAGGCGCCACTCGAAGAGAAAATATTGACTTTAGTTACTTAATATACTATTATATAAAACCTTATGCCGGTGAAGAAAAGATTCGATTACGAAGTTATCCCGCACACGTCGCGAGAATCAAAAGCCCTGAGCAGACCTGAGTCTGTAAGCAGTGTCGCTGTGTCTAATTCCGTTATTCTAGTGGATACGGAATCAGGCCTGCGCCGGGTATCATTCAGCGTAGTCCCTAAAGAAAAAACTTTGCAGGGGACAAGCGGAAATGCTGAAATAATCGGCAGGCCCCTCGCTATGGAAGCCGGTCATCGCTTACTGAAAAGGATTTTCAGGGGCAGGTCCTCGCCGCCGTCCAGCCTGGAAATCGGTATCGTACAGCCTGCCGCAAATGAGTCTGCAGAGCCGGAACTTGCAGTTAAGGAACAAGCTAAAATAACTTTGGGCGATGAGGATTATGCCTTTATGGGCGACGGACAGAGAATGACCGTAGACGGCGAGCATCTGAAGGCAGTTGAATTTGCTAAAGAATATCCGGACATTTTCCCTCTTGTAAATCAGGGCCCCGGACAGGAAATATCAGACAATGCAGCAGTTCGCGCCGGAGAATTCTTGGAAATCCCTAGGGAATCGAATTTAGAAGAAGCGGCTTAGACCTTGATTTTGATTCGATGCAGGAGTATATTGGTTCACTGTTTGAGTGAATATAAATAAATAAATCAGGAAAGGAACAAAGCCGGCGTAACCGCTAGCGGCTGGTTCGGTTTGTTTAAAAATGGAAGAGACAGGTAATAGAGTGGCAGTGGTGGTGAGCGAACAGGAAACAAAAGTCATTGAAATTGAAGTAGACGTTCTGGCCCCCGAAGGGCTCAGATACGGCGAAGGCCCTATATCGGTCGATAAACGTCTGGAAGATCCCAAGGACCCACTTAATCCGAAGATTATGGGAGTCGTAGATGATGAGGTTAGGAACGGGCCGATACTTGTTCCTATCGACAGGGATAGCAACGGACAGCTGATTACTGATGACGGTTGCGGTGATGGCCGCGGCGTGAACATGGTGATGCGCGGCATGGACGTTTTGAAAAAATCGCTTAACCGGGCCAAGGTTTTCGGCGGCGGCCTGACCATGGGCGTAGTCGCCCGCATAGGCCTCGGCAGAGCAAAAGGCAGACTAAGGGACATATATTCAACCGAAACCGACGAGTTCAAGCACTACGGTATAGATTACGGCGCGCATATCGACGAGAATTTCGGCGAAAAGAACTCAGGCTGCGGCGCGATAGACAAAGCACCGCTTAACATTGCCAACGCTGTCAAATATAAAAGTCAGATAGCGCAGACGGTGGAAGCTGTGAGCGTACATGCTTTCGGCGGATTCAGCGAAGAGATGAGAAGCATACTGAACGGAGTTTTTAGCAATTACGAACAGTATCAGAAAGAACAGTCCAATGAAGACCATGCTGGCTCCGAAATCATAGATGTGGCCGCAGGAGCCAAGAAAGTAGTCAAAGAGCTTGACAGCAAGGAAGGCCACCGCGAAGTGGCGATTGTGCTTAACTTTGTAGAGAATATGACCGTAGACCAGCGTTTGATACGCGAAAAGACCAACAACGTTGCCCAGGTATTCGGCGTGGATATACCCAGACTTGTGAAAATTGCTAACCGCAGATATGAGAACGATAAGGACAGGAAGGCGGCTTTCGTATCAATGCTGGTATATACCCTGTCAACCGCGGTGACCCTTACGGATGGCACGCTGCCTGTCTACGGTATTCGTCCCGTAAACGGATAACATCTAGACTCTGCCTTCTATCAGGTCGTCTTCGAACTGGCGGATTCCATCAATATCTTTAGAGTAATTATCAGTAGCCGGAAAATTCAAGCCGGTAATGTGCTTCCAGGCCGCGACGGAAAGTTTGGCGATTCTGGCAAGGTCTTCTTCCGTGGGTTCGTAGATTAAATTTATCCGGGATTGTTTTTCGGCTTCCAGATATACCATCCGGCCGGTTATTTTCCCTACACCTTTGTATCGCGCGGTATTCCTGGCCAGCAGACTGTAAAAGACAAGCTGGGTCCTATGTCGCCATGCTTTTACCGTCTTTGTCTTGTCTTTGGTTTCAAAACTGCTTAAGGGCTTGCCGGTCTTGTAATCCGTGATAATAAGTTCATTCTTGGCCAGCTCATATATACTGTCCAAATTGCCGCCCAGGCGTGCTTCTTCGATAAATACATCCCTTAGCCTTTGCTCGCTTGAAGAGCCTTTAGGCAAATCCAGCAGATTTTCTTTAAAAAGTTTGGTTAAAAGAGCTTCGCCCTTAGCCAGATATTGTTCGAATTCCAATGGCAGCATGTGCTGTTCAATCAAAGCCTGTTCGAACCTGTCAATTACCGGCTCAAGCTTAAGCTCGCTTGTGTTTATCAGACGCTGGGCGGTCTCCAGAGCGGCATGGATGGCAGTACCGTAGCTGCCTTGCGGTGAGCGTTCTGTGGGCAGTCTAAGCAAGTGTCGCTGCTTGAAATTTTGCGGACCGGATTCTGCTACGTCCAAAAAATCAATCAAGCTGGACGGACTAAGGTAAAAATTTTCAAATCTCGGCACCAGAACGCTTTTTTCGTCGCTGTTTTCAAGCACCGGCCACATAAGATCGTCTTCCAGCACTTCAATGTCTTCAGTCTCCGGCGCATCTATTATCGATGCCGGCAATGCTGATAGCAGCGGTGTTGCAAGAATCTCCTCGCCTTTGCTGTCAGTATAGTAGCTGGTAGCTATAAGTGTGCTCTTAGCCCGGGTGGCCGCGACATAAAGCAGGCGGACGAAGTCGTCGTACTTGTCAAAATATGATTGAAGTCTCAAGTTCGCAGGCGATTTTCTTCTGCCGGCCTTAGGACGCCACATATCTTCTGTCATATCGATGACGAAAACATTGTCAAATTCAAGCCCTTTAGCCTTATGGACGGTTAAAAGATGCACTGCTTTCTGGTCGCTCATGAACCAGGATTCATCGGTGATGACCCTGTCGGTATTAAGATTAAGTTCGATAAATTTTACGAAATCAGCCAGATGTGCGTCTTTTACTCCGGCAAATTCGTTCGCCAGGCCGCGCAGGAGCTCTACTGCCGAAAGAGTTTCCAGATATGTACTTGTCACCGGCCGAAGGTTCAGGTAATAAGCGCGGAAAGGACTTTGCAGCTTCTGGCCTTCTTTCAGACCCAGAATGTATTCCAGGCTGATGGTTACAGGGAGATTATGAGAATGTCTGGACAGCCATACCAGCCAATGGCCTATATCGGATAATCTGCTGTCTTCGCTGTCCAGTAGGCTGGCAAGCCAATCCGGAGAACTGTAATTGTCTACTGCCAGCCGCCAGAGAGTCTTTGGGCTGATTTCCCACATCGGTGCTCTGAGCAGATGGCTGATATGCAGATTCACAGCGTTCTTATCTCCCTCCGATATAGCGGCGGCGGCCCGGGCAATCGTGTAGACGAGTTTTACCGCTTCATGTTCCAGTACGTTGCTTTGCCGCTCATAAACTATCGGCACTTTTTCTTTTCTCAGGATGCCCGCCAACTGTTTCAGGCTTTCATGGCGCCGAGCCAGGACGGCTACGGTTCCATCTTCGGTCTGCCATATTTCTTTTACCCTTTTAGCTATGGCAATCTGCTGGTGCTGGCGCGTCGGATAACGCAGATGCTCAATCTTGGTTTTACCTTCGGGCGGATTTTTAGCGGCCAGATTTTTTGTAATCTCCGTTTCTCTTTTTGAAAGACGGTCTTCAGCCAGCTCAATCACACTTCGGGCCGTATCAAGCACGTCCTGGGCCGAGCGGTAATTATCTTCCAGGACGATGAGTTTTGTGTCCGGGTAGCTGCGCCGGAAGCCAAGCATGTTGTTAAGCTCGGCGCCATTAAAAGCGAAGATTGACTGATCGTCGTCGCCTACTGCCATGAGATTAGGCTTGTTATTTGCGGCATAATGGTCGGCTATCAGATGGGACAGGCGCAGCTGCGCGGCATTTGTATCCTGGAATTCATCAATCAGCACATACTGGAACTGCTCCTGTAAGTCCGCGCGCATATCCGGATTTTTTTCCGTTTGTGTAATTACTTCTATCATCATGTCGGAATAGTCATAATAATTTTGCTGGTGCATCTGCTCGCGGTAGCTTTCATATACATCGGCCAGACTCAGCCACCATTCGTTGCGGCTTCTTTCCTTATACATGCCTTTTTTACCGTTTATAGTCTGTACCCAGCCCGCCTTCCATTTGCGCGTGTTAGTCGTTTTGCCGCTGTCCTTATCTTCATCTACTGCGAAGTCCAGGCTTTCTTTTATAGCGGTGCTTAAAGGCAGCAGAAGGCTTCCGGCTTCAAGCTCCTGCTGTGGCAACCCGTTTATATCTTTCTGAAGTCCGGCGAGATTCTTGTAGCTTAAGCTTGGAGTCAATATGTCTGTTAACAAAGGTTCTATCTTGTCGATATATCTTATGTTTTCTTTGATTATCCTGCGCAGTTCTCCCGGTGTCAGTCCGGCCTCCTTGGCGAGTTTCAAAGCTTCCTGTACCGCGCTCAGCTGGGTAAAAGCCCCGGCAAAAGTACTGGCCAGCGGATTATCAAGCGGCAGGCTTGCAAGGATGCCCTGTATGATTTCCAGCTGCAGGGCATCCGGAGCGACGCTTAGACGGGCTCCGGACCAGAAATAGTCCGGATAAGTGTTCATTATTTCGCCGGCGAAACTGTGAAAGGTCCTGACAACCACGCCGCGGCTGTCCGCACCGGCCAATTTGTACAGCCTGTCGCGCATATTCGAGGCAGCTTTATTGGTGAAAGTCAGGCACAATATATTGCCGGGGTCTACATCGGTCTTTCTTAAGATATTGGCTACGCGCATGCTTAAGAGCTGGGTCTTGCCTGTACCCGGCCCGGCTATTACAAGTACCGGGCCGTCGATAGCTTCTACGGCTTCGCGCTGACGGATATTCAGGCGTTTGTATTCTTCCTCGAAAGTGGGCATCAGTAATATTGTAGCTTAAAGACAGGCGCCAGGCCTTATTCCAAATACTTGTTGGCCAGGTAGGTAAAAACCGAGTTGGTCCAGCCGAAACCCGTCTGGGAAGGATACAGCCCTTTCTCCGGCGGTGTTTTAGGCATCACTACGTTATATTTTTCTAAAAACACGCCGTATTCATTGAACCAATCCAGATTAGTCTTGAGCCATTTCAAGGCTATGCGTTTGGCGTCCTCATGGTAACCGTAATTTTCGAGGCCTTTTATAACCAGATAATGAAGCGGTGCCCAGCCATTGGGATAGGCCCACTGCGTAGGCGTCATGGTCACGCCGGGTACGAACTTGGTCAGCTGTATTGTGTCCGTTGTAGCCAGGCCGCCTTCGTGCTCGAATTTGCGCAGGGATTTTACCAGTTTTCTCGCTTGCTCTTTCGTAGCCATATTGGCCCACATAGGGTAGTAGCTGGCCAGTGAGCTTACCGTACCGCGGCGTTTTTTTACATAGTTATAATCAAAATAAAGCGACTTTATATTATTCCACATCAGCTGATCTATGGTCCTTTTGCGGCTGGCCGCCTGGTGCTTCCATTTCTGGCTGGCTGAATTATCTTTCATCAGCTCGTAGTACCTGGCAAAATCCATCTCATACTTATAAAGCAGTGCGTTCAAATCTATAGGCAGATAATTAAGCGCCTTGCGGTTGAAGCGGGGCGTCATATCCCAACCGCTTTCCGTCTCGGCTATATCGTTTAAATAATTGAAGTCATAATAGCGGCTTAGACCCATATGCACCTGTCTGGCATTCGGCTTCTGCGTACCCATCCATACGGTGTGGTATTCCTGCTCGGCGACCTTCATGTTGCTCTTAAGCCATTTCTTGTCCATGCCGTATGCTTCATAAAGATCCCAGATAAAGCTTGTCAGGAACGGCGGCTGTGAACGGCTGGTCAGATAGAGCCTGGAGGCGTTAGGTATGATGCTGAATCTTTTGTAGAGATATGTCAGGTTATCCAATATGCCTAAGACAAGCTCTTTGTGTTTTTCATCTAAAAGCCCCTGCGCCATAAAATAGCTGTCCCAGTAGTAGAGCTCGTTGTAGTCGAATTCATGTCCGGCCTCAAACGATGGGACAAGAAAAGGGTTCGGCAGGCCTATCAGATTACCTTCATCCTTAGGATGATTCCTTTCCAGCTTGTGCCAATATGACTGTATATAGTCAAGCGCCGGCTGAGCGTCATTAAAGGTAAGGCGATGATAATCGTCCGGGATTACCATCCTTTTTATACGCTTCTGAATCTGTTTAGCTTTCTTGATTACCACTTTTCTAGCCTAGCATATTAACCGACCCATGTCCGTGCATTCTGGAATATCCTGAGCCAGGGGCCTTGCTTAGGCCAGTCCTTAGGGTGCCATGAATTCTGATAAGTCAAAAACGACCTCTCAGGGTGAGGCATCATTATCAGGACCCTTCCATCGTCCGAGCTAAGCGAAGCTATGCCACGAATGGAGCCGTTAGGGTTGAGAGGATAAGTTTCCGTGGGCTTGTGGAAGTTATCTACGTACTGCAGCGGGACCAGTTTATTCGCTATCGAATTATCCAGGATGGATTCATTTTCAAACACGGCCCTCCCTTCCCCGTGGGCTACCGCTATGGGTAGTACGGAGTCTTGCATGTCCTTTAGGAATATGGACGGACCTTCATTTACTTTCACGCTTATGAAGCGGGCTTCGAACTGCTCGGAACGGTTCTTCAGGAATTTTGGCCAATGCTGCGCACCGGGTATTATCTCTTTCAGGCTTGCAAGCATCTGGCAGCCGTTGCAAACACCCAGAGTAAACGTGTCTTTGCGGGCAAAGAATGATTCGAACTGCGTTCTTAAGTTTTCGTTATAAAGGATATTCTTAGACCAGCCCTGTCCGGCTCCAAGTACGTCGCCGTATGAGAAGCCGCCGCATACCGCCAGGCCGGAGAAGTCTTCCAGCTTGAGCCTATTGTCCTGAAGGTCCTTCATGTGTACGTCGACCGCGGTAAAGCCAGCCATATCGAATGCCGCGGCCATTTCGTTCTGACCGTTGACTCCTTGTTCGCGCAATATTGCCACCTTGGGCCTTTTGTCGTATGGCTTGGATGCAAGAGTGAAGCTGATCTTGGGGTTTATTCCCGGGTCTTTGTCGTCTTCAGCCAGGGAAAATTCTTCGTCGGCGGAGTCGGCGTTGTCGCGTAATCTTTGTATATGGTAGCTGGTTTGCGACCACAGTTTCTCCAGTTCAGAGCGTTTTCTGTCCAATATGGTTTTTCCCTCATTCATTATGACCAGCTTCCCCGACTTATTCGGTGCGCCTATTTTATGAACCTTCAGTTTTGATAGGACTTCCATTACTTCGGGTTCCTTGTCCTCGGGTATTTGCAGTACTGCGCCTAATTCTTCATTGAAAAGCTTTTCAACGGAGGAACCGGATAGTCCGGACAAGTCAACATCCACACCGATGCGTCCGGCGAATGTCATCTCGGCCAGTGCGGCAAGCAGTCCCCCGTCGGAACGGTCGTGATAGGAAAGAATAAGTTCCTTGTTGTTCAGCTCTTGCAAAGCCTTGAAAAATTCACCTACTACCTCCGGACTATCTACATCCGGCACTTCATTTCCTATATGAGAATAAGCCTGAGCCAGCGCCGAGCCGCCAAGACGGGTCTTGCCCTCCGCCAGGTCAATAAACACCAGCAGTGACGGTTTATCGATAAGCTGAGGCGTAAGAGTAGTGTTTATGTCGGTCACGGGTGCGAAGGCACTTATTATCAGCGACACCGGCGATGTTACGGCCTTATCCTTGCCTTTTTCCTGCCAGACCGTCCTCATGCTCAGAGAATCCTTTCCTACCGGTATGGTAAGACCCAGTCCGGGACAGAATTCTTCGCCTACTGCCTTGACTGTTCTATACAGCTCATAATCCTGTGATTCGTCTCCCGATGCCGCCATCCAATTGGCTGACAGTTTTATATCGGATAGCTTGCTTATCCGGGCAGCCGCTATGTTTGTCAGGGCTTCGCCTATAGCCATGCGAGCCGATGCCGGTCCGTTTATTATCGCCAGGGGCGTTCTTTCCCCCATTGCCATGGCCTCGCCTGTCTTGCCCGTAAAACCCGTAGCCGATACGGCTACGTCGCTTACCGGAACCTGCCACGGACCTACCATCTGGTCGCGGGCAATCAGCCCGCCGACGCTTCTGTCGCCTATGGTAATAAGAAATTTCTTGCTTCCCACGGAGGGTACTTGAAGTACTCTTTCAACGGCCTCGCCGACATCAATCGAAGAAGTATCAAAACCCTGCCCGGCGGCTTCATGTCCGGAAACTCTTTTCGTAATCTTTGGCGGCCCGCCGAACAGAAGTGACATCGGGATATTCGCCGGCTGGTTGGAGAACAGCGAGTCGTTTATCACCAGCTGTTCATCCTTAGTAGCTTCGCCGACTATGGAGTACGGACAGCGCTCACGGACGCATATCTCCTCGAATTGCTCAATATCTTCTTCGTTTATGGCCAGGACGAATCTTTCCTGAGATTCGTTGCACCATATCTCCATCGGACTCAAACCCGGTTCGGCCCGGTCAATATTCCTTAACTCAAAAACCGCCCCCCGGCCGGAGTCATGAACCAGCTCGGTCAGGGCGTTGGACAGGCCACCGGCCCCGACGTCGTGGATGGTAACTATCGGACTGTCCTTGCCTAAGCCGGAGCATGTATTTATGACTTCGTAGGCACGCCGCTGAATCTCCGCATTGCCGCGCTGTACTGAAGCGAAATCAAGCTCCGCATCGCTGGCGCCGGACTCCATGCTGGACGCCGCTCCGCCGGCCAGGCCGATAAGCATTGAAGGTCCTCCCATGACTACCAGTTTGGCGCCGGGCTTTATAATTTTTTTCTCGGTAAGGGAATCCTTTATCGAGCCTACGCCTCCGGCTATCATTATTGGCTTGTGATAACCCCATAAGTTATGCGTATCTTGCGGACTCTGATAACTCTCATAGGTCCTGAAATATCCCGCCGTATTAGGCCGTCCGAACTCATTATTGAATGAAGCTCCGCCCAATGGTCCTTTTATCATTATTTCAAGCGGAGAGGATATTCTGCCGGGTTTGCTGACAGGCTTTTCCCAGGGCTGAGGCAGGCCGGGAAGATGAAGATCGGATACGGAAAAACCGGTCAGGCCCATCTTTGCCCGGGCACCACGCCCCGTGGCATTTTCATCTCTTATCTCGCCCCCTGAGCCGGTGGCCGCTCCCGGATACGGGGCTATTGCGGTGGGATGGTTGTGAGTCTCTACTTTTATTACCAGATGGGTCTGTTCGGGACTGTTCTCATAAGAGCCGGTCTTTGGGTTTATCGCCAGCTGCTCTTCCCTAAACCCGTTCAGTATGGCTGAGTTGTCGCTGTAGGCACTGATTATCCCGCCGGAATAATTCTCATAAGTATTTTTTATCATTTTGAACAGGCTTTTGGGCTGTTTTTTGCCGTCTACAATCCAATCGGCGTTGAATATCTTGTGCCGGCAGTGTTCGCTGTTCACTACCCCGAACATCATCAGCTCCAAGTCCGTCGGGTTGCGCTTGATATCCAAGTAAGACTTATAAAGATAGTCTATCTCTTCGGACGATAGTGCCAGCCCCATCTTCTTGTCGGCTTTGCTGAGAGCTTCTTTGCCATTTTTTAGAATGTCTATAGTAACCAGCGGCCGGGGCGTATCTTCCGCGAAGAGAAGCCCGGCAGACTCAAAGTTTTCAAGAACGGATTCAGTCATCCTGTCATGCAGATATTCTGAAATCTTGGCCCTATCGAGTTTTGAACCGGCCTGTATATAGTATGCCGTACCTCTCTCTATACGGTTTATAGAAACTGCCGAATTATGAGCTATAGAGGTCGCCTTGGAAGACCAGGGAGATATCGTACCGGGCCGGGGAACTACCAGAAATAATTCGCCCCTCCGGGTGCCCGTATAAGGCGTGTCGTAGGTTAGCAGGTTTTGAAGCACTTTTTTCTTGGATGCGGACAGCTTCCTATCCGTTTCAACGAAATGAACGAATTCGGCGGATATTTTGTTGATGTCAGGCTGTGTTTTCTTAAGTTCAGCTAAAAGGCTGTCCAAACGGAAATCACTTGCCGCGCTAACTCCGTTAAAGCTGAGAATCATCACTTCTTATTTTACACTAAATATTTATCTGACGGATAGGCTATTACCTTCAAAAACAATATCTTTCGGTTTGATTAAAAGCCTTTTAGTGCCTTTTTCCGCGCTGCCTGCTATCCAGGCTTTAAGTCCGCATTCTTTAGCTATGTTTACGGCTTTTTCGGCGTCTGCCCGAGGCAGATATACCGCGTATCCGACCCCCATATTGTAATTGCCGTACATCTCTCTCTCATCATTGCCGCTTTTTTCAGCTACGAAATCAAATATCTCATGAGCAGGTGGAACCTCGTCGATGATATAACTGAACCCGGCCGTGGCCCGCATTATCTTACGCCAGCCGTGGCCGGTAATATTGGAAAGATAGTGTATATCCAAACCTTCGGAGAACATCTTTCTTACGACTGCAGAGTAAAGATGCGTGGGTGCAAGCAAGGCTTCGCCGTAGGTTACTCCCGATGGGAGTTTCGTCTGATATCCATCTTTAAGATTTTCTGCGATTTCCCGGGTAAGACTGATGCCGTTGGCATGGACTCCGCTTGATTCTAAAAGAACGATGGCATCGCCTGATTTTAAGTTTGATTCCTGTACCAGTTCCGACTTCGGGCTGATGACTCCGAAAGCAGATCCTGCAAATTCCAGCACTCCGTCTTTTACGACCCCGCTTAGCGACTGGGTCTCGCCGCCGCCCCAGACTATCCCGGCCTCATCACAGGCTTCTTTCCAGCCGTTAATGAAATCTTCCGTCAGCTTCTTATCCTCCAGCCAGTCATATGAGCTGGATGACCAGTAGGCGTTACTTACGACAGGCGTAGCACCTACGCTTATCAGGTCGTTTATGAAGGTAGCTACGGTATCCTTTGCTATGGCGGCGAAATGTGACACCCCGGTGTCTTTATATATGCTCTGGGCAATCAGGCTTTTGGTTCCCAGCCCCTCCTGGACAAGCGCGCCGTAGCTCTCGCCCATATCAAAGACATAAGCGGACTCGCCCCTGCTGCCAGGCACTTCCTTGAAGCCGAACGGCATGTTGCCGGCTGTTTCAGCGGCTTTTTTCTGTGCCAGCACCTTGGCCGGATCGGCAATAGAATAGTTTACACTTTTGTGATAAGAAAGTTTCTTCGCCATTTCTTAACTATAGCTTATCTTTTATTACCCTTATCTGCAAAACAATAAGACCTGTATTTATAAAATGAACGCGTATTTATTCCAAGTACCGGCTATGTTAGAATCATAGAAAGATAAAAAGTTTTGGGGGACCAGTGAATACTGCCAACAGTAAAAAATTGCAAATTTTCTCCGGAAGCCACCACCAGGAGCTAGCAAAGATGGTGGCCAAGCGCCTAGGTATCGGATTGTCCGATACGGGTATCGAAAGATTCGCCAACGGGGAGATAAAATGTCATTTGGAAGAGTCGGTTCGCGGAGCCGACGTTTTTATTTTTCAAGCCCATACGGATTCTGTAGCTGAAGCTCTGATGGAGCAGGCTATTATCATTGACGCGGCAAAACGCGCGTCGGCAAGCCACATCACGGCGGTTTGTCCCTTCTTCGGTTATGCCAGGCAGGACAGGAAATCTGCCGGACGCGAGCCTATAACCGCTCGTCTGGTAGTTGATATACTCAGCGCCGCTGGCGCTGACAGGATAGCCAGCGTCGATTTGCACGCAGGTCAGATACAGGGTTTCTTCAACGGTCCCTTTGACCATCTGATAGCTCTCCCGGCACTGGTTGAGCATATAAAGGACAAATTCAAAGGCGAAGAACTTGTTATCGTTTCACCGGACGCGGGCAGAGTCAAACTGACCGAGCGCTATGCATCCAGGCTGAATGCCGAGATAGCGATAGTACACAAGCGGCGCTTTAAGAAAAACGAAGCCGAAGCCATAGATATAATCGGTAATATAAAAAACAAAAGATGCATAATAATCGACGATATGATAGACACCGCCGGTACTATGTGCGCCGCGGCACAACTGCTGATGGATAGCGGTGCGAAATCGGTTTCCGCCGCCGCTACACACGGATTGTTCTCCGACCCTGCAATAGAACGTATTGAAAAATCACCTATAGACCACTTAGCCGTTACCAACACGCTGCCGCTTCCGGAAAAAAGCAAACAGCTGAAATCATTGGAGGTAATATCTGTCGTCGACCTGATAGCCGATGCAGTCAAGGCCATATTCGAACAGGGATCGGTTTCTGCCCTTTTCGACGGACTCAATCAGGAATTATAAATTCAGGAACTTCCCTTAGGCCGATGTCCTTGCGGTAATGGGCGCGTTCAAAGCTTATTTTACTTACGCCCTCATAAGCTTTTGTGATGGCTTCATCCAATGTTGCAGCGTGTGCCGTTACGTTGAGCACCCTGCCCCCGGACGTAGTCAGCCTGCCACCCTCAAGCGCGGTGCCGGCATGGAATACCAATACGCCGTCCAGCTTTTCAGCTTCCTCTATGCCATGTATCTCAATACCTTTGTCATAATTACCCGGATAGCCGCCTGAAGCCATTACTACCGTAACGGCGAAGCCATCCTTCCACTTCAGGCCCTTCGGGTCAAGCTTGCCTGTAGCGCAGGCATATAGAATCTCAAACAAGTCGCAGTCCAAAAGCCGCATGTATACCTGTGTTTCCGGGTCGCCGAAACGGGCGTTGTACTCAAGTACTTTTGCCCTGTCCCGGGTTATCATCATACCGGGATACAAACAGCCTACAAATGAGCTATCAGCCCTTTCAAGCCCCTTTAAGATAGGGGCTATGATGTCCTTATCAACCTCGTCTGCCAGCTGTTTTGAAACCCAGGCGACCGGTCCGAAAGCACCCATACCACCGGTATTCGGACCTTTGTCACCGTCAAATACCTGCTTATGGTCCTGGCTGGGCGGAAAGACCGCATAGTTACTTCCGTCACTTATAGCATGGAATGATACCTCTATCCCTTCCAGGAATTCTTCTATTATTATCGTATCACCTGCTGAGTCGAAAGCTTTCTCTACCATTATAAGGTCTATGGCTTTTCCGGCTTCTTCAAAATTCTCACAGATAAGCACACCCTTGCCCAAGGCAAGTCCGCTTGCTTTTACTACCAAAGGGTAATTTTGTTTTTCAGCGTAGCGTATGGCCTCGTCACGAACGGTGAATGTTTCGTATTTTGCAGTAGGCACTCCGGTTTTTTTCATCATATCTTTAGCAAAAGCCTTGGATGATTCTATACGCGCCGCATTCCTGCTTGCGCCGAACACTGCGAATCCGGCGGCTCTGAATTTGTCGGCTAAACCGCTTGCCAGCAGGTCGTCCGGACCGATGACTATCAGATCCATGGATTTTTCGCGGCAGAAACTTATGAGTTTATCGACTTCCTCAGGTTTTATATCGACATTTTCACCAACTGACGAAGTTCCGCCGTTGCCGGGCGCTATGTATACTTTTTCAACTTGCGGCGATTGCGACAGTTTCCATGCCAAGGCGTGTTCACGGCCGCCGCTGCCGCCTATGACGATTGCGTTCTTAGCCACGGGATTTCTCCCGGTATTCTCTTTGTTCCTTTATGAATCTGTCAATATCTTCGGCCAGGTGTGCTTTTTCGGACGCTTTGACCCGTTCAAAAAGGGCTTCAGCGGTATCGGAAGCCATCATCACTACTTTGTGCTGGGAGATCACGGGGCCGTCGTCGTACTCGGAATCTACTATGAACAGACAGTTTCCGGCCTCTGTTCCGCTTTCCAGGACCTTTTCCTGCACATGTATGCCATAGAGTCCCTTGGTGGCCGGCAACAGGCCGGGATGCGTATTTAGCATCCTGCCCTGGTATATTGACTGGTATTCCTCTCTCCAGCCGTATTTGTCGACAATACTTTTGCCTATAAGTTTCATATATCCGAGCAGAAGTACCAGGTCTATATCCATTTCATCCATGGCTTTCAATATGGCTGCCTCTTCGGCTTCCGTCTGCCTGCCGTATTCCACTTTTTCGCCTTTTTCCGACGGGTGATTGGTTTTCCCTATATGCAGCAGCTTTATGTTAAGGCCCAGCTTGTCATTCAGCTCTTTCACGCGGTCAAACACGGCTGCCTTCCTGTTGTTGCAGATAAGCAGAACTACTTCGCCGTCCACATCTTTTGCCGCAACGGATTTTATGAAGGATTCGGCGGTAGTACCACTACCGGAGGCCAGGATAGCTATTCTCGGCGAAGCCATTCCTTATACGAAAGCCTCCACGGATTTCGCTGGCGTATGATTTATCTTCTTATATACTATCGGCTTTGTTACCGGCCGGGAATTTATATAATTTATGCCTCTGACTTTTTTACCGATAGGTATAGGGTATTTGCCGCTAAAACATGACATGCAGAAATTCTTGGCTGGCAATCCGGTCGCCTTGACCATGCCCTTTAGAGACAGGTAGTTTATGGAATCGGCTCCCATGTATTTGCATATCTCGGCATTGTTCATTCTTGAGGCTATCAAATCACCCTGATCAGGAGTGTTTATGCCGTAAAAGTCCGGGTATAGGATGGGTGGTGAGCTAATCATCAGGTGCACTTTTCGCGTCCCGGCGCTTTTCAGCATGGTTACGACCTGTTTCAGCGTTGTACCTCGTACGACCGAATCATCCACTAGGATGACATCCTTGCCTTTAAGAGTCGATACTACAGGGTTGAGTTTCAGCATAAGGTCTCTTTTGCGCAGTTCGCTGGTAGGACGGATAAAAGTCCGGTTGATGTAGCGGTTCTTGACCAGACCCATTTCCAGAGGTATGCCGCTTGCCTTGGAATATCCCAGGGCGGCGGGTATTGAAGAATCCGGTACGGGGACTATGACATCGCCTTTTATCGGATATTCTTTCGCTAGCTGGCGGCCCAGGTTTTCACGGACCTCATTGACGCTCTTGCCTAAAAGCACGCTGTCCGGGCGGGCAAAATAGACGAATTCGAATATGTCCAGCTTCTGCTCGCCTTTTTCCAGTTGAAATGAATGGAGTCCATCTTTGTCGACTACGACCATCTCACCTGGATTGACGTCGCGCACAGGTTCGGCGCCGATAGTGTCGAAGGCGCACGTCTCGGACGCTATAACATAGCCTCCGTTGAGCTTGGCTATGGTCAAAGGCCTGATACCGCACTTGTCACGGAAGGCCACCAGACAGGACCTGTCCATCGCGACGGCAGAAAAAACCCCCTGGAAGAGGGGGTAGGAGAGTTTTATCGCTTCGGGAAGGCTGGAACCCTGCTTGATGTGGAAGTCAATAGCCGCCGTCATCATTCCGGAATCATTGAGGCCTACTACGTTCACTTCGTGCTTGGCTAAGAATGATTCCAGCTTGTCCGTAAGAGGCAGATTGCCGTTATGGGCAAAAGCGAAGTTGCGGTCGCGGTTGATAAAAGGCTGGTTATAGACGGAGTCGCGTCCGCCGGAGGTGGAATAGCGGTTATGGCCTATGGATATGTGTCCGGGCAGATTTATAAGATCTTCTTCTCTGTAGACGTTGGCTACCAGACCGAAATCTGAATAATCATATATGTGTTTGCCTTCTGACGTGGCTATACCCGAACTTTCCTGGCCGCGGTGCTGAAGCGACCACAAGCCGTAATAAGCCAGTCTGGAGGCCTCATCACTGGCTCCATAGGAACCAAAGACCGCGCATTTTTCCTTAATCTTGTCCTCAGTGATATACATAGCGCTCAATTAAAGTCTTGATACTTCTTATTTTAAAGTATTGGCAGCTTTTTTCAAGCTGCTTTATCTTATTTCTGCTTCAGATAAGCTTCCAGAGTATTTCTTAACAGGATTGCATTGGTCACAGGGCCTACGCCGCCCGGTACCGGTGTGATGGCTCCTGCCAGATCCCGAACCCCTTCAAAGTCTGTGTCACCCGTCATTTTACCGTCCTTGAAATTAGTGCCGACGTCTATGACAACCGTGTTTTTTACCGGATTTATATGTTCTTTGGTGACAAGCCCGGTTTTACCCGCAGCGGCCACCAGGATATCAGCCTGCCTGGTGAATAACGAAATATCAACCGTTCTGCTATGGCAAACAGTGACCGTAGCGTCCTTGCTCAGCAGAAGCTGGCTTACCGGCTTGCCTATCACGCGGCTGCGTCCGATAACTACGGCATGTCTGCCGCTGAGGGGAATATCATAGTTCTCGAGTATTTCCATTACGGCCTGCGCCGTGGCCGGAGCGAAAGCAGGCAAACCGCTTGCCAGACGTCCGGCACTGAGCTGATTCGCGCCGTCCACGTCTTTTCCCGGCGGTATCAGAGACCTTGCTTCATCTATCTCCAGCCCGTCCGCCACAGGCGTCTGGATTATTATGCCGTTTACTTCGCTGTCTTCTGCCAAAGCCTTTATCTTGTCTGTAAACGCATTTTGGTCCGTGTTGGGCCCCAAGTCGATTATGTCGGCTTCCATACCTGTTCCTTCTGCGGTTTTTCTTATCATCCGCACATATGCGAGCGTGCTCTGATTATCAGTTGCCAGTACTATGGCAAGTTTGGGGCTGGTTTGAAGGCCCGATAATCTTTCCTCCAGACCGGCCTTTATACGTTCCGCTACCTTTCGTCCGTCCAGGATTTCCGCCATTATTCCTTTGCCCTTACCTTTTCTGCCAGTTTGTCTATACGCTCCAGAACTTCGGTGCCTGCATGCGATTTTTCCGGCTTCCCCACCTCTATCGCATCTATATTTGTTTGCTCCATAGCCTGCGCTGAGCTGACGGCGGCGCGCAAATTTGCGAGAGCCGTGATGACGTCGGCGGTCAGTTTGGGGTTGAAATCCTGATGTTTTGCTTCGCAAAAAGACAGAAGGCCTTCGCAATTATCAATAACATCTATGCTTACTTGTATAGCACCGGTTAAGGCTGAATCGATTTTTCCCGTATCCCTGCTTTTATAAGCCTCGCTTACCTTTGAAAAAGCTGCGGAATCTTCTTCTGCCAGGTTAAGAAAAACCTCGGTTTTCTGCTTTAGAAAAGGAATTTCCGTTTTGATTTCTTCGTCTTTGCTGTATTCGCAGACCATTTTCAGCTGAGCCGCGGCTATCGCTCCGTTCAGGGCCGAAACCGCGCCGCCGCCGGGTGCAGGAGTCCTGTCTCCAAGTTCGGCAAGCCAGTCACGCACCGTAGTTGTTTTCACTGATTTATTTCCTTATCGTCCGCTATTACTTCATCGTGCATATTCTTGCGATAAGCTGCATATCGTTCTGATAATGCCGAATCTTCTACGGCCAATATCTCCACGGCCATCAAAGCGGCGTTTTTTGCTCCGTTTTCCGGCATGGTAGCCAGCGGTACTCCGGGAGGCATCTTGATGTTAGACCACAATGCTTCGTGGTCATGAGGATTCCGCTTTATGGGAACGGCTATCACCGGCAAGGTTGTATGGGATGCTGTCATACCGGGCAAATGTGCAGAGCCGCCGGCGCCGGCTATTATCACCTTTAGGCCCCGCTTCTTAGCGGTGGAAGCATACTCATCCATCACATCAGGCGTCCTGTGAGCGGAAACTATCCTTACTTCGTATTTGACACCGAGTTGTTCCAGCTCCTTGGCGGCCGTGTCCATCACGTCCATGTCCGATTTGGAGCCCATTATTATGCCGACGACAGGTGTTTCCATTTGATTCCTCCTAAATGCTGATTAATTTCCTTGCTTTCTTAGCATTATCCTTCGCTTCTTTCATTGTACCTGCTAGCGCATTGATATGTCCCATCTTCCTGTCCACTTTAGTCGGTTTCTTACCGTAGATATATACACTGACGCCTGGAATCTTCTTTGCTTCGTCGACACCTTTCAGCTCTACAGGACCGTTTCTTTCACCCAGTATATTGACCATGCAGCAATATTCCGCCGTTGCTTTCGGTTCTTCCAGCCTTTCTCCGGCAATCGCCAGTATATGTTGCTTGAACTGGGACGGAGCAAACATGTCCATGGTGTAATGACCGGAGTTATGTACTCGCGGCGCTATTTCGTTTATAAGTATCTGTCCGTTCTCATCCAAAAACATCTCTACGCCGTATACGCCGGCGCCTTTCAGCTCGGAAACGGCCTTTTTCGCTATTTCCCGGCCCTTTTGAGCGGTAGGCCCGTCTATTTCAGCGGGCGCGTAAACTTCAATGCATATATTGCGCTTATGGACCGTTTCGACGACCGGATAGGTCAGGAGATCGCCGCGGACGTCTTTCGCGACCATGACGGCAAGTTCTTTCGTGAAATCTACTATTTTCTCGGCGAAGATTTCTTTGCCTTTGAATTTATCAAGGGCTTGTTTGATATCGCCAACGTCGCTGATAAGCGCATTGCCGCGGCCGTCGAAAGAATCAGTCTTGGACTTGATTATCATGCCGCCCCATTCATTGAACAGATCTACGGCCTGTTTGATGTCTTTTATTTCGGCGAAGTCAGCCACTGGAAAACCTTGCTGTTTCAGGAAGACTTTCTGCTCGTACTTGTTCTGAATCAGGATTATGGTTTCCGGGGTAGGGTTAACCGGTACGGAACCTTCTACAGCCCGCAGGGCTTCGGCGTTTATGTGTTCGAACTCTATGGTCAGAAAATCTGAACGCTCAGCAAGCTCCTTCACCGCATCGGCGTCGCGATAATCAGCGACTATCTGTTCGGCTCCCGCCTGGCTGGCCGGACAGTCCGGCGTGGGGTCTATTACTACTACGTTATAACCCAGCCTTATAGCAGGCTCGCTTAACATCCTGCCTAGCTGGCCGCCGCCGACTATGCCTATGGTTCCCTTCATCTAGGTATATTGTACTGCAAAGAAGGGCTGAAGTGGGCTATAATGTAGATAAGATGCCAACACCTCACAACAATACTCTGCAGAGGACGGAGTATGACTTTCCTGGCCAGACGGATGTTTATCACGGCAAAGTCCGCGATGTCTACACTATCAAGGATAAATACCTGGTCATGGTCGCGACGGACAGGATATCGGCCTTTGACCGTATCCTTCCCCGCCCTATCCCGTACAAGGGGCAGATACTTAATCAGATTGCGGACTATTTTTTGAACGCGACCGGCGAGCTCGCCCCCAACTGGCTGATTTCTATGCCGGATGCCAATGTCAGCCTGGGTTATAAATGCGAGCCTTTCAAGGTAGAAGTGGTGGTCCGCGGTATGCTGGTCGGCCATGCCTGGCGCGAGTATGCTTCGGGCAGGCGCGAGCTATGCGGACTGGCTATGCCGGAGGATATGCAGGAATATGAACTGTTCACAAGTCCGCTGATAACACCGACCACCAAGGCGGAGGCCGGCCATGACGAGGATATTTCAGCCGTAGAAGTGATAAACCGCGGTCTTGCTACAAAAACCCAGTTTGACGAGATGTGCACGCTTGCGCTGAACCTCTTTGAAAAGGGTCAGTCCATGGCCGCGCAGCGCGGGCTTCTGCTTGCCGATACAAAATACGAATTCGGCCTGCAAGACGGACGGATAATCCTGATAGACGAGATACATACTCCGGATTCTTCCAGATATTTTTATCGGGACAGTTACGAAGCGTTCATCAAAGACCGCTCGCTCGATAAGCCGAAACATCTTTCCAAGGAGTTCGTACGAACCTGGCTGATGGACAATGGGTTTTCCGGGCAGGAAGGCCAGGAGATACCCGAAATGACCGACGAAGTGGTAAAAAACATCTCTGACAGATACATAGAACTTTATGAGCAGATAACCGGCCGCGATTTTGTAAAACCGACGCAAACCGATATTGTTAAAAGAATCGAAGCTAACGTAAATGAAGCTATAAAGGAGCTGGACTGATGCAAAAGAGATTTGATTTGCCGGCCTCGGAACATCCCGGCTATAACACCGTGGATCCACTGGATAACAGGTATTTTGACGCTGAGGTGGCCAAGTATGCATCCGAACAGTCCCGCATAGTCTACCAGGCCTACATAGAGAGCGCTCTGGCGCATGCTCTGGCAGAGGCCGGTATCTGCAGCATGGAAATCGCCGACGAGATAGAAGTTTCGGCCCGCAAGGTAGACATAAATAAGGTTTACGAAGAGGAAAAGACTACCCGTCACGATATAAAGGCGCTTATAAACGTTATAAAGTCCGGTATTTCCGACGAAGCCAAGCCTTATGTGCACTTCGGGGCGACTTCTTATGACATAATTGCCAACTCCCAGGTGCTTCAGATGAAAGACGTTACCGAGGAAGTCGTGCTGCCGCGGCTGAAGAATCTGATAGGCACACTGGCAGGCCTTGCCGATAAATATGCCGATACGCCGCAGATAGGACGTACGCACGGACAGCACGGCGTACCGATAACCTTCGGCTTCGCCATAGCCGAGTATGTTTCCAGATTGAATAACTCGTATGGAGCACTCCGTGATTTGTCGGGCGAGCTTAAGGGCAAGTTTTCCGGTGCCGTCGGTGCTTATAACGCGCTCAGCGTATTTTTGGATGATCCGTTCAAGTTCGAAGAATCCGTCCTGGACAAGATAGGTCTGAAACCGAGTGAATATTCTACCCAGATCGCTCCGCCGGAGCAGCTCGTCAGGCTGATAGACGAGTACGCTATTCTTTCGGGGATAATGTCTAATCTGGGCCATGACATGCGTCATCTGCAGAGGAGCGAGATATCCGAGATACGGGAGAAGTTCGCCGAAGGCCAGGCCGGTTCGTCCACCATGGCGCACAAGCGCAACCCCTGGAACTTTGAGAACGTGGCCAGCATGCACAAGCAGGTCCTATCGCAGACTTTGAACGCGAATCTTAACATAGCCAGCGAACACCAGCGGGATCTGACAGATTCCGCATCTTCGCGGTTTTATGTGCTTGTACCGGCTATAACGGCCAATATGATTGCTCGGCTGGACAAGGTGATGTCAGTAATAGAAGTTGATGAAGAATCAATGCAGCGTAATCTTGAGATGTCCAAAGGCGCCGTAGCTGCCGAGCCACTTTATCTCCTGTTGGAAAAATACGGCCATACTTCGGCCCATGAAGCAGCCAAAAAGATCTCACAGGCCGCTCTCGCAGAAAATAAGTCCTTATATGAAGCGGCTTCTGCTGACAGCGGTATAGCCGGTTACTGGGCAAAATTTACAGAGGACGAAAAGAAAATCATCGAGAACCCCCAGCAGTATTATCTGGGCCTGGCGGCTGAAAAGACGCGCCGCATCATAAAATCTCTGGCTTAGTTGTATTCGTCCCAGGATTTGATAGGAGGCCTCTGCAGGCGTTTTTCTCCCAAAGCCTTCAAGAGAAGTCTGCCGGTTTCGGCATTGGTCATCAGAGGTATGTGGTGGTCTATGGTCAGGCGGCGTATCTCGTATGCATCCTGACTGTCTTCGGATATCGACGGTACACTTATGACCAGATCCAGTTTGCGCTTGGAAATATAGTCGGCCAGCGAACGCGATTTATGCTCCTTTATCTTGCTGAGTTTCTTGGATTTTATGTCGTGTTCTTTAAGGAATCTGTGAGTTCCGGGGGTTGCGAAAAGGCTATAGCCCTGCTGGTCCAGTTCGCGGAGTTCGTCTATGAACTTAAATTTATGCTCGTCCGGCAGACTGACACAGATATTCCTGCCGGTAATCTCCTGATCGGTTGCCAGCCAGGATTTGTAAAAAGCTTCCAGCAGATCGTCTCCAAAACAGGCCACCTCGCCGGTAGATGCCATCTCTACCGTGGCTACGGGGTCGGCCCCTTTCAGCCGGCTGTATGAGAACTGCGGGCTTTTCACGCCTACGTAGTCTAAATCCAGCGTATTATAGCTTTTTCCCTTCTCCAGTTTGCCCAGCATGGCTTTGGTCGCCATCTCGATGAAGTTGTGCTTGGTAACCTTGGATACGAACGGGAAACTGCGCGAAGCACGCACATTGCATTCTATAACCTTTATCTCATTATCCTTGGCCAGAAACTGGATGTTGAAAGGCCCGGTTATATTAAGTGCTTTGATTATCTTGGCGGTTATCTGATTAGCCCTTCTGATGGTTTCCAGATACAGATATTGCGCCGGCAGAGCAACGGTAGCGTCGCCGGAATGAACGCCGGCGTTCTCTATATGCTCGCTGACGGCGTAGATTACCAGTTTCCCTTTGTCCGCTACACCGTCTATCTCTATCTCTTTGGCATGGGTGATGAAGTCGGATATCACTGTCGGATGTTCAGGTGACAGCTTGGTTGCCCTGTCCAGATAGTGCTTCATGTCACGGTCGGAATAAACGATGCTCATAGCTCCGCCGGATAATACGTACGAAGGCCGGATAAGCACGGGATATTCTACTTTTTTAGCAAATTTCTTGGCGCTTGCGAGCGAGGTCACTTCCTGCCAGTCCGGCTGGTCTATGTCAAGCTTGTTCAGCATGCTGGAAAACAACTGGCGGTTCTCGGCATTGTTTATATCCTTGGGGCTTGTTCCGAGTATCTTGAATCCTTTGGCGTCAAGTACCGGCGCCAGGTTATTTGCTATCTGGCCGCCTACGGAAACTATTATCGGCATATTCTTCTCGAACTCGGCTATATCGGCCACCCGCTCGTATGTCAGTTCGTCGAAATACAGCCTGTCGGATATATCGAAATCGGTAGATACCGTCTCCGGGTTGGAATTGATTATCACTGTGTTATGGCCGTATTTTTTGAGTGTTTTTACGGTATTTACCGCACACCAGTCGAATTCCACGGAAGAGCCTATGGAATAGGGGCCGGAGCCTATGGTTATGACGCTTTTATCCAGCGGTTTCACGTCGTTGTCGCGGCCGGCGTATGTCAGATACAGATAGTTGGTCTTGGCTGCGAACTCGCCGGCCAGCGTGTCTATGAGTTTCACGGACGGTGCTATGCCGTAGCGTTTTCTTAGTTTTCTTACCTTGTCCTCATCGGAACCAATCAGAACTGCTATTGCTTTGTCTGAAAAACCAAGCTTCTTCGCCTTATGCAGCAGTTCTTTTTTGACTAATTTAGAAGCTTTTAGTTCTTTTTCGGTTTCATGCACTGCATGTATCTGATATAAGAACCATTTATCTATCCTGCTAAGACGATTTATTCCATCCACGCTTTTCCCTTCATGAAATGCCTTATAGATGGCGAAAATACGCCTATAAGTCGGGTTTTTTATCTCGTCCATATAGTCGCGGCCGAACTCGTGCGGATGTATGGTGAATCCGTCGCAGCCGGTGTTCTGCATCCTGATAGCTTTTTGCAATGCCTCCGGGAAAGAGCGGGCTAGCGCCATGACTTCTCCGACGCTTTTCATCTCCGAGCCTATGCGAAGGTCCGAATTCTTTAGTTTGGTCAGATCCCATCTGGGCATCTTGACCGCTACATAATCAAGCGCCGGCTCGAAAAAGGCCGATGTCTTGCCGGTTACGGAATTTTTCAGCTCATGGAGTTTCTTGCCCAGGATAAGCTTGGCCGCAACATATGCCAGCGGATAGCCTGTTGCCTTGGATGCCAGGGCGCTGGAGCGGCTGAGACGGGCATTTACTTCTATGACGCGGTATTCGCCTGTATCGGAATTCAATGCGTACTGGATATTGCATTCGCCGACTATATTCAGGTGCTTTATCGTCTTGATGGCGATTTCCCGGAGCATATGGTATTCATGATTGGTCAAAGTCTGCGAAGGAGCAACGACGATACTTTCGCCGGTGTGAACGCCCATAGGATCCAGATTTTCCATATTGCAGACGGTTATGCAATTGTCATCTATATCCCTGACCACTTCATATTCTATTTCTTTCCAACCTTCGAGATATTCTTCTATAAGTACCTGTTTTACCTTATGGAAAGCTTCATCGCAGCGTTTTTCTAGCTCTTTTTCGTCCTCTATGCGTCCGGAGCCTAAACCGCCCAGGGAAAAGCCTGAACGCATCATTACAGGGTAGCCTATGGATTTAGCGGCCTTTATGGCTTCCTGGGTGGAATAAGTCGCCGCGCTCAATGCTGTCTTTACGTTTATTTTCTCAAGCTCGTTCTTGAACAGGTCGCGGTCCTCGGTAACTCTTATAGAATCTGTAGATGTGCCCAGAGCCTTTACTTTGTATTTCTTAAGTATGCCGGTTTCTTCCAGCTCCAGACCCAGATTAAGCGCGGTCTGGCCGCCGAAGCTCAGAAGTATGCCGTCAGGTCTTTCCTTTTTTATGACTTCCTCGGCGTATTGTTTGTTTAGCGGTAGGAAATAAACTTTGTCCGCCATCTGGTTGTCGGTCTGCACGGTTGCTATGTTAGGGTTGATAAGTACGGTCTTTATACCTTCTTCTTTCATCGCCTTTATAGCCTGAGAACCGGAATAGTCAAACTCGCCGGCCTGGCCTATTTTCAATCCGCCGCTGCCTAAGATCAGTACCTTCTTCAGTTTCATTTATAGCAGCTCCGTGAATTTTTCAAACAAAAATTCGGTATCTGTAGGACCGGGCGCGGCTTCCGGATGAAACTGTACCGAGAAGAAAGGCTTGGACTTATGAATTATGCCTTCGACCGAACCGTCATTAAGGTTTAAGAAATATACATCCCAGCCTTTTGGCATGGTTGCTTTGTCTACGGCGTAGCCGTGGTTCTGGCTGGTTATGTAACATTTGCCGGTCGTCATATCCATGCAAGGCTGGTTGTGACCCCTGTGGCCGAACTTGAGCTTATAAGTCTTAGCGCCTGCCGCCAGCGACATCAGCTGACTGCCCAGACATATTCCGAAAACCGGCCTGTCGCCTTTTATAAGCTTTTTGACCGTTTCTATGGCCTTGATGTAGTCTGAGGGGTTGCCGGGACCGTTGGAGAGCACCACGCCATCATATTTTTCCTTGCCCAGATCGTAATCATAGGGCACTCTTAACACGTTAAGTTTTCTGTGGAGAAGACTCCGCTGGATGTTTTCTTTGGCACCGCAGTCTAGTAGGATTACAGTCTTTTTCGCGCCCGGTACCTTATGAAGCTCGGGTTTATCTATACTTACCAGCGGTTTTTTAGGCTCGAAGCTTGCTATAGGAGTACTGCCCGAGGTTATAACTCCGTTGACTACACCTTTGGCCCTTAAGTGGCGGGTCAATTGCCTGGTGTCGACATCATATATTAATGGTACGTTCTGTTCTTTCAACCACTGCAGCAACGATTCGCGGGACAAGGGATGGCTCCAGGCTTCTATATCCTCGGATACCACGGCTCCTTTGGCATATATTTTGCCGGATTCCCAGGGCTCCCCAGGGACGCCGTAATTGCCTATCAAAGGATACGTAAACGTCAGTATCTGTTCGGAATACGACGGATCGGTCAGTGACTCGACATATCCGGTCATACCGGTGTTGAATACTACTTCTCCGGCGGCTGAATCGCTTTGCCAGACAGGAACTTTTCCAGCGAACTTCATGCCGTCTTCAAGAACCAGGTATGCCTCTTCAGACTTTAAAAAATCGCCCGATGGGCGACCTTTGTCTACTACCTTGGATTTTTTTATCAATCTGCTCACACTTCGATATACACTATCAAGCAAACGTTTTGCTTGCAAGTGCTTATTAAGCTTGGAAAAGATTTCAGGTTAGGAATCTGGACAAGGCTATAAGTGCGGCTGTCACTACTATGCTTATCTTTAGCGACCGGTTGAACAGTTTTGAGGCGTATGCCCTGTCCTTTTTCCTGTTGGCACCGCTTATCACATCCTGGGTAAAGCCTACTTCACTGGCCATGTTGTATTTGCCGCTCCGGGCATAGCCGGTGCAGAATCCATGCTTGGACTCATTGA
>DASUKF010000032.1:0-14064 GCA_036278875.1 Saccharimonadales bacterium (SeqCode) | reverse complement strand
AGTCGGCCCGTTAACGGTTATAGCATAGCCGGAAGTAGCATTGGTAGAAGCCGCCATCTGGGAAGTAGCCCAAGCCGTGTCAGTAGGCGAGAACAACTGGTTAAAGTCTATATCGCCGCTGGTAGCGGTAGAGCAGTCGGGTACATTATTAACATCAACGCTGACAGTACCACCGGTGCAAAAGACTAGAGATTCGGGCATAGTCCCCTCGAGGTTGATAGCACTGGACGTACTGGCCGCAGCCGCACCTTCATCTATTAACGTTCCGCTGGTGCCTCCGCTGTATGTGACAATGTAGACGTAAAACGTTGTGTTTGTAGCCGAAGGGTTAATTACATCATCAAGACGGAAAGTCTTAGAACCCGAAAAATTTGGTATAGCCGTACCGCTTATAGTAACAGTATCAGTAGTTTGACTTGAAATCGTCCATCCGGTACTGGCATCATTGCCGAGTGATGCGCCACTGACATCAAGACCTAATGGAGGAGTAGTACATGAGCCGCCGCTACCCGGTACTATTTCCGTCGTGCAATATTTAAACTGTATTGTATCAGCGCTTGAAGTACTAGGTATATCAAAATTAAATAAATGGTTGACTGTACCGCTTGGCAATGAGCCGCCATCTCCGCCTGATCCATCCTGAAGTGTAAAACTAGCGTTTGTTATTGGACTAGCGTGGACCTTACTGGCCGGTAAAACTTGGAGAGCCAAAACCAAGATTAAAGCTAGTGCTCCAATTCCGCTTAGAAACCGCGTAAAACTACCTTGTTGTACCATTTTTATTTTCTTTTTGTTTTTTGTTTATTTTTTAGTAACTACAGCGAGAGTAACATAAGCGCTATACTAAGTCAACTATTATTTAAAGCTGTGGAAAAGAATTACTTAATCTGAATTCCACCCTTTGCATTACCACTACTTGAGGTAAAGTCGGCAGAAACTTGATAAATAGGTATTGCCGTTTCGGCATTGCTCCCCTCAGGATATATTTTCAATACGAAATTATCAGACCGGGAGGGGTCAAGTTGGGTGCCATCAATAGCTTCTACTCTAAATATGACATTTGACTCCGTACCATTGATATTAAGGGTTGCAGTGCCCTGGAAAGAACCTTGGGAACTATTTGTCCCGCCGATAGCGAACCAATTGAAGTCATTGGCCGTCAGAATAAAAGAGCGGCAGTCAGGTGTATTTGGGCTGTTGCAGTTTCCTTTTTCGACATAGTTAAAATTGAACTTGCTGGCAGGGTCTACGGTACCTATCGAAGTGAACTTAACATTGAAGCCGAAAGTTGCGAAATCCTTAGGGCTGGTTGAAATCCAAGGAAGGGTGTCGCCAGAACCAGGTGTAAGGTTCTGTTGGCCTACAATGTACCCCGGCCCGCTCGGGGCGTATACGACAAGATAGGCGACTTGAGCAGGGCTCCAGTTGCCAGCCGCGTCATGTGCGCGGATACCGACGTTATAGACACCGGGTGCTAGATCGGCGCCAAACGGATTGCTGGTGAAGTTCGTCCCATCCCAATTTAAGGATGTCGCGTTACCGACGCCAGGATCGGTACCGACAAAGTACTCACCGCCGGATACACCGGACACGTCTACTGTAACTGACATATCATCGGTGGCCGGTATGTTGAAGCTCGTATTATTGCCCAGCGCAACCGGGTTAGCTGTCCAGACGGGGGTTCCAGGTATCGGAGCTGTCCGGTCTACCAATATGTTCACGGTGTTGCTGGGGTCGCTTTCGCCTACTGAGTTGCCCGCGGTGACGTAATAATTATCGGAACCTTCCGGCGCAGTGGTATCCGTATAGGTTGTGCTGGCCGTGGAGCCAATCTTGGTCCCGTTGCGATATATATTATATGAATCGGCACCTGAAACTGCGTCCCAGGAAAGAGACGGGTTTTGAGCAGGACTTAGAGTAGCAAGATTAGCGGGTGTAGGAGGGGCTGGAAACCTATCATGCAGAAAAACATTTATACTACCGGAGTTGTTATTCTCAACAAGATTAGTAGCTTGAGAGGTGAATGCTACGAACCTATCATCTGGGCTGGTAACTATACTTGTGATTTGGCCGTTAGCATCAGCGCCACTATTGGATAGATTTACCCTACTAGTGGTTTGTGCTGAAAGATTACGAGCATAAATATTTGGGGTGCCACTAGTATCACTTGTATCAAGGTTATCTGCAGTTGAGGAAAATAGAATAGTTTCACCGTCATTTGATATAAGCCCGCTGCCTGCTAAAGCATTCGATTGTACGCCGGAATTATTTATACTTACTTTAGTATTGATACCAGTTGCCATGTCTCTTACGTATACTTGACCGAGGCCGTTATCTCCTTCTGTAACAAAACCACAGCCATATGCACTAGAGGAACAAGCAAAGACTATGTATCTGCCATCATCCGTAAGACTTTCTGCAGTTCCACCATACCGTGATTGGACTCCGTCGTAAGTTTGGGTAACTAAAGTAGTAGTGTTGTTTACAGTGTCTCTTATATAAACTTGGTTGGCATTGTCATAAGTACCATTCGAAAGTAAGATAGGATGGACTTGGGTAAGGTTATCAGCCCTGGACTGAAAAAGAATGTATCGCCCGTTACTACTCATTGGGCCTGGCAAACTTGCGGGAGAGTGGCAATTATAGTGCAGATAGGCGCCCGTGCAAATAGCTTGGTCGCCGTTATTATTTACGCTTATTCTTGTAGTCGTCCCGCTCTGCATATCGTGCCTAAAAACATCTTGAGCATTATTTGTATCACCAGAGACTAGATTGCTGGCCGAAGAGCGAAATATAATATATTGACCATTGCCGCTTATCTCAGGTACATCACTGTTGTTGTTAGCCTGAGTTCCATCTGACGCCACACTTGCTCTTGTCGTAGTGGCGTTAGTTACATCTCTCACAAAGACATCGTTCATACCATTTGTATCATCACCAACTACATTTGTTGCCGAGGATACAAATGCAACATAACGTCCATCGTTACTTATACTTGGATGATCGCCGCCTATAGGCTCGTTATTGTTATTGGCGCTGACCAACTTTGTTGTGCCATCAGCTGTGTCACGGACGAAAATTTGAGAAATAGTTCTACCGCTACCATCGGTCGCCTTCCCAGTTCCTAAAAAGGCCACGTACCTACCATCGCTACTTACAGATGGGTCGCTACCCGCATATATATTGTATCCGTCGTATGAGCCGACACTTACGAGGCTTGTAATACCTGAATCGTTAGAAGCGCTTACGCCTAAAGGCAAGGATAATATTGAGCTAAGTGCCAACACCGAGATTAACGCTAAACTATAATTGAATTGCCAAAACTTTTTCATGCATCTCCCCTAGAATTAATCCTCACTCAAGTTTCAGCGTAGCATAGGCGACTTGTTAGCAAAAGACATCTTCAGTATGTGGCGACGCATATGAGGGATTGATAACTAGAGTATTGGCCGCCTGGAGTTAGATTACCTACATTTACTATGTAGCTGATGGTGTAAGTGGTGACCCCGGAAGATTTTGGAGCTGATGCAATAGTCTCGCCACTAACGAACCGGAACTGGTTAGGAGTGTCGTAGTTAGCTGCCGCCGAGCCAAAGCCGAATTGCCCATGGTCCGGGTCGGCGCCGAGGTCACACCCCGCGCCGCAAAAATCAGGATTTTTAACCAAATTAATGCCAAACTGCTCTTCGCCGATTGCTGAAGGGCCGCTTGTGGGCATCCCCGGAATAGTGTGCCCGCTGTTAACCGGAGGGTCGCCTACGATTTCGACTATATAGCCATAGCTAGTGTAGTTAGACACTGAAAAAGTTGTTGTAGCTGTAGCTGTCTCTGTTGCTGAGAAAGTGCCGAAAGTCGGACTGCCGTTATTGATGGAAAAAGCTAAAGACGGGTCGGCGGTAGTAAGGGAGCCGGCGTTGATTTGATGGCCGCTTCCGCCGCTGGCGGAATTGCCCACGGCTGTATCACCGACCGATTGTATGACTTGGTAATTCGCCGAGCTGGAAGGAACTATGCCGCCGGGCCCAAGCGTGCTTTCGTCGAACTTATAGTTCGGTGACTCGATAGTATCGGCGTGTGCTATTGCCACTACGCCGCCGCTGAATAATAAGACTGCTGACAATAAGGCGAACCCTCGCACAAAACGCCTGAACATAGCTTTAATTGTTGACGAAACAGGAGCTTTTTGCAAACCAGATAAATAGTCAATCTTCTAATGATTTGGATGGTGTTAACTTAAGCGGTATACTGTCAGTAAATTGAAAAGGCAATAACGGATGGCTGATTCACCATCTCCCAAACCAAAAGACCAAAATAAAGAACCACCGGCTCCGGAAGTGTTGCAGCCCAAGGCTGAAACCGAGTCTTCGGAAAAGGAGCCGGCAAACGATTCTCGTTCCGCACCTAAACCAAAGGTGGCCGGCAAACGGACGCGCCGTACATACCGGCCCAGCCATAAGGCTACTTTCATCGGTTTGGCAGTTGTGGCCGCCATACTGCTTATAAACTCAGTAGTTATATTTATGGTGGTCAAGCGCCAGGCAAAGACCAACCAGCTGGCCCAGGGCCAGGTGACCATAAATCAGAGCGCTTTGGACAAACTTGGCGTCAAACGCAGTTCCGTAGGAGATAGCGGCGTTGAGCTTACGGTCAATCCCAATGCCCGTTTCAACGGCAATGTAAAGGTAGGCGGCAACGTGAGCATAGCCGGACAGCTTATCCTCAGCAAACGATTTTCAGCATCCGATGCCAGCCTGGCACAGCTTCAGGCCGGAAAAGTCTCGATAAGCGACTTGAATGTAAACGGAGACGGCACGGTAACCAACCTGAACGTGAGGAAAGACCTGGCGGTAGCCGGCAATTCGCGCTTGCAGGGCGCCGCTACGTTTGACAGCAGTGTCAATATAACGGGCAATCTTGTAATCGGCGGACAGCTGACGGTAAACAACCTGCATATACAAAGTCTTGCAGTAGACAGGACCATACAGCTAAACGGGCACTTTATCACCTCGGGTTTGACCCCCGGGGTCGGCAGCGGGTCGTGCGGACATGCGACTATAAGCGGTAATGATGCTGCCGGTACGGTTTTTGTTTCAGGAAACTGTAGCGGCTCGAAGATTGTAGCCAGTGTAGTTTTCCGTTCTGCCTATAGCGGCTATCCCCATGTGGTAGTTACACCTGTATGCTCCGGCGCTACGCCTTATTTAAGAAGTGTCAGCAGCTCCGGATTCAGTCTGGGAATGAACGGATCTATCAGCGGCGGGTGCCAGTTCAACTACGTAATTATGCAATAGGCTCTTACATATTAACGAAGAGCATGACTTCATTGTCGCGTACGGCGATTATGCCGTTGGATATATGAAAATCCACGGATTGATTTTTTGTATCTATGGTTACGTCGCCCGGACTTAGGATGGAAAAGAAATCGGCGTGTCCGGGCAGAATATCAAATTGCCCGACTTTGTTGGTGGCTGTTATCGCTTCGGCAGGACCTTCATAATATATATGAAAGGGCGCCCGGGCTATTACGCTCAGCTCCGTATCCTCATCCTTATGGCCCATGCAGTCTTACTCCGATTGTTTCTTATCTTTCTTTTTATCGTCTTTGACATTTTCTTCGCTACTGCCGGACGAGGAGTTACTGTTTAGAATTTTCTCTATACCATCCAGCGTCTGTTGTAGAGTAAAATATTCACCCGGTTTGCCGGTCAGGTGCTCTGCTACCGAAAAATCCTGAGAGAAAAAGGTTATAAGTTCCTTGGCATGCTGATAATCGACCCGGTCGGCGGCCGACAATTCGTTTTCACCGACTATGGCTATGATATTTTTCAGCGATTCGTACTTTTGCATTATCGACTGGACTTTTTCAGCGAGCTGATAGTGGCGCTCACCGACTATTTGCGGTGTCAGCAGGGACGAGGTGGTCTTTAGCAGGTCAACAGCCGGCCTGATACCGCTTGCTGCGACGGAACGGGAAAGTACCAGCACCGAATCCAGCTGCTGCTGGATAGCCTGCACGGCAGGATCTGACAGGTCATCGGCGGGTATATATACCGCTTGGACCGATGTTATGGTGCCTTTCTCGGTGGAGCTGAGGCGGTCTTCCAGGCGTCTGAGTTCCGCGAACACGGTAGGGGCGTAACCGCCTTCTGAAGCTATCAGACCCAAGTTGGTAGAAAGCTCGGTCATGGCCTGGATATGGCGGTATATATTGTCAACGAAGAAAAGTATGTCGCGGCCTTCCTCGTCACGGAAGAATTCGGCCGCCGTCGCGGCCGCAGGACCGACCATAGCCCTGATGGCGGGGGTGTAATCCATCTGCCCGAAGAACATCACGGTATTTTTAAGTACGCCTGTTTCCTTAAGGGTTTCATAAAGCTCGTTACCTTCACGGATACGCTCACCGACACCGCAGTATATAGAGAGGCTTTTCTTGTCCCGGGTAACGTTATGGATAAGTTCCATAGTCAGGACCGTCTTGCCGACACCGGCGCCGCCGACGATGCCGATCTTGCGGCCTTTTACGAACGGGGTGAGGAAATCAATGACCTTTAGGCCGGTTTCCAGCAGCTCCAGTTTTTGGTTGCCGCGGTAGCTTTTCGTCCCGGTGGCTTCGCTGGTAACTTTGCGATTCTCGTTGACGGGCGGGCCTTCATCTATAGGATTGCCCAAGGCGTCAAATACGCGTCCCAGGGTTTTTGCGCCTACCGGAACCGTAGCTTTGGTATTGCTTCTGAACACTTTTTGTCCGCAGCGCAAGGCACGGCTGCTGGTCAGGTTTATACATACGGCCTTGCCGTCCCTGAAGAAGTCCACTTCCAAAAACACGTCCGGACAATCTTCTACCAGGAGAAGTTCTTTCTTTTCCGGTTGTTTATCCAGTATCTCGACCTCGACTACCAGGCCGTTCATGGAGTGGATTACGCCTATTTCTTCGTCAGTTACCTTCGATTTGGGCTTCTTGGCTGCATTTTTGCTCATCTGCGGCCTCCGCGGAGTCTTCTTTTTCTCTTTATACCTACCATGATTTCGCGCATACGCCGGTCGCTCTCGGACCGCTTGGCCCGGTGAAATTCAAGCTGGTAATCGCTTAAAAGTTCTGTAGCGTGCTGTTTGGCTACGGCCATGGCGTTAAAGCGGCTGGCGGCCTGCGCCAGGCTGGATTCAAGGATGGTCTGGCTAAGAGCAAGCGTCATCATGGTTGCTTCCATCTCGTCCGCTATCTCATCAAGCGACGGCTCGAATATGGTGTCTGCATCGCTAATGATATCTTCATCCGGATCTATCTCTTCGCTCATATCGCGCATCCTGGATATAAGGTCTATCGTCTTAACATCCTGAACCCCCAGGGACATGTACTCCTCGTAATAAACGGTTATTGAGGAATAGGGCAGAATGGCCTCAATGACCGGGCCGACATCTATATAGCTATCGCTTTCCGGTACCTGAAAATAGCGGATGAAAGGAATTCCGCGCTGCATCAGCTGGTTTGCACCGTGGGAACCTAGAACGACTATATCGGTGTCTTTCTCGTCATAGTCCAGTAACATGGTTTCGATTAGTCTTAGGTCGATATCACCGCTCAAGCCCGCTTCAGCCGAGATTATCACGAAGGCACTCTTGCCATTGTCTTCGTCATGCCGGTTGGTTATGCGTGAGCCCGGGTCAATCCTGATAGAGCTGTAGCGCGCCCAGAGCAGCTGGAAGAATTCTTTCGACAGGGTTACTTTGTCTTTGACTTTAGCGACCTGGGTACTGGCCACGCTTTCAAAAACTCCGGTCAAATCTTTGACGGTGCCTATCTGTTCGCTTTCTTTCTGTATGGCGTTGGCACGTCTCATTTCTGCTCCTCCGCCTTGGTTTCGGCCTTTTCTTTTTCTTTCTCTTTCTCGTCCGCCGGTTCCGCAGGTTTTTCCTCGGCCTTCTCCTCTGTTTTCTTCGGTTTGCTGGAATGTTTTTTCAGAAGCTCGGCTTCTATCCGGTCAAAGTCCTTTTCGTCCTTTACTTTAGGTGCGGCGGATTTTGCGGATTCTTTCAGCCCGGTTATGTCTATGTCCGATTCGCCGGCGCCCAAAAGTATCGTTTCCAGGATAAGTTGCTGTTCTGTAAGCGAATGCAATTCTTCGGGCGGTTGTTTCAGAGCATCATAAATCTGCTTGCCCATAGCAAGATCCACTGTAGCTTCTTTGGAAAGCCGCGCGCCGAAGTGCGAGAATTCTTCCGCCTGGTGGTATTTGGCGAGCCTTTGGAACAGGTTGCCGGTAAGCTTTTTCTGCCGCACGGTCTGAGCCTGGCCGCCTACGCGGGACACTGACAGGCCTGCATTCACTGCCGGCCTGATGCCCTGGCGGAACACGCTGAGATCCAAAATTATCTGGCCGTCGGTTATGGACATAATGTTGGTGGACAGGTATGCGGTTATATCATCGCTGGGAGTCATTACCACGGGCAGGGAGGTAAGAGTTTTGCCGCTTTTCTTCAGCTTACCGGCACGTTCTAAGAGGCTGGAGTGTGCATAAAAAATGTCGCCGGGATAGGAATCCCGGCCCGGGTCTACTTCCTGAAGCAGGGAAAGTTGCCTGTAGGCTTCGGCGTGGCTGGTCAGGTCGTCATAGACTATTATCACGTCACGGCCTTCGTTCCAGAGCTGCTCTGCCATGGCGCAGGCCGCGTAAGGAGCTATGTATGACTGCGTCAAAGAATCGAATATATCTGCCAGGACTACAATAGTGTGGTCCATGGCTCCCGAATTACGCAAACCTGCCAAAAGGCCGGAAATATCCACCTTGCGTTTTCCTATAAGTACATAAACCACTATACGGTCAGTACCGGCTTGGTTGGCGCTCAGCTGGCTAAGCACGGTACTTTTGCCGGATTTGCTGTCCCCGAGTATTGCTATACGCTGGCCTAACACAACGGGGAAGAACATATCTATGGCTGTTACGCCTGTGGCCAGCTGTTCATTGAGCGGACTTCGCGCCATGATGCCAGGGGCTTCGTTGAATATACCGGACGTTGCGGTAGCCCTTAAAGCTCCTTTGCCGTCGAGCGGCTCACCCATAGGTGAAACGACCCGACCTATCAGCTTTTTGCCGACTGGTACGCTCAGTTCGTCATTCTCCACTACCGCCAGGGTGCCCGGATCTATCTTTTCCGAATCTATATTAAAGAGTATTACCCGGTCGCGGTAGGCTTCACGTACCAGCCCGCGCTGTCCATCTTCGAATAGTACCTGGGCTCCCAGTCTTACTCCGTCCAGGCCTTTGACCTCGACCATGAAGCTATTGGATGCCACGACCTCTCCGGTCAGACCGTCCGCTTCTACCAGCCGCTGAAAAGTCTGGTCTTCATGCATTCCTCAGTACCTCCGGGAATTGCGCCCGGCTGTCGAGTATCTGCCGGCGGAAGGACCAGTCAAACATCCGGCTGCCGCACCTGAGCACCATGCCTCCAAGCAGGGTGGAGTTAAAATCAAAAGTTACCAATATATCGGGAGCTATCTCTTCGCGGAGCCAGTTTACCAGCATTTTCTTTAGCCCGGCGGCAGGCGGAGCGGCCAATGTTATGGTCGCTTTTGGAGCCGTGTCCTCCATGTTCTCCAGGGCGGCTATAAGCTCATCCAGACTTTTTCTATCCAAAGAACCGTTTTGCCCCCAGTCATGTAACAGCATGGAAGCGGCAGGGGAAAGCTCCGGCTTGTCAGTGGAATGTTTGGCATTTACACGTTTTTTTATCTCATTCTTAGAAAACCACCCGGCATAATCGCGCATTTCAAGCACCAGTGTTTTCAGGTTCTGGGGCGAGGAAATGCTGCCGTCCAGCTTAATTTTCATTTGCAACCTCTTTGGCTATTTCGGCCTTGTGTTCTTCCAGCATTTTTTTCAGGTATTCGCTTTGGGCGCCAAGGTCAATATTGTGCTGCAATGTTTCGGTAAGGAATGAACCTACGGCGTCGGCCAGCTTGGTATCGATTTGCTGCAGGAGACGTTTTTTCTCAGCTTCCATTTCTTCGGCCAGCTTGGCTTTAAGAGTATTCTGATGACTGGACAGATCCTGGCCTATGGCGGAAATGTTTGCTTCGGTCTGTTGCTGCAGCTGCGCGAGCTTATCGCGATAGAGTTTTATTTGATGGGTTATGGTCTCGTTGCCTTCCTTTTCCAGCGTACCGTGGATTTTCGCAGTCGTATCCTGCAGGTCTTTTTCCAGTTCTTTGACGGAACGCCTCAGCATCAGATGAAAGTCTGCCTGAGCCTCTTCCAGCAGCTTTTCCCTGACCGCAGACGGTAGATGCATATCCTGCTTGGGCTTGTGTTTTTCCGCATCGTGTTCCGGCTTGAAGTGTGCGTAAGCATGACGCGCCGCTATGGTCCCCAGGATTCCTATCAGGAGCGCATTTATAACCAGTATTATCTGCAGTGCGCTCATATCAGAACTTCGTAAGCACCATATATATTGATATCAAAGCTACTCCCAGAATGACTATGACAAGTACGGACAGCTGTATCAGGTCCCTATATATGGCGGTTTGCGACATGGGGTTACGGCCCACCGAGATTATGCTGCTGTGTATCATTGAATAAATTATACTCACAACAACGATAAGCGTAATAATAAAAATTCCGGCGCTTATCAGTATAGGCACGGTATTTACACTTTTGCCGGCCAGGGCGTTGGCTATGTTCTGTATGGCGGAAGGTATGAGAGTTTTATTAGGCTGTTTGTAAAAATAAGACACATTTATTATTACCGGGACCAGGCCGACCTTTACGCTATGTTTCTGTCCGTCCTGGGTTGTATAGGTTTCCTGGGTAGCTCCGGCGCTGTCCAAACTGTCCTGGGCAATGCCGATAACCTTGGTATTGTCGGTGGCCGCCATCCCGACACCTTTAATAGGTGAGGCGGTAATGTGCGAGCCTTTGTTAATATCTCCACTGATGTCGGAAACCAGTACCTGCGCGGTGCCGCTGGTAGCGACCTGTATCTGGCTGCCTTTGCCGCTGGTAAGTGCCAGCAGGGCGTTGCCGCTGTCTATGACTACCCCGAGCATACTGTCGGAATTTGCATTGGTAGAAGGCGATACTTGGTCAGAAGAGTTGCTGTCAAGGCTGACAATGGAGCCGAGCGAAATCTTATCATGAACGAAATAGCCCTGGGATAGGGTAGTCAACGCATGTACTGTAGCTGGCAGAAGCAGAACAATAAAAACAAAAATGGCGGCTATAAGATTTGTTTTAGCTTGTTTTTTTGTTCCCATCTGCTTTCCTGTAATGGTTCAAGTATATAACAAAATGCTTAAGCTGATGCAGTGAATATGTTTATGCTTGACCTCTGTTAGGTAAAGAGACAAACCAATTGTCTAGTTAAGCAAAGCCCAGACATGCTATATTAAATGCTAGTGTAAGCATTAGGATAATTAGGGTATGCCAAGACTAAAACTGCCGTCATTTGTGAAAAGACCGAACTTTGAGAATAAAAAAGCCTGGCTCCTGGCCGTTTTGGCAGTAGTAATAGTTTTCGGTGTATGGGCGATTTTTATTAACAAGCCGCACGGAAAAATTTATGCCCAAGCCGCCGGCCATAAGATATATAAAAAAGAAGTAAAAGACCTTATCGGCGACCATACGGAGATAACAGAACATCAGGCCGCTCAGGTTCTAGCTGACAAATATTTAACCGAAGCTTTGGCTAAGGAGCGGGGCATAACCGTAACCGATAAGGAACTGGCCGATAAATACGGTAAAGAGACATTGCCGCAAAAGACCGAATTTAAATATGCCTACCAGAACAAGCTGAATCAGCTTTATTTTTCCAAGCTTAGCGCTTACAACGACGGAGTTTACAAAGGCAAGTTCCTGATAGCCAACTTTAGCCAGCACATACAGGTCTATCCGACCTTGCCGGAAGATAGAATGCACGATCCAAAGCTCGGCAACGCGGCCGCCATAGCCGCCGATAAAAAATATGCCGAAGATTTTATTACGGACCTGTATAACAAAATCACTTCCGGGAAAATTACTTTTGACCAGGCCATAAAGCTGGAGCATAACGACCCGCGGGTCGGGCTAAAGGCTTATCCGGAGCTGGAACATTCCGGTTCGTTCGATACTACCTATACGCCTAGACAAATCATAAACAACCCCTCCATCCGGGAGAAGATTAATTCTATTAAAGCAGGGGAAACGACCAAGCCGTTCGTGGTAAGGGTCAGCAACTCCTTAGCCGATCCTAAAAGTACGGTCGAGTCGTACTTTTTGGTAGTACATATGGACCAAACTTCCGGCAGTTACACGGGCACGGACTTCGGGCAGTATTTGAAGCAGGCAAAAGAGAGGCTGGACTATAAAATCTTCGTCTAGAATTTGCTGAAAAACTACTTGCACATTATTCATAATTCTGGTAATATATTGTTATAAAACGGAGTCTATGGGATGCCCGAACAAGAACCATCCAGATTTGGAGCAATGAAGCAAGGCTTCATGGAAGCTGTCGGAAACGGCATTGAACACATTCAAAATGGCATCGACAGCCTGAGGCAGAATGCCGACAGGCTTAAAGCCATAGGCCAGATAACTCTTCTAGGGACAGGCTTTGGTACGGGCATAGGACTGGCACTTCCCAATGCCGTGGGCGCCGAAGGACCGGTAAACACTTCCAACAACCCGGCCGCAGAGGCCACCGCCAGCGACCAGGCGCAGGATTGTGTGGATGCGGCGCTAGACGAGCCGCTGGCTATGCATAACGATATGGCTTTTCCGGGGGCCAAGCACAAACAAGACATAGAGGCCTGGATGCGCTTTAAGCCGACCACCGCCGCTTGTGCTCCACTAGTTTCGCGTGCGACCCCCACTGCAGTTATTAAGATGCAGCGGCCTAATAACCACAGCAAACTCATTAAGAGTAAAACAAAGAAGCTTTTAGCTACCGACGGCAGCGGCGAACCCATGGATGCCAATGGAGGCCAGCTCGGTGACGTTGCTTTCGGTAAGTATTGGGGGGATGGTAACAAACTCCGCTACCGCTGCAGCCGGAAGGGCACAACCCATATGTGGATCACGTTTAACGTAAAAGTAGACAGCGCCGTAGATGGCAGCAAATTAGGCCAAAGGTCTTTTACTCAAGCCATAAAAATACCCCACACACGTCCCGACCTGGTCCGCGATCATGCCGTCAAAGGCCCCTGCTAGAATCATTACTCTCTCGACTTAATATATATTGAACGCTTGTCCGTACGTGCTACAATCTATGCTAGATAAGCATTAGTACTTAGGCATGGCTAAAAAATATAAATATTTAATAACAAAACTCGCGGTATTTGCCGTAATGGTAGTCGGCTTCAGCCTGTTTCTCTCTGGAGGCAAAGTGTTTGCTGTTGATTGTCCTTCTGCTGTTGATAACATACCCCCGAGATGGGGCGTGCAAGATAATAATTTGGCGAATCACTTCGCCAGCGTAGTTGTCTATGCGTATAATGCCGACACCGGCAATAAGATAGACGGGGTTAAATTCCGCCTCAACTCGAACGTTGATACAGCCTATAATTACGGCCCGGCTCCTTCCGGGCTAAGCGACCCCACCCTGTATCCGAGCGCGCGTATTTTCAAAGTGCATATTAACTCTGCCACCAATACGATAGAGACTGACGCTCGGTATAACCAAAAGTCATTTACTATAGGAGAGCAACTTACGGCACCGGCCAGCCCCTGTCCGGGCTGGGACGAGCTGGGACCGGGAACAAGTGATCATCAAGGTAATGGATATATGCTGGACTGCCAAGAGGTAGATACCAACGGCAACAAACACAATAACCGATTTTGGATTGACCAAATAGATACCCCGGGCGGGTCGGATGGAGCGAACGGCGGCAAATGGACGGTGGAAGTAAGTACCGGAGGCGCTGATTTGACCTCAAGACACTTTCCTATGAGTTATGACAATTATTTTGCGGTCGCTAACGGCCAAAATGCCAGAGTCCATTTGATTTGGCATCCAAAGAAAGCGGTACACGGCGGTATAGTCAACACGGCTTGCTTTACGACGCTGGCAACAGATATTAAAGGCGAGAATTCG
>DASUKF010000031.1:0-2430 GCA_036278875.1 Saccharimonadales bacterium (SeqCode) | reverse complement strand
TCCTTCGTTATAGCGTCGGCCGGGCAACAGACGACCGGTGAATTCGTCAACTATAACTATCTCGCCGTCGCGATGAACTACGTAATCTTTGTCCCTCTTGAAAAGCGCCTGAGCGCGCAAAGCCTTGTCCAGATGATAAATAGTGCGGATATTGCCGGTACCGTACAGATTGTCTATACCCAGCACTTTCTCTACCTTGTCGATTCCTTCATCGTTCAAGGCCACCTGCTTCATTTTTTCGTCGACCTCATAATGCTTGTCGCGTTCCAGCGAGCGTACGACCTTGGCAAACTGCTGGTATGACGTACTGCTGGCAGTCGAAGGAGCGGAGATAATAAGCGGCGTCCTGGCCTCGTCAATCAATATCGAGTCTACTTCATCCACTATGGCGAAGTTCAGCTCTCTCTGGCGCAGCTGGCTTTCTTCGCGGACCATATTGTCGCGCAGATAATCGAAACCGAATTCGTTGTTGGTACCGTAAGTTATATCGGCCTGATACGCCTCCTGGCGGGTGCAAGGCTTTAACCGCCGCATACGTTCGTCGTCGTGCTCTCTATTGGCGTATTTCGGGTCATAAATGAATGATTGCTCGGCTATGATAACCCCCACGGACAAACCCAGGAAATCATATATCTGGCTCATCCAGCCGGCGTCACGCTGTGACAGGTATTCGTTGACCGTGACAACATGAACCCCCTTGCCGGTAAGAGCATTGAGATATACCGGCGCCGTGGCTACAAGAGTCTTTCCTTCGCCCGTTTTCATCTCTGTTACCGCTCCCGTGTGAAGACCCATGCCGCCAACCAGCTGTACATCGAAATGCCTCTGGCCAAGCGTTCTTCTGGCCGTTTCGCGGACAACGGCGAAAGCATCCGGCAATATATCGTCCAGGGATTCCTTTTCCAGCCGCTTCTTTAGCACTTCGGTCTGTGCTTTCAGTTTAGAATCGGACAGCTTCTTGTATTTATCCTCCAGATTGTTTATTTCCGCTACGCGCTTTTTGAGTCTTTTTACCGTGCGGACCTGAGGGTCACCTAGTACGCGTTTTAAAACCTTCTTCATATCCTCCCTATTTCTGAATCGTCAGATTGTTCAGCATACATTGTAACTTAGATTGCCTAATTAAATCTAACTAAGGTTCTTATCTTCTTTTATAACGGACGATTTTGGAAACAAGCCGCCGGTGCAAGCGGGCGCCGGCATGCTTTTGTTTATATTTTCTTAATTGCCTTTTCAGCTTGTCTTCTACCAGGTCTATAGAGGCCAATATGGTAGTAGCCCGCTCATGGACGGTTATCGACTCGTGCGGCAAATGCATGACTACCTCGCAGGTAAACTTCGCCTGGTCCTTGCTTTTCTGCTGTTTTATCTTTACTTCGGCTTTGACAGCTTCGCGCGCCCTTTTCGGGATAAACTTATCCATCGGACCTATCTTTTTGGCTATATAATCTTCTTCTTCCGATGCCAGACGGGTATGTACGCCTGTCATCTGAATATTGGATATCATATGGTCTTCCTGCCGCCCATGTATTTCTGAAGCGCCTCCGGTACTTTTACATCGCCGTCTTCGGTCTGGTTGTTCTCGATAATCGCTATTAGCGGGCGTTCGGAAAAGACCGTGGCATCGTTGGTATGTACCAGCTTGTTTTCGCCGCCCTGACCCGCTTTGTATCTGGTCCCGAGCCTTCTGGCCTGGTAGTCGGTCATGTAATCTGCCGTATGGGTTTCCAGATATTTGCCCTGCCCTGCCATCCAGCAGTTTATGTCCCAGCCGCTGGCATTCGGTCCGCCGATATCGGCCGTACATTTCTGCAAAAGCTGGTAAGGCAGGCCCAGTTCTTCCAAAAGCTCCCTTTGCAGCATGACCAGCAATATATGCTCGTCCAGACCGCCCTCTTCAGTGGTGAAGCTTTCCATCTCCAGCTTGTTGAACTGATGCAGCCTGATAATACCTTCTATGTCCTTGCCGTATGAGCCTGCTTCGCGCCGGAAGGCAGTCGTATAGCCGACATAGCGCAAGGGAAGTTCATCTGCATTCAGTATCTCTTTCATATGCATGGGAACCAGCGTATGTTCGGCGCTGGCGTTAAGCCATAGTTCATCATCGGCAAGCTTATAGGTCGTTTCTTCCTTGTCCAGACGTGCCGTAGCGTCATATACTTCGGTTTTGGCCATGGCCGGCGGTAGTACCGGTACGAACGGCCGCGTACTTGTCTTCAGCTTACTTTTGGCAGCGACTTTCTTGATGAACCGTTCATCACTCAACCTGTCGATTCCATATTGCATCAAGGCCATCTCCAACCTGACCATGTCACCCTTCAGGTAAACGAACCGGGAGCCGGCCACTTTGACCGCGCGCTCCTTGTCAATCCAGCCTTTATTCAGACCTATCTCCATGTGGGTTTTGGGCTTGAAGCCGAATTCCGGCTT
>DASUKF010000030.1:0-60765 GCA_036278875.1 Saccharimonadales bacterium (SeqCode) | reverse complement strand
GGGTCGGTTGCACCCATACCGGCATCAGGTGCTACATTGCTTCTGTTAATCCACGTGACATGCGAAGGACCTAGGCTGTTGATGTGTTGTCCTACCAGGCTTTCATTAACGCCGCCCAGCGTTAAATCATAGGGTGCCTGTTGCGGGCTGAAACTCCACGCGCTAAAGCGATGCTGCAGCCAGTCTTTGTACTTTACTGCCAAGCCGTACAGCCGGCTGGTCGCATCGGCAAGTGTGATCTGTGATATATATGGCCTGATTGCCAGCATAAGACGCATCTGTCCGCCGCTGAATTCAATCGTGATATCGGACATGTCGTTCATGAAATTTTGCATGACGCTGGGATCAAGTATCTGCAGTACCTCGGTTTCATATCCTCTTTGCGCTTTGACGTCAAAATATTCGTTAAAATTACCCTCAAGATTTATATTTTCTGCCAGCGCCGGCATCAGAGGCAGGCCGAAACCGTTTTTCTTAGGGGTGATTAATATGTGTGGCATAAGTTTTTGTCCGACATCTACGGTAAGTGTCATGTACAGATATTCGCCGTTCACGGTTACGCTCCTGGGGTTTGTACCGACGGAAGTCACATCGGCAGGACTATCTCCCAGGACCGTGACAGTAAAGAAAATTTCATCCTTGCCGGCACTTTTAAGTTGGCGTAATTGGACCGTAGGGTCCGTGAATACATTGCCGACCCCCACATTGACTCCACCTATATTTGCGCCGTGGGCCGCAGGCTGGATAAGCCCCAAACCTACCATGGGGTCAGTGACACCGTTTTTGCTTATATTGATTTTAAGATGCTCAAGTTTTAACTTAAAGACCAACCCGTTATCAAGTATTCCGCTCACGGCCGGCTCGACATCACCTCCGGATACCAGACCTTTCATGCTATCCGGCATATGTTGGCCTATACCGGCGAGCTGCATACTGAACTGGTCTAAAAGTCCTGGATGAGAATCGGCAGACGGCAATGGCGGGTTATCCTGCAGCTTTAAATTATTAGTCCGGGCAAAATTTGCGAACATCGATTCGCTGGCGGCATGCCTTTGCGCCTTGGCCTGCTTTCCGGCTTTCAAATAGACCAATAAGAGCATTATGACACCGGGCAGTAGAAGTATCAGCGTGCATATGAAAATTATTGCCAATATGCGTTTTTTCCTTAACGAAGGGTCTGATTTTATGATCGAGCTTGTTGTAGTAGCTATCCGTACCTGTTCATACCCCCGCAGGGCTTCTATATTCAGGCTAGTCACTGCGCCCTGCGGTTGCTGTTGTACCGGGGGAGGTACGGCTATCGGATCGGTTGCAGGTTGAGGGGATGGAGTGGAAGGCTGTATCGTAGCCGAAGGCTGTGGTGTTACGGCAAGTACGGTGTCGGCTGGTGATGCGGACGTGTTTGCAGCTGGTTCTTGCGGATTCATCTATGGGAGTTTTTATTTTTCTATTTGCTCTAAGCATAAACATAATATGTTTTAAGGTCAACCAAAGCACTTGCTATACTTATTTTAAAGTTTAGAAATAAAAAGATGTTCAAAGAATATTCTATTAGTGCGTTTCAACCGGGTGCAGACAAGCCTGACATTATAGCGGGCTTGCACCTGGACGTACGGCTGTGGCAGAGAGAATCGGGGCAGAATGAGTTTGCCGGCCGGATACTGGATTCCCAGGCCGATTTGAAAGCTATCGAAGCGTATTACATAAAACCCGGCGGCAATTTCTTCATCGCTAAAGATAACAAAGGTAATGTAATAGGTTTTATAGGTTTGAAAAACGACGGGCACGGCGAAGGAAGTCTCAAAAGGCTTGCCGTGGTGCCCGAGTGGCAGCGCCGTGGCGTGGGCAGGGCTTTAGTTTCAATGGCTATGGATTGGGCTAAGAGGGCCGGGTTTGCCCGGCTGAGCCTGCAGACGCATAGCAGAGAGTATGCCAAACCGCTATATGAAAAGTTCGGCTTCAAGGTCACGGCATGGTTAGAAGAAAGAGGCGACTGGATTATGGAATGCAAACTTGAGGCATAATTAAAATGATTTGATTATTTTTCAAATATAGTGTATAATATTACACCTATGAACTATGTTTCTAGAAGTGATATTGAGCGCGGCAAAGCCGAAAGACGGGCAAGAGAAGCTGACGTCCGTGCCGTGGCAGACCGTAGGATGAACGAGCGCCTGGCTGGAGCTACGCGCTGGAACCGGCATAATTTCGCTCAGCTCCAGGCTGCCGGTTTCCCGGAAGTCGCACCTATAGAAATACTGTCTTGGACCGGCAATATGAAGGTAGCTAGATTCTTGGAACGGTTCTTAAGATATGACGTTGAATACGGTGTTGACGGCGGTAGGCATCAGCTTGTCCGAAGAAGGCGTATGCAAGGATATCTAATGCCGGCGACATATGGAAATACGCAGGATTGGAACGGTTCTCCCCCTACAATATATGATGCGGGCTTAGCGCTTACTACCGAAGGCGAAGTGCACCCTGTACACAGGGATGCAAGGGAGGAAAGAGGCTGTCTGATCGTAAATGTGGTCGATATGTACCCGACCTTAGGTACCGTAGACAGCCCGGCGACATTGCCCAGAGAATTTCCGTATCATCTTTATGAACTTACCGCGCAGGTATTGCACGATGCCGGCCTGGAATACCGACCTATCGCCGGGCCTACAGGCACTCCACCGGGAAATTAGACGATAGCCTGCACCAATATGGGCGCATGGTCCGATATGCCTTTGGGCAGGGTCATCACGCGTTCTATCTGGGTGTTGACGGATGTAGCCAGGTCCAGGTGTGTCCTTATCATTCTGGTAAGGTAATATGTCGGTTTATCGCTTAAGCTAAGTTCATATCCGGTTTTTTCGATTAAGACCTTCAGGCCCCTTTTAAACAGCGGGTAATTATAATCCCCGACCATTATCGCCGGGGATTTTTCCGAAAGATTCTTAAGAGTGTTGTGCGCTGTTTCTATCTGGTGGCGCCTCACGCGGTTAGTGGCTATTATATGCGTGGCGTGGAACGAGCCCACCAGGATATCCTGCCGGGTCAAGCTGTCATAAAGCTTGGTTACCAGCAGTCTTTCTTCCGCGGGAGAAAAAAGCTTGTCGTAGACGGATTTCTTAAGCGGATAACTGTTGGTCTGCTGCAGCCGGAAGCGCTCAGGCCGGTAGTAAATAGCCAGGCCCAAACGGTTGAATCTGGTTTTCTCGGCCAGAACCAGGCCGTTTATTCTGTCAGGCAGCTGCTCGCTGTAGCATTCCTGTATGCACAAAACATCGGTATCGTATTTTCTTACAAGACCCGAAAGTTCTTTGCTGGCCCGGTGATACTTCAGGTTGTAGCTTATTATGTTTAACTTACGCTGAGTTTTTATTTTATTCATTAGCCAGAAATAATTATACAACACACAGTCAACTGTTATTATATTTTTATGATAAAAATCGGTGTATTTGATTCCGGCGTAGGCGGCAAGTCCGTCGCAAAAGCCATAGAAAAAGAGATACCGGAGATTGAAGTAATTTATAAAAGCGACTCCGAAAACCTGCCTTACGGCGATAAGACCCCCGAGCAGTTGTTAAAACTCGTAATACCCAAATTGCGCGAACTGGAAGCAGAAGGCTGCGAGGCCGTAGTGGTAGCCTGCAATACGGTTACCACTACGATAATCAAAGAGGTGAGGGAGCGCATGAAGGTGCCTATAGTGGCCGTAGAACCTATGGTCAAACCGGCCTCTAAGATGACAAAAACGAATATAATCGCTGTTTGTGCTACACCGACTACACTTAACAGTCCCCGCTACCGTGAACTGCTGGAGCTGAACGCCAGGCATATAACCGTGCTGGAGCCCGACTGCGGCGACTGGGTCTACCTGATAGAAAGCAATTCCGCGGATTATGGCGCCATACAGGAGCGTATCACCGAAGTCTGTAGGCAGGGCGCGGACGTCATAGTCCTGGGCTGTACGCATTATCACTGGATAGAGAAAGAGATTAAAGAAATAGCCGATAAATACGGAGCCGAAGTCCTACAGCCGGAATCGGCGCTGGTAGCCCAGCTTAAAAGGGTTTTAGCCCAGCTTTAACACAGTCGATCTGAACTTTTCGCCCCGGTCGGCATAATTCTCAAACATATCAAAACTGGCGCAGGCGGGGGACAATAGCACCACGTCGCCGGCCCGGGATTCCCGTCGGGCGGTATTAACGATTTCTTCTATATCCTTACCGCCGGGCCCATAGTTGGAGAATCCGGCCTTATCCAGGGCTTTTCGTATCCTTGCGCCCTGTTCGCCGATTAATAAGACGCGGCGGATGTTGCTTCCTTTTACCACTTCGGCCAGCTCGTCGTAGCTGGCACCTTTGTCCGAACCGCCCAGGATAACTATTTTAGGTTCCTCAAAGGCTTGCACCGCGACTATCGCCGTTTCAGGTGTGGTACCGAAAGAGTCGTTGTAATACTTTACACCGTCCAGTTCGCGTACCAGCTCCAGACGGTTCTCCATGCCGGCAAAGGTAGTCAGGACTTTTCTGATTGCCTGCGTATCCCGGCTTATCTGCCATACGGCTGTCACGGCGGCGCAGGCGTTCTGCCAGTTGTGCGCGCCCGGCAGCTCTATTTCATCTGTAGAACAGATGCTTTGGTTGTCTATTATTATGTCGTCATTTTCGACTATAGCACCCGGCGGGCCGTAGTAGGGAATCAAAGTGCCTTGGGTTACGCCTGCGATGTCGCGTGAGTAGTCATTCTTAGCGTAGTATACCGCCGTATCATCGGGCGTTTGACGGGCGAACAACTGTTTTTTGGCGGTGAAATAATCGTTCAGGTCGGTATGCCAGTTCAGATGTTCCGGCGCTATCATCAGGCATACGCCTATTTTCGGCGCATATTTAAAATCTACCAGCTGCTGGCTGGCCATTTCCAGCACGACATAATCATCCTTTTGGATAGGCCGCGCTGCTTTATGCAGGTCTCCGGTCCCATTTAACATGTCCAGCGCCGGTGTGCCGATATTGCCGCCGAGGTGGACGTATTTTCCGGCCTCTTTTAACATCTTGGCTATAAGCATCGACGTAGTACCTTTGCCTTTGGTGCCGGTAACACCGATGATATTCTTCGCCGGGCAGACCCGGAAGAATTCATTGGTAACGGTCGTAACTTTTTCCAGTATGTCTTTTCCGTTGGCTTCTTCTATGAATCCGGGGTGTATTCCCGGTGAGCGCACTATAAGATCGAAGTTATCAAGCTCCTTTAGATAGTTTTTGCCAAGCCTGGCCGACACTCCCGGCGGCAGATATAATGATTCGTTGCTGTCGCAGACGGTTATCTCATTACCGTTCTTCCAGTGCTCATAGGCGCTCCGGCCTTCTTTGCCGAAACCGATAATCGCGATTTTCACCCTAATATCTTACAACACAACACGCTTCCGGCTGGTACGAAGGGGTGTTAGGGAAGCTGGGTTTTTACCAGGTCTACAACTTGTTTCGGCGTCATGTCCGCCTTCAATATGAATTTATTGACGCCCAGCTGCCTTGCAACGTCCGGTATCTCCTGCTCGCCTACGTTGGTGAGGATAATTACCGGTATATTGCCCCATGGTTGTTTGCGCAGCTGGATAAGCATCTCGTCGCCGCTCATCTCCGGCATCATCAGATCCAGAAGTATCAGATCCGGGCGCAGGTGTTCAATCAGTTCCAATCCGAGCTTGCCGTTCTCTGCCGTCTCAACTGTAAACCCCTCGGATTCAAACTTGATCCGATACATCTGGGATATTGCCTGGTCGTCCTCGATTATCGCTATTTTAGCCATTACCCTTATGATTAAAATCTAGAAAAGGGCCTAATGCAAGCTTGGAATGACATTTTTATTTTTTCTAGCTATCCTATAGATAACTCACACCACATACCCTACAATAAAGATAAGCATAAAGGTTCTAAAAGAAACATGTCCGAGTTTTTACTCCCGAAAGGTTACAGGAATACAGATGTAATACAAAAACGCCTGTTAAACTCTCCGGAAGATTTATTCATTAGGCGCGGACAGAACAGGGCTCTTAAGCTATTTCATGAAATGGCTGCCAGAGTTCCCGCATACCAGGATTTTTTATCCAAAAATAATATAAACCCGTCTTCTATCAGAAACGCCGAAGATATGGGCAGGGTTCCCACCATAGATAAGGATAATTACCTTCGTGCTTATCCGAAGGAACAGATGTGCTGGGACGGTGATTTCGGCCGCGGCAGATGGACGATATCCACTACTTCCGGCTCCACCGGCAAACCGTATTATTTCCCCCGGGAAGCCTCCCAAGACTGGCAATACGCCATAATGGCGGATCTTTATCTTAGAAATAATTTTCAAATCCAAAGCAAAACCACCCTGTACATTGTCGCTTTTCCTATGGGGGCCTGGATAGGCGGGCTCTTTACCTATGAAGCGCTCAGGCTTATAGCGGACAGCGCCGGATACGACCTGAGTATCATTACTCCCGGTATTCATAAACAGGGCGTTATCGATGCCGTCAAAGAGCTCGGCGACTCGTTCGATCAGATAATCATCGGTGCCTACGCGCCTTTTTTGAAAGATATTCTAGACGACGGCAAGCAGGAAGGAATAGACTGGAAAAAGTATGATCTAGGCTTTGTTTTTTCAGCGGAAGCCTTCAGTGAAAGCTTCCGTGATTATGTCATCGATGTAAGCGCGCCGGAAGATATCTACAGGTTCTCGCTTAACCATTACGGTACTGTAGACCAGGGTACGCTGGCACATGAAACTCCTGAGTCGGTTTATATAAGACGCCGGCTGATTCAGGATGACAAACTGGATCTTATTTTTCCGGAAAAGCACAGGCAGCCTACCTTCGCCCAGTATAATCCCGAACTCTTTTACTTCGAGCAGGAAGAAAACAATCTTATATGCAGTTCGTATAGCGGTCTGCCCCTGGTCCGATACAACCTCAAGGATTACGGCGGTATCATAACTAAGAAAGACGTATATTCTGTCTTGACTGAGGCCGGAATAGATATAAAAGCCGGGCTTTTAAAGGCGGGCATAGCGAAAGGCAGATGGAATCTGCCTTTCATATACATCTATGAGCGCGATGATTTCAGTGTAAGCTATTACTCATTTTTGATTTATCCGGACACTGTCAGAAGGGCCTTGCTGGGCCAGGAGGCTTCTTTGCTAAGCACGGGCAAATTCAGTATGCACTCGGATTATGGCAGCAGGGGCCGCCAGCATCTGAAAATACACATAGAGTTGAGAAAAGGCGTGGTTGAAAATGAAAATATTAAGATGAAACTTCGGGATATAATCCATGAAAAACTGACGAAAGAAAGCTCCGAATATACGGAAACTTTTAAAGAGGTAGGTGAGGTAGTGAAGCCACTGGTAGAACTATGGGGTTATGAGCATGCAGAGCATTTTAAAAGCGGGAGTAAACAACAATGGGTGAAGAAATAACTTATATACCATTAAATAAAAAGATATTAGGGTGGGAAGAACCGATTATTTTAGATCTTGATTCAGAGGCAGACGAAAATAAGCTAAAAGCCTTGCATGAAAAAAACGCAATTCAATTTGTATCTGACAATATAGAAATAGCCTTGGAAGAGCTTTATCATATAGAAAAACCCTCGCACATCGACATTCCTGATGATGAAGCATACAAGGCGTTCAGAACCGAAACTGTCGGAGAGAATATTAAAAAATATGGAAACTGGGTGTATTTCCCCTGGAATCGAACACTTGTACACTTCCCTCCATCAGAAGATCTAAGAAGACTCCGCGGTTCCAGAAACAGGAATCTAATAACTGAAGATGAGAGAAAAAAATTAATAAATAATAAAACTATTCTTATAGCAGGCCTAAGTGTCGGCAGTAACGTTGTTGATTCGTTACTCATGCAAGGTGTAGGCAGCCGCTACATACTGGTGGATATGGACAGCTTGGACCCGACAAATCTTAATCGAATACGTGCTTCCTATGACCAGGTCGCTATACATAAGGTGGATATAGTAGCTAAAAAAATCAGCGAACTCGATCCTTTCCTAGAACAAGTGCACTATAAAAATGGACTGGATGAGAATAACCTGAAGGAAATACTAGACAGATACAGGCCCGATATCATAGTAGATGAGATGGATTTCCTGCGCATGAAGGTCCACCTGCGCTTAAAAGCGAAAGAAGAGGCGATACCCGTGGTAATGGCTACTGATGATGGCGATGACATATTGTTAGATATAGAACGCTTCGATTTAGACAGCCGCCAGCCAATACTGCACGGTATTTTACCCCAGGAAGTTATAGATCGAATTCTTTCAGATGCTCCCATGGAAAGAAAAGAGTTAGGGGCTATAATCGGAAAGTATTTTGTTAATCTGGAAAATGTACCGCTTCGTATGATTGAGTCTCTGCTTGAAGTAGGAAAAACTTTGCCAAGCTGGCCTCAATTGGGCGGTGCGGCAGTGTTATCCGGACTCTATGTTGCATACGCAGCCAAAAAGATTCTTTTAGAACAGGAGATAAATTCCGGACGCTTCCTAATGGGTCCTGAAGAACAGCTGAATCCTGCAATTAAATCCCAGGCGTATAAAAAGCGCAAGCAGGAACTGATTAATCTGATGATGAATCGTTAGATTAGGTTATCTGTAGGACAGAAGAGAATTTTCCGGTATATTGTGATTATGCTTATAGATAAAAAGATCTTTCAATGACCCTTTTTATTTTAATCTTTTCCGTTTTTGTAAACCTGATATTAGGGCTCACTGTTTTTATAAAAAATAGCCGGAGTATTACAAACCGTCTCTTTGCCCTCCTTGCTCTTAGCTTATCCGGCTGGTCCATAGTAAGCTACTTGTCTTTAAATAGTGGAGACTATCAGCTTTTTCTTATTCGCATGACTATGTTTTTTGTTGTTCTGTCGAATTCCATTTTCTTATTTCTATCACAAATTTTTCCGGATTCCTCGATTAACTTTACTAGAAGGCTTAAATACATTGCCGCCTTTTGCGTCTTAACTCTAGCAATTACACTCTCTCCTTTTCTTTTTACAGGGGTTAAAGTAGATTCAGTCGGAAATATAACACCTATCGCCGGCCCGGGCATGCTTTTATTTCTAGCTCATGCTGTACTTAGTTTTCTAGCCGGCCCCGCTTATTTATTTAAAAGATACTTAAAGGTTAAAAGTGACCGTGAGAAGCTACAGTTTCGATTTGTAATTATCGGAATGTTCTTGCTCTTTACTCTTCTTCCTTTAACTAATTTTATATTTCCCGTTCTCTTCTCAAACTCCAGCTTTATAACTTTCAGTCCTGTTTATGCTGCTTTTTTTGCCGGGATTATAGGCTATGCAATAGTTAAACATCGCTTATTAGACATAAAACGCACTATTGCTAGGAGCGTAGCTTATCTGTTATCGCTAGGATTCATAGGTATTGTCTACGGTTCAATTATATTTGGCATTTCATCGTTTTTGGCACAGGACAACCAAATAAGTTCTGTTACCGAGAGGGGGTTCTATATATTTTTAGCGCTTTTAAGCGCAATCATTTTTTCTCCTACTAAAAGGTTCTTTGACAGGCAGACCAAGAGGGTATTTTACAGGGATGCATATGAGCCTCAGCAGTTTCTGGACGAGCTTAACAGCACGGTGGTAGAGAATATAGAGCTAGGAATAATGCTTAGGCACACGACCAGAGTTATTCAGGACAACCTGAAAAGCCAGTTCTGCTACGTCATGATAAAAGCTACACCCACGGCGCACGAAAGACTTATAGGCTCCGGGGAGCTTAATCTATCAGAGCAGGAAGCCGTCTTGCTTAAACAAGAACTGATAAAGACAGGTAAGAAGACGGTAATGACCGATGAGCTGGGTTCGGACTACAAGGTGCTAAAGGACGTGCTTTTCCGTAATAACATCGCTATGCTGGTGCGCTTGCTTCCGGGAAGCGATATGACCAGAGAGGCCATGTATTACCTTATACTCGGTGACAAAAAAAGCGGAAACGTCTACGACAAGCAGGATTTGCGTCTTCTTGAAATCGTCGCGGACGAGCTGCTTATCGCCATACAGAACTCGATACGTTTTGAGGAGATACAGCAGTTCAATGTTACCTTGCAGCAGAAAGTCAGCGACGCCACGGAAAAATTACAGCGTACCAACAAGAAACTGCGCGAGCTGGACGAAACCAAGGATGAGTTCATCAGCATGGCTTCACATCAGCTAAGAACACCGCTGACATCGGTAAAAGGCTACATGAGCATGGTGATTGAAGGTGATGCGGGCAAATTGACCAAGCAGCAGCAAACACTTCTTAACCAGGCCTTCGTGAGTTCACAGCGCATGGTTTACCTGATTGCCGATCTTTTGAACGTTTCGCGGCTTAAGACGGGCAAATTCGTCATAGACGCCCAGCCTGCCGATTTGGGAGAAGTAGTCAAAGGCGAATTGGACCAGCTGACGGAGACGGCCAAGGGCAAGAAGATAGAGCTCAAGTATGACCGGCCAAAAAAACTGCCTAAACTGATGCTGGACGAAACAAAGGTGAGGCAGGTCGTCATGAATTTTATAGATAACGCTATCTATTACACGCGTTCCGGCGGCCATATAAAAGTGACGGTTGCCGAGGATGAGAGCCATGTCTACTTCACAGTCAAAGATGACGGCATAGGCGTACCGAAAGAGGACCAGAAACATCTGTTTAACAAGTTCTTCCGGGCGGGAAATGCCCGCAATGCCCGCCCCGACGGTACCGGCCTGGGCCTGTTCATGGCTAAGAAGGTCGTTGATGCACAAGGGGGCAGTATCCTGTTCGAAAGCACCGAGGGCAAAGGAAGCATGTTCGGCTTCTGCTTTGATAAGAAGAAACTGGCAGCTGATATACAATAAAATATTGTTGACAAAAAATAACGCTAATGTTATAATCTAGGGCATGTCAGAAATTGTGAGGACAGTCGTAGAGTTAGCCCCTTTTATTGCGGGCGGAGACGCCATCGGCGCCGTAACTGATTATTATATGGCCCGTAAGGCTGCCGATGAAAGGGAGCCGGTTTCCGAAGTAATGGGTGATGTAAATGAAATGGACATGGCTCCGTCTTCTTCGTCCAGGGTATCACGCTTGAAGCTTGTCGGCGAAAAAGCCGTATCTACGCTTGCCCTTACAGCTGCCTTAACCGCCACAGCCAACGCGTATGCCTGGCTTGGCACCGGCCAGCCCGGTCCGCACGAGCCTAAGGTGGAACTGGTCGTGGACCGCTCAGGCGCCACGGCTTACGGTGATGCCCCGACAGCCGAGGCCGAGACTAACAGGATTGCTAAGGAGTTTGCCGAAGAGGACAGTGTCGAAACTACCGCTCTTGTAGGAAAAGGCGGCCAGATACTGCCAAGCAAGCCGGAAGACGTACCGTCGGTTGAGCCGTTCGGTGACGCGCCGCTGCGCGAGGCTTTCTCCACGGCCGTAGCGGACCTTAGGCTTGCTGAGAAAAATAATCCGGTTTCGACGGAAGACGATAAGAAATCCGCTGCCATAGTGATAGCCACGAATGGCAACGAGTTCGGTTCTCCCGGCGACGTAATTAATAAGGCTGATGAAGTCGATGCCCGGGTGGACGTAATTGACACAGCCCAGGGTACGGATGCCCAGACTGCAGCTCAGTTCAGGCGCATAGCGGAAAAAACCGGCGGGGAATACATTGACAGGGAAGATCAGGATAAAAAGAATGTAGCACAGCAGGTCGCTGGTGATTTGGCGCCTTCCCACGATAAGAAGAAAAAGGAAGATGACAAATTGCCTGAAAAAATAATCGGTATCCTGTCGCTTGCAGCGCTGATACGTCTGCTGAAAGACCGCCGCAATATGCCGTTAACATTTCGTGGAAGCAAAGTTAAATAAGGAGTTTTAATATGAGCAGCATAATTACACCAGGTAGAATAGCAAGTCCCGCTGAAGCCCAGGAATTCGGCCAGCGAGGCATGGAACAGCTGGACCATCTCTTGCTTGGCGAAGAAAAGGCCAAGGAAGCGACGCTTACCGGAATAGGTTCCGGCGCTAACGTAGGTCTGGTAGGTGAGCCGGGCGGTGGTAAGACCACGCTCGCGGGCAATGCCCACAGGCTTATTGAAGGGCTTGATGAGAGCCATCTGGCGGTCATACCGCCGCTGTCCGATCTGACCGCTCGCGCCCTTGTCGGCGGCCATATGGAAGTTAAGAAACAGGTTGACGGGGTAGAAACGGTAGAGACTACTACTATCGAGCCGATAATCCATCCCGACACGAAGTTCATATGGGCCGATGAAATCAGCCGTGTTGCTCCGCACGCGACTAACGCTATGCTTGGTGCCCAGGAATCCGGCGTAATCGTTACGACCGCCGGTGTAGTCAGGCTCAATGGCCTTATCGGCGGATTTTCAACCATGAACCCGGCCGAAGGCCGACAGGGTACCTTCCCTATATCCAAAGCTACGGCTTCAAGGCACGCAATCGGCGCCGTACTGGGTGATGGTAACGCTTCCGACAAAGAAGATACCGTATTGCATATTCTCGGAGGCTGGACTCCTAATCCTGATGCAGTTGAGCCGGTAGTCACCTTGAATGATTTGACCGCTATACGCAACCGTGTTGAACAGGCTACGGCCTTCCCGGAAGATGTTAAAAGGGCAACCGCTGCCTATGTTGTAGCCGCCGCCCGGAGCCTGGAAGAAGCAGGCTACCAGGAAGCACCTCACCGTATTGCCAAGCAGGTTTCACGCAATGCCAGGACTCTGGCAGCAATCCGCGGCCAGGAAGCTGTCGGCGAAGCCGAAGCAAGGCAAGCGGTAGAATTCGTCGTAACCGCCCGCGTAGGCATGCTTGCTACACGCAGCGCTAACGACGCAGTCGAAGAAATCGTCAAATCCATACTCGTATAACAATTTTTTAAGGAGTGTTCGTTATGGCTAGACTTCAAAGGACTCACGATGCGCTGGCCTCACTAGAGGCTAATGCAGGCCATGCATATGGCGAACATGTCAGGAGAAGTGTCCAAACCGGTTATGACGGAGTATATATCGGAGAAGCGGAATTCGATCCAACTCGGCATGAGCCGTCAGATATCGACCCCTTTGCCATGGGCGAAGCGCTGGATAGACCACACGTCAGCCAGGTGTTTCCGAGTCGGCCGCTACATATAAATATAGTTGCTGACAGGACCGGCAGAGCAGAAGACCCCAGGGTTACGGCAATCAAAGATGCTGCCGTGGTCGGTCTGGTCGGCTCTATTGACGAGTCTTTGCCCGGCGTAACCGACCAGTCGTTCATATACCTTGCCGGCCGGGGCGATATAGCTAATGCTGAAACCCTGCGAGCTAGTAGCCGCAACGAATTGCCCGGTCAGATTTCGGATCTGGCTTTAGACGGATTGACCATAGTTATAAGCGATTTCCATGGCATGCGGTTTGATCGTAGCAGTCTGGACGGTGTCGTTGCCGTGAAGCTGAACCATCCTCTGGAGCGTGCTATACCGGCAGGTGTCGGCAGGATAAGCCTGGGCGGCGAATATGAGCTTGATACCCGTGATGGGGCGCAGCTTGGTGAATATAACCGGCTGCTTCAAGCGCACCATGACAGCGCAGTAGCCGGACTGGAATCAGCCGGAGCTGTTGTCGCCAGTGTTATATCCGACCCCCGATATGAACAGGGGTATGACATAGCAGCCGCAGACGGGGGAATAGCGGCTGCTATAGGGGAGATGTCAAGTTTAGCATAAACGTAATACAATATGCTTGACATAATGACTATAATTTGATATAATTGACGAAACCTTAGAAAAAGGGTTTGGGAAAGCTTAAGAAGCACAAGGGAGTATAAGTATGAGTATAGAAGGAGAGCCGGGAGGCGTAAGAGCCTTTATAGGCAATACGATTCGCAAGCCGCTTGCAATTGCAGGTATAGCCATAGTAGGGCTCGGCGGTGCGTATGAACTTGGAAAGGGTGGCAGCGATTTGCCTAGCATACCTCATGTAGGAGCCAGTTCTGCTAACGCGGACACTGCGGCAATTGACTGCGATACCGCTGATTTCACTGATCTTTCATCCGATGCTGCAAAATTCGAAGACACTGCATTTCTCCCAGAGGCTGAAGACGGCATAAATAATGCCGACGAAGCCGAGCAGTATGTCGACAGCAAACCTTGGGGCGACAGCGAAGGAATCGATGCTCCTTCACTCGCAGCCCTTGAATCAGCTATCACCAAACCTGCCAGCGATAAGAAAGCAACCGATACTTCATATGATTATGCCGGACAATATTCTACTACCCTGAATGCTTACAATGGTCCGGGTGGACTTGAGCGGGCAAGAGAAGATTGTGCTGATACGGCTGAAACTCTGGATCAGACCGGAGAATACAATGATGCATGGGCCGGCCAGGGCGAAAAACTTACCCGTCTGACAGCTGTGCGCAACTCGAGCAACGAAATAGTAGCTATGAAGCTTAAGAAAGTTATAGCCAATGAAACGATGGACGGCGTTGAATTCAAGCTGCGTGATACCAGCGGTGATAATCTTGACGGTTTCGGCAGTGTGCTTATAGACGATTCAGGCAATATGTACATAAAAGGTGTACCGACTCCTGAGTCAAACAACAAGAACCATCAGAAGAACGAAGGTGGCGCCAAAGGCCATCATAAGAAGGGCAAAGGCAACCAGGGACAGGCTAACCAAGAGGCAGGGGGCACTACCGGTACCAGCAATGGCACTACCGAAGGAACTGCTGAAAGCCCGCAGCCTGGTGAAACTGAAGAGAACCAGCCGGGTACGGCTCCGGGTGCTAACCCAGGCGAAGGCGGTCCTCACGGTGTAACACCGGGTCCTAACCCAAGTCCTAGCGGCCCCGGCACTCCAAATACACCAAATACCCCGGGTACTCCGGGCACTCCAAATACACCGGGCACGCCTCCTGGAGGACCACCACCTCCACCACCACCTCCACCACCACCTCCACCACCACCTCCACCACCACCTCCACCTCCGCCACCACCACCGCCACCTCCACCTCCGCCACCTCCACCTCCGCCACCGAAAGGGCCGGAACCGGCACCTGCACCGGGGCAGCCAAATTAAATAAGCTATATGCAAAGGAGTATTAAGATGAAACGCATATCAATTCTCAAGAAGACAGCAGTAGGGCTTATTGCGGCAGCCTTGGTCAGCCTAGTAGCTCTGGGTAACACCAGCTACGCCAGACCCTACGACCCGAATGATCCGGGATATGACCACCCGGTGTTCAACACCTACACGGGCACCCCGTATAACGGCGATGAACCTGATTTCTTCAGGGGCAAAGTAGCCGGCGATACGGCCGACTCGGTAGACCCACTGAACACTGCTTGCCAAGACGGCAAAGAGTTCACCCTGCGTGTATACGTACACAACAATGCCAACACCATTTATAACAACGATGGTAACGGCCCGGGTGTGGCTCACAACACTAAAGTTGTAGTTAGTCTGCCTAGCGCACAGAACAGTTCGTTCAAAATGAACAGCACTATCAGTGCAAGCAACGCGGCCAGCGCAAGCGACGGTATGACCATAAACTGTACCGATGGCAACCAGTACCAGTTAAGCTACGTTCCGGGTTCGGCCCAGCAGTGGACCAAGCCTACGGGAACCCAGGCTCTGAGCGACAGCATCGTTACTACAGGCGCCAAGATTGGTACTTACTCACCAAACGGCGATGTTTGGGGATGCTGGGACCAAAGGGTATTCGTAACCTTAAACGTAAAGGTAACTAGAAAAGTTGTTCCTCCGCCATCTTCCGGTATTTGTAAGCTCCTGAGTATGTCAGTAGTAAACAAGGACGAAAGAGAAGTAAACGCTGCTGTAACAGGTAGCGTAGACAATGCCGAGATAATCGGTTATAAGATAGACTTCGGCGACGGCACGGTTGTACAGCAGCAGTCTGCCAACCATAAGTATTCCGGCGACGGCACTTTCAACCTCACAGGTTATGTAAATGTGAAGCTTGCAGACGGTTCGACCCAGTGGAAGTCAGCTCCGGCTTGTGAAAGCCAGATAACCTTCAAGCACGGCGTTCCGCCTAAAGTTCCACCCCAGGCACCGCCTAGCCTGCCGAATACCGGCCCGGGCAACGTAATAGCCGCCTTCTTCGGTGTAACATCTATCAGCTCGGTTCTTTACTACGCTGTATCACGCCGACTGGCCAAGTTGTTCTAACAAAAAGTTTATCCTGTGGATAAACACTGGAAAAAAGCGCAGTTTTGTGCTAACGTTTAAACCAGTTACGAGCACTGACTGACCGCTCAAACTAAAACAAAAAATTATTCAAAAAGCTCCCTCATCCGTAATGGGTAAGGGGGCTTTTATATTAGAACGATATTGATTTCAACATATCTATAAATGTTTGGTACTCAGAAGAAGATGTGTTGATTGGAATAGCATATGACTGGGTATTGGCAACCGAACCTATAGCGGCTTGCGTGAAATACTTATCATTTATGGCTACCCTGTCGGTGCATTGATCGGAACTGTCGCAATCCATTAGGGTTACGCTTACTACGGAGCCGTTATAGGTTCCGCTAACAAGTGAATATTGCTTGCCGTTTATGGTGACTGTGTCTATGATTTTTTGTTCGCCGGGGAAAAGTTTTTCCTTTTTTGCAAAAACCGGATCCGGGTCATTTTCGGACTCATTGATTGATAACTTGAGATATTTATCGAAGGAATCTCTGTTACTTGCATTGCTTATTTCACTGTCGCTTATCTTGGAAACGAACACCAACCCAGGCAATGTATTAGGGTCGTTGTCTGCACCGAAATCATCCAGTTTGTAGGCTTTAGGATACTTGAAACTCAAGCCGGTTTTGTCGAAAGTATAGGTTTCCAGCTGGCTCTGCGGATTCGTTTCGTGCTTATTTTTACCCTGGTTTATGGTTGTCCCGTTGTTGCCGTTGCCGACATTATTATTGGCTTTTCTTACGTAGAAGATAGTGCCTATTACTATCCCCAGGGCAACTATTATTAGCAGTGCTTCGACGGCACCGAAGCCCCTCTCATTTAATTTTTTCATGATTGTCCTTACGCTTAAATATTTGCACTAAGCATAAATAAACCCCTGCGTTTATGCAAGGGTTTTATAAATCTGGTGACCCCAAGGGGAATCGAACCCCTATTGCCAGGATGAAAACCTGGTGTCCTAGCCGTTAGACGATGGGGCCATAAGACCAATGTATTGGTTTTATGTAGCCATGACAATTAACCTGTCAATGGTATCATAACAGAGGTAAAAAAGGAATACGGTTTATGCTGCCGGAAAGTTTTTATGCGGATAAAAAAGTTGAGGAACTGGCTAATGCTCTTTTGGGCTGTGAGCTGGTTCATGAAACCGAAGAGGGAAAGACAGCCGGGATAATCGTCGAAACCGAGAGTTATCACGAAACGGACGAAGCCAGTCATAGCTATAGAGGCAAGAGCAAGAGGACGGCGGTGATGTTCGGACCACCAGGGCATGCATATATCTACTTCACCTACGGCATGCACTATTGCTTCAACATAGTAGCCGAGAACGAGGGGGTGGGTGCCGGGGTGCTGATACGCGCGCTTGAGCCGACCCAAGGTATAGAGCTGATGAAAAAACGGCGGAACCAGGAAAATATACACAACCTGTGCAACGGCCCTGCCAAATTGGTCCAGGCCATGGGTATTTCCAAGGAAGATTACGGCAAACCTCTATATGAAGGCGGCCTGTATGTAACAGAGCCGAAGCTCAAAAATATAAAGATAGCTTTCGGACCGCGGATAGGTATATCAAAGGCTCAGGAAAAACCATGGCGGTTCTGGATAGAAGACAGCCTGTTTGTCTCTAATTTGCGCAGATAAACTGCAAGGGGTTAAACTAAAGGCAAGCCAGTTATGTTCAAAAAGAAAACCGTAAAAGACATAGATGTCGCGAACAAAAAAATCGTCATACGCCTGGATTGGAATGTTCCGGGCGATGATAAAGGCGAAGTAACGGATGACTTCAGGATAAAAGCGAGTCTGCCTACACTTAATTATCTTCTGGAAAAAGATTGCAGTATCGTCATACTAAGCCATCGCGGCAGGCCGGAAAATCATGAGGAACAGCTCAGTCTGGAGCCGGTCGCCCGTAAAGCTTCACAGGTTATTGGACGCAAAGTCGGTTTCGTAGACGATTTGGTCGGTGAAACCGCACAGGAAGCCGTGGCCGGAATGGGCCCGGGGGATGTATTGCTGCTTCAAAATACCCGGTTTTATCCGGAGGAAAAGAGTGGCGACGAAGCTTTTGCAAAGAAACTTGCCGGCTACGGCGAGATATTCGTATTCGACGCTTTCGCGGTCGCACACAGGAACGACACTTCAGCCGTAGGCATAGATAAATTCCTGCCATCGGTTGCCGGATTTTTGGTAGAGAACGAGATAAGCCAGCTTTCTAAAGCCATAGACGACCCGAAAAAACCCGTCCTGGCTATAACCGGCGGAGCCAAACTGGAAACCAAATTGCCGCTTCTGGATAACTTCATGCTTTTCGCCGATAACATAGTGGTCGCCGGGGTAATGGCTAACATACTTCTGTTCGCGCAGAGCTACAGCGTGGGCAAGAGCGTGTTCGACCAGGAAGACCTGTCCATGGCCGAAGATGTGCTGCGCAAGGCCAAGGCCGCCGGTGTGCGCTTCGTACTGCCGTTCTCGGGAGTAGCTGTCGGCAAAAGCCTGGACGATAACGACCGCCGTGAAATTACTCTGGATGAGATTGAAAAAGACGACCTTATACTTGATTTCGGTCAGAAAAGCCTGGACGAAGTAAAAAAACTTATCAGCCAGGCCCATACTATAATCTGGAACGGCCCGCTGGGGTACTATGAGAATTCGGTGTTCGCCGAAGGTTCCAAACAGGTAGCCAAGGCTATAAGCGAAAGCGATGCGGTAAGCATAGTGGGTGGCGGCGATACCGCCGATGTAGTCAATTCGCTGGGCATAGCTGGTAAATTTACACATGTTTCTACGGGCGGAGGCGCCAGCCTGGACTTTATGAGCGGCAAGAAACTGCCCGGGATCGAAGCGTTGCTGGACAAGTAGTGGTGTACAATAAAGCACAAGGGTTATGAAAAAGACGCGAAAATTGCTGGTTATAGGTAATTGGAAGATGCATCTGAATGTCTCGCAGTCCAGCCTGCTGGTTTCGAGGCTCGATAAGCATATCAAAGCCCATAAGGATGTAGAGGTCGTACTGGCGCCCAGTATGCTGGACCTCCAGCCGGTCAGTACTCAGATAGACCGCAAAAAGTTCCGCTTGAGTGCCCAGAATGCTTATCACAAAGACGAGGGGGCATACACCGGAGAAGTATCATTCAACATGCTTAGAGACCTGGTGCATTATGTGATAATCGGCCATAGCGAGCGCAGGATTTATTTCAATGAAAGCCTGGAGGAGATAAGGGACAAGGTTGCCGCGTGCTTCCGCAACGGAATAACACCGGTACTTTGCATAGGCGAGACGAAATCAGAAAGGAATGCCGGAGAAACCAGGCAGGTACTGCACGACCAGCTGGTGACGGCTCTAAGCGACATAACGGCCGAAGAAGTTGCGGATATGGTCATAGCTTATGAGCCGGTGTGGGCTATAAGCACGTTCAATGGCGAGCTTGCCAAACCCGATGTCGTGGAAAAAGAAATGGAATTTATCCGCGAACAGGTCGCAGAACTATATGGCAGAAAAAGCGCCGAGAGCGTGCGTATCATTTACGGCGGAAGCGTAGACGACCATAGCGCCGGAGCGTATCTGGGTATAAAAGGTTGCGAGGGAGTACTTCCCGGCGGGGCCAGCCTTAATTACCATAAATTTGCTAAGATAGTAGAAACAGCTTATAAGGTGACAAAAGAAAAAGATGGTGGGAAGAAAGACTGAAAAAGACGATGAGTCCAAGAAACCGGATGATTCCAAACCCCAGGTAAACGACGTAGCAAAACCCGGGCAGACTGCGGCTACACCTACTTCCCGGCCTATAATCACGCCCCACGGCGGCATGATAAAGCAGGACCCTATGGTAGCCGGTGCTTCCGATGAAGAAGACATGGTAGATAAAAAATCCGAGAGCCGGATAAGCGCGAAGCCCGAACTCAAGCTAAAACCCATATCCGATGATAAGTCTGCCGATGATGACAAAAGTGACAATGAGCCTGAAACCAAACAGGATAAGGACGAGGAAAAATCCGAACCGGATGATAAAAAGGTAGAAGCCGAAATCAAGTCCGAAGAAGAAAAACCGTCTGAGGACACTCCTGACGAAAGCAAGGGCGACGAATCGGCCGCAATTGATTCGCTGGCTTCTTCCGCCGGCAGCAACAAACAGACCGCGCAGGAGACAGAAGAAGAAAAGAAACGCGGCGAGAAAATCAAAGAACTTGCCGAAAGCAGAAAATACTACGTTCCCATAGTAGAAGGCGGGCATAAGGCATCCTACGAAAGGCTGTTAAGCTGGCTCATACTGATTTTACTGCTCATTTCTATCGGCATATATCTGGCGATTGACGCAGGATATCTGGATGTAGGAATATCTCTTCCCTATAATTTCATCGGCAATTGAACCCCGCAGGGTTTGTTAAAATATATAAGTGAAAGACTTATTATCCGGTTTGAATCCGGAGCAGAAACGTGCCGTTGAAACTACTGAGGGCCCTCTTTTGATATTGGCCGGAGCGGGCAGCGGCAAGACCAAGACTCTAACCCACCGCGTAGCCTACATCATCAGCTCCGGTTTGAGTACGCCGCAACAGATACTGGCGGTAACTTTTACCAACAAGGCCGCTAATGAAATGCGCGTCCGTCTTGCCCGCCTGGTCGGCCACGATGAAGAGGACAGAACCTTTCTGCCATTCATGGGCACTTTTCATAGCATCTGCGTCAAGCTCCTGCGCACCGATGGCGACTATGTCAACGTGCCGAAGAACTTCATAATCTTTGACGAATCCGACAGGACCAGCGCGGTCAAACAGGTTTACAAACGGCTTAAGATAGACGAAAAAAGCTTTCCGGCAAAATCCGTCGCCAATCTTATAAGCAGCGCCAAGAATGAACTTATCGGACCGGAAGAATACGCAGGCTTGGCCGGCAGTCCGCTGCAAAGCACTGCGGCAGAAGTCTTCCCGCATTATGAGAAGATTTTAAAAGATGCCGGCGCGCTTGATTTCGACGACCTTATCGGCAAGGCGGTTAGAATGCTAGCCGGGAATAAGGCCGTCAGGAAAAAATGGCAGCAACGCTTCAAGTACGTGATGATAGACGAATACCAGGATACTAATTCGGCCCAGTACAAACTCATCAAACTCCTGGTCAGTGAAAGCCATAACATCGCTGTGGTCGGTGATGACTGGCAGAGCATATACTCATGGCGCGGCGCGGATTTTAAGAATATCCTGAACTTTGAGAAAGATTATAAAAACGCCACTATCATAAAGCTGGAGCAGAACTACCGAAGTACCCGGCATATTCTGGAGGCTGCCCATAAAGTGATATCTAAAAATACCCAGCGTTCGGAAAAGAAGCTATGGACATCTATGGGCGGCGGCATGCCGGTGCAGATAGTCCCTATTAGCAGCGAGCGTGCCGAAGCCGAAGCGATAGCCCGCAGGGTTGAAAACAGCGTAGCCATAGGATCCAGGGATTATAACGATTTTGCGGTGCTTTATCGGACGAACGCGCAGAGCCGCGTCATAGAAGATATGTTTTTAAGGCACGGACTTCCCTATAGGATAGTCGGCGGAGTAAGGTTTTATGACCGCAAAGAAATACGCGACATAGTGGCATACGTGCGAATGATATTCCAGCCGGAGGACCATCTCAGTTTTGAACGCATAGTGAACGTACCGGCCCGGGGTATAGGCGCCAAATCCATCAGTAATTTTCAGGAGTGGCAAAGGACCAATGGCCTAAGTCTATACCAGGCTTTGCAGGATGTCCGGGACTGTGAAACTTTGACCCCGAAGGCCCGGGCGGCCTTAAGCGAGCTTAACGGAGTCTTGAGTGACCTGCGTACGATAGCGGATGAAACCAATCCGGCCGGGCTCATTGATTCTCTTCTTAGAAGGATAGACTACATCGATTATTTGGATGACGGCACTTTGCAGGCGGAAACCCGCATCGAAAACGTCAAAGAATTGTTAAGCGTAGCCAGGGTCTATCAGGATTCAGGGCTGGAAGATTTCCTTGAGGAAGTATCGCTTGCTTCAGATAATACGGACGGTCGTGGCAACAACAAGGCAGCCGTTACGCTTATGACCCTGCATTCAGCAAAAGGCCTTGAGTTCCCGGTCGTATTCATGGTCGGTCTGGAAGAGACAATATTGCCGCATACTCACGCGCATTTTGACCAGCGGGATATGGAGGAGGAAAGACGGCTGTGTTATGTAGGTATGACACGAGCGAAAGAAGAGCTTTATATGCTCTATGCATCGTCGCGGGTCCTTTACGGTAGTGTTCAGCATAACGCCCCGTCCAGGTTCCTGAGCGAAATAGACAGCAAGCTGTCCGCCTCCGACGCTCTCACTGCGGAACCGTCTTATGTACAGGAAGCACCGCCTGAACCGCATTATGTTGTCGAGCTCCACCAGGGCGACCGTGTCAGGCACAGTATGTTCGGTGTAGGAACGGTACTCGATATGCAGGACGATATAGCCGTCATAGACTTCGCCGGCAAAGGTTCGAAGAAATTAAACATAGCTTTTGCGCCGATTGAGAAGCTCTGACCTGATACGACAGATAGCTCTATGTTATAATTTTAGGGCTTTTAAAGTGTCTTAAACCCGTCCAAAATCATTTGAAAAGCTGCTTTGAAAGCCTGTTTTCATGAAGATTTTCAAGAGGAAGAAAAAACAACCGGAGATAGAGACTTTCCTTGGCGTCAGGAAAGTAAAGCCGCCCAAAGTGCACAGGCATCAGGTGCTGGTACCGCTAGCTACTTTTCTTGTGCTCGGTGTTGTTTCGGGCTTCGTTTTCTTTTTCTTTGGTGGTACGACCGTAGAAGGCGCGGATGTAAAACGTGTGCAGGTCTATGTTGATGGCCAGGAAAAGACTTTGCCGACACGTGCGCCTACGGTCGGTGAGCTTCTAAAACGCATTGGCATCCAGCTTAGCAAACAGGACATAGTCGAGCCGGGAGTCAACAGCCCCATACGCGAAGATGACTTGCATATCAATGTGTACCGCGCAAAACCTGTTACTGTCGTAGACAGCAATGGCAGGAAAGTATCTACCAGGATTGCATCCAGTACGCCGAGAAATCTGGCCGAAAAAGCCGGCTTTAATCTCTATCCGGAAGACAATGTTACGGTAGCCTTACCCGACACTGCCGTTCACGACGATGTTATCGGCGAGCTGGTTTCGATTGACAGGGCGGTGCCGCTCAAACTGAATTTATACGGCAAGAAGGTAGGTGTTAGAACACAGGCAAAAACGGTCGGGGGGCTATTGCAAGAAAAAGGCATTCATCTAAATTTAAAGAAAAAAGACAAGGTCATACCCGGACCGGACACACCCATAAGAAAGGGTATGAGCGTCCTTGTGCTTCGCAACGGCCGCCAGGTCATCAATGAAGAAGAATCGGTAGCTCCGCCTGTCGATACCAGCTATGACGCCACGCTTGATGCGGGCACCATAAAAGTTGTCGACCCGGGTGCACCAGGCAAGCGCATAGTTACCTACGAAGTCATATTCAAACATGATAAAGAAGTCAGCCGTAATATTATCCAGAGCGTAATCGTCAAACAGCCGAAGACCAGGGTGGTCATAGAGGGAACGAAAAGCACTGGTTTTGGCGGTGGGTTTGATGCGGCTTTAGCCGCTCTTCGCGGTTGCGAATCAGGCGGGAATTATGCCAATAAAAGTAATCCAAGCTACAGAGGTGCTTATCAGTTTGCTTGGGGAACTTGGAACAATTATGCAGGCTATCGTGATCCTGCTGATGCTCCACCCTACGTTCAAGATCAAAAGGCTCGTGACACCTACCTGGCCAGCGGATGGCAACCCTGGGGTTGTGCATCTATCGTAGGCTTACAAGACATATACCGTTAATTTGTTAGAATAAGGTCTATGAAATACAGGTTTGACGGGTATAACTGGTTCGGGGTAATTAAAAGAGGCGATGAGCTGGTAAGCGGACTTATAGACTTTGCCGGGAAAGAAAAAGTAAAAGGCGCCTGGATATTCGCGGTCGGTGCCTGCGATGAGCTGGAAGCCGGCTATTATGATTTGAAATCCAAGAGTTATAAATTCAAAAAATACACACAGGAGCTGGAAATTCTGAATCTGCAGGGAAATATATCTTGGAACGGGGAAAAACCGGCGATTCATCTACACGGGACTTTCGCAGGAGCGGACGGAAAGGCGTTTGGCGGGCACGTTAAATCATTGAAAGTTTCAATCACCTGCGAAGTATTCATCCATGACTGGTTCGGTTCGGGCAAGATTGAACGCAAGCTAGATGACTCCATAGGTCTGAAATTTTTAGATTTATGAACATTTCCCCGAAAAAAAGCTTAGGCCAGCATTGGCTTACAGACCGACCGATACTCGATTCCATATGCGAACTAGCAGATGTCAGACCCGGAAATAATGTCTTGGAAGTCGGCCCGGGCAAGGGCACACTCACAAGTGCTTTGTTGGACAAAGGCGCCTTAGTGACAGCAGTGGAATTTGACGAAACTTTGGCAACCGAGCTTCCGCATCGGATAAAATCCGAAAATTTAAAGGTTTTTAACCGGGACATACTAAAATTCGACCTCAGACAGCTGCCTGCAGATTATAAAGTCGTTGCCAACATACCGTACTACCTCACAAGCAACCTGATCCGGATCTTAAGCGAATCAAGGAATCCGGCCAGCTCCATAACCTTGCTGGTGCAAAAAGAAGTAGCCGAAAGGATATGCGCCGCTCCGGGAGCCATGTCCCTGCTTAGTGTAAGCGCGCAGGTTTATTACGAGTGCAGCCTGGGGCCTGTGGTTCCCGCGGAAAAATTTATCCCACCGCCCAAAGTGGACTCGCAAGTGGTTCATATGGTGCGCAGAAGCGAGCCGCTCATAGCTGATAAGGATAATAAAACCTTTTTCAGATTAGTTAAAGCCGGTTTCGCCAGCCGGCGCAAAACACTGGAAAATTCCCTGGCGGGAGGCTTGGGCCTGTCCAAGCAAGAGGTAAGGGAAATCCTCGCCGCGGCCGGTACAGACGCTCAGCAAAGACCGCAGGAACTTTCACTGCCGCAGTGGGGCGAACTGCTAAAAGAAATAAACTTAACACGTTAAGTGTCTGTCGGCTCAGACTGTCGTATGCTACGCTTATTTATGTGCAAAGTGATATAGGCTCTCTGTTACATAAAGTCTCGACAGCCCTGGATAAAGTATCCGATCAAGTACTTTTAGACAGGCTCGGCATTGGCCTGTCACAGTTCAGAGTGCTTCTTTATCTGTTAAGCGATGCCGGCGCAAGACAAAAAATAATTGCTGCGAACCTGGCCCAGACCGAGCCCAGCGTAAGCCGCCAGGTAAAGGTACTGCAGGAAAAAGGCTTGGCGGTGGTCAGAAGAAGCACATCCAGCCGCCGGGACAGATTGGTCTTTCTGACCAAGAAAGGCGCTACGACCGCCGAAAAAGCAGTCAATATACTCAATGAATACCATGCTCCGATGTTCGCACGGATAAGCCGGGAAGAGCAGAGACAACTCATAGAAACTCTCCGGACGATGCAAGGTTATTTGAAGTGAAAATCAGGCGTGCCAGCATTGACGGGGTAGAACAGCCTAATCCGGACGGCGAGGAATTAGTACCTGCTCAAGGCAACGGCGCTTACGAAGCTTTCCGTGTCCATGACGGTAAAGTATTTTTATTTGACGAACATTTTGAACGGCTGAAAAAAAGCCTGGGCGCATTGGCTATAGATTGGGATGACGAAAGGCAGAAATACAGTGCCTGGATAGCTGAGCTATGCGGCAATTTGCCTGCTGATGAAGATGCGTTCGTGCGTTTCGTGGTTACCGGACGCGGTTCCGAGCCTGTCACCACCGTTCAGGCGAGTTACATACGACATTTTGCCCCTCGTTCCTATAAGGCTGTTGTTTTAGATCAGACCAAACTGGACGACCCGGAATATTACAGGGAAGTAGGCTTCAGGGTCAAATCGGTAAATTATATAGGCGAGAGAACCGATAAGCAAAGGTCAGCCGGTCTGGATACTGCGACTGAAGGCATACTTCTGACACCTGAAGGATATATAGCGGAATCACTGAGTGCCAATATTTTCTGGGTTAAGGACGGCAAACTTTACACCCCGCCGCTCAGCACCGGTATCCTGGCCGGTACGATGCGCGCTTATATCATGAAGAATAATCAGGTCGAAGAAATATTGGCACCCAAAGAAGCACTGGATGAAGCTGATGAAATAATCCTGACCAGTGGCGCCAGCTACCTCCGGCCTTTAGGCCGGATAAATGATATAGAAAAACCCGGTGCAGAGGGTCCTGTCTTCAAAAAACTTTACGAAAAACTGACAGAAGATATAGAAAAGAACTCCAAGCATCTATAGTTATGCGGCGGTTTTTTCAACTTCCGCAAGAACTAATTCTCCGAATTTCTGAGTTCCCACGAGCTTCGGTTTGAATGATATATGCCGCATGCGATTCGCTCTCGCGTAAAGATCCGGGGTTAGATAGCCGGCGTCCAGTACTCTTCCCAGAGCTTGTCTTGTGATGTCTGCAAGCCCGGTTAGTCCCAGGCCTTCAAACATCATGCTTGCCGATAGAAGCATGCCGGACGGGTTAGCCGTATCTCTCTCAAGGAACGGAGCTGACCCGTGAATCGGCGTGTAGGCCGTTATCTGCGCGCCTACTTCGGCTGCTCCGCCCATGCCCAGGGAGCCCATCAATTTTGCCGTGGCGTCGGATATGACATCGCCTACGAGGTTAGGTGTAACTATGGTTTCCAGTTCGTCGGAATCGCCTATTATAGTTTGCACGCCATCATCAAAATGTTTGTATCTCAGCCCAAAACCCCTGCCGCTTGCCAAAAGAGCGAATCTTCTGGACCATAAACCGCCGGTATTTTTTAGTACGTTCTTTTTATGCATCAATGTAATAGTCTTATCTCCGCGCAGTTCTGCGATTTCGATTGCTGCCTCTACGGTTCTATCCACTTGTTCTTCGGTGTAATCGTTTCTCTCAAAATAGACTTCTTTTCCGGAACTGGAATCGACGCCGGATTGACCGTTATAAACATCACCGGAAAGGTCTCTGACAACAATCAGGTCCGTATCACTGACAAATTCTTCTTTGATAGGAGATATCTCCGGTATTATCAGGCTTAGCTTTGTGTTTATAGGGCGCAGGTTTATATCAAGACCCAGTCTTTTTCTGAACCCTATGACCGCCTCTTCTTCTATATCCCGGTGTGCAGGCAGTCTGCTATCCGGCGGTCCTCCCACCGGTCCTTTCAATATGGCATCTGCAGCTTTGGCGGAAGCAACGGTAGATTCCGGTAAATGTTCACCGCATTGTTCGTAAGCTTCGAGCGATATAGACAGCCGGACGAATTTTACATCCAAACCCCCTATTTCGGCGACACGTTCCACCGTCGGCAAGGTAGCTTCCATTATTTCCGGACCAATGTAGTCACCGGGCATTACTGCTACGTTCAATTCGGACATATATTAATTTTCCGGGTTAAACGTACCGGTTGCAAGCATGAGCGTAACGGTTCATAAACCCAGGACTTGATCGAAACGGGTTTTGTCAAAGCCCAGTATCTTTGCCTCGGTTCCGTCTTCCAGCTTGATATGCGTGCAGGGTACGCCCATGGAGCCACAGGTGTCCAATGATGCCTGTATCTCTTCCGGCTGTTCATCCAGCAGGACTTCTTCGTAATCTATACCTTTGCTTTTCAGATACTGTTTTAGCATATGGCAGTAGACGCAGGTCTTGGTGCTATAAATCTTGATTTGGTTAGCCATAGTTTAATTATAGAACATTCGCAGGACATTATCTGATAGCTGGATAGTTGCCCACAAGTTCGGCGCTGGTTATGACATGTCCTTCTATAGCTTCTTCCAGCTCGTCGCTTTTCACGCCTTCCGGAAGATCAAGCTCGTCATCCAGGGCATAGAGTTTGAAAAAATATCTGTGCGTGCCGGAAGGAGGCTTCGGCCCGCCGTAACCTTTTTCGCCGTAACCGTTGATTCCTTCCATGGACTCGGCGGGTATCTCATCTTCGCCCAGATTTACTTCGGCCGCCGGGATGTTATATATCAGCCAGTGGGTGAAAGTTCCGCCTGGGGCATCGGGGTCATCGACTATCAGGACCAGGCTTTCGGCATCGGACGGTATACCGGTGAAGGCAAGCGGCGGGTTGATATCATCATAGACGCGGCCGTACTTGGATGGAATAGTTCCGTTATGCTTGAATGCACTGCTGGTTATATTCATACATCAATACTTATAGAACACGCGGTTTGTAGCTGTAAACTTTTTTACGAGACATGCGTAAAAGCCGGAATGGCTGCCAGTCTGATTTCCCTTGACACAGGTTATTTAATAAATTATCATTCAACTATATGGTTGAATATACTATGCAACTTGATTCTATCTTCGGAGCGTTGGCTGACTCTACCCGCCGCGATATATTGAGACGGATTGCCAGGGGTGAAATGTCCATAAGCGAGATAGCCGAGCCGTATTCTTTAACTTTTGCCGCTATCTCCAAGCACTTGAAAGTTTTGGAGAAGGCCAAGTTAATAACTAAGCGCAGGCGGGGGAAGGAACAGGTCGTATATTTGGCACCAAAGGCATTTGCCAGCGCGGAAGAGTATTTGGAGTTCTACAGGAGTCTTTGGGAAGACCGCTTAAATTCCCTGGATAAGTATTTAAATGAGGGTAAGGAGAAAAATAATGGCGGATACTAAGTTTGAAATAAATAAAGATAAGCTGGAAGTCAGGATAACGAGGATTTTCAACGCTTCACAGGAGCGGCTTTGGAAGGCTTATACCGATCCGAAGGAAATCGTCCAGTGGTGGAGTGACACCGATGTAGATAAATATGAATTCAAGGTTGGCGGGGCCTGGCGCTTTGTTAGCCAGGGACAGGACGGCAAAGAACACGCCTTCCGCGGAGAATTTACGGATATTGAGGAGCCGAAGAAACTAGCACGCACTTTCGAATACGAACCGTATGCCGGCAACATCATGCTGGAAACCGTGTACCTTGAGCCTCAAGACAATGGCCGGACAAAAGTAATAACGGTTTCAAAATATCAGGATATAAGCCAGCTGGAAGGTATGGTTGGCAGCGGCATGGAACACGGCGCAACAATCGGTCTGGACAGGCTGGCCAAACTTGTAGAGTCAGAATAAATTACGAGCTATTCTATTGGACAAATGTCAGGGCGTGGCCGACACGTCCGGCCCGTCCGGCCCGTCCGATACGGTGCACGTAATCATCATAAGTTTGCGGCGTGCTGTAGTTAATTACGTGAGTTATATCAGCAACGTCAATGCCCCGGGCGGCTACGTCGGTAGCAACCAGTATGTTAATCTCGCTGTTTTTAAAACGTTTCAGTGCACGCTGGCGCTGGCCCTGGGTTTTGCCGCCATGTATGGCGTCAGCTGAGAAGCCTCTTGCGACTAACTCCTTGCTCAAGCGTTCTACGCTACGTTTAGTTTCTTCAAAGACGATGGTCTTTTCTACATCCTGGCTGTTTAGGATGTTGTGTAATTTGTCCATCTTGTCAGAGGAGGCTTGATATTTGACGATATTCTGATTGACATTGTCGCTTGTCTGCCCGGTCTTGACCGTGACGGTCTTAGGGTCGCTGGAAAATGTTTGAATAAGGTTGTTTATCTTGCTGTCTACCGTAGCCGAGAAGAAAAAGGATTGTCTTGGATTACTGAGGTGGCTTAGTATATAACGTACATCATTAACAAAGCCCATATCCAGCATTCGGTCTACTTCGTCCAATACGACGGTATTAAATCGTTCCAGCTTGAGGCTTCCGCGCTCTATATGGTCTTTTATACGTCCCGGCGTACCGATTACGACTCGGGGATTAAAACGCAGATCGCGCAACTGGCCGCCCATATTTGTTCCGCCTATTAGTACCGTTCCTGAAAGGCCGCAGCCCTTTGCGATAGACCGGCATTCTTCTTCTATCTGCTGTGCCAGCTCGCGGGTAGGGGCGATGATAAGCGCACGCTGATCGCGCTCATTAATTAACTTGTTAAGTATAGGTACCGCGAAGGCAGCCGTTTTGCCGGTTCCCGTGTTAGCAATACCGATAATATCATTGCCCGTCAGTGCCAACGGTATAGTCTGGTCCTGGATGGGCGAGGGTATTTCATAGCCTTTGGCTCTTAAGTTGGTTTTTATCAGCGCGTCAATTTCAAAATCAGCAAAATTGTGCGTGGGGGAGTATCGCTCGGCTTCAACCGGCTTAGCACTACGCACGAACTTGGCCGGGTCTATATATTGCCCGCGGGGTCTTCTGCCGGTGTTGTAGCGGTTATTATTGTAGGTTTTTGGTCCGAATGAACGGGTCCGGGTGGCACTACGAGGTGAGCGCAGCCCCATTTTTCTGTTATAAGGCATAAAAAAAGAATCCTTTGTTATTTAGTTTGTAATCTCGATTGTCGGGAATGAAATCGAGTAAAACGGCAATAACCCGGATTCATTTATGAACAATGTTTGTAATATTAACATAAGCTTAGCCCACTGTCAATTACTAAGAAGCTAATACATTGGCCATCTCGGTATATAAGCTGTGGCGGTAAGCGTTATGCGCCAGTGAACCGACACCCAATAATAGGCCCAGAGCCTGATGCGGATGGTCCGTATTGTAATGGCGCACTATATCGCCGTCTTCTGACATATCTCCCGGTATGGTATGGACGCCCGCGTCGCCACCGAAGTACAAGTTGCCTATGGAGCCATCGCTCACGTTGAGATCACGTATGCCGGAGTTGAATACATGGCTGCCGTCTGCAAAATGGAGGGCCATCAGCTCTTCTTCATCCGTTGAACGGCCCCGGTTCATTCTATCCATCGCGGCAAAGCAGTTCCTGGCTACAGTCTCGGCACGGGCTTCGTCGGACATGATTACATCCAGACTAGCTCGTAACTCAGCGGACACACGGTACAAAAAACCGCCGTATGCACCGGGTCGGACTTCCAAAAATGGCCGCTGGCCGTCAGCTCTGATTGCTTGGCTTAGTACTATAGACATGTCACGCACAGCAGTAGCGGCGTTTTCTCGGGTCAAATCGGTAATAACTGCCAAATCTTCGCCGAACTTCAATAAACCCGAAGTCCGGGCATCAAGTTCCTGCCCCAGTTCGGGGTTGAATGCTACCCGTGCGCCTTCCTCGGCAGAGTAGGTTAATTGCGGAAATCCCGGCCTTAACATCCAGATATAATGCCATATTTGTTAGTTTTTTACAATTAGTATATTTTCGACAATAAAATAAATATATGGCATAATTAGTTTATGAAATTACCCCGGGCAGTACCTGAAGGCCACTTTGAGCAATTCTTTGCGCCATTGGTCGGCGATGAGGCACATGCTGATGCCTTTCGTGAAAGATTGGTTGATAAGCTGGAAACTCCGGATGACGCTGCGACGAACCCGTATACCAAGCTGGAAAAAGGGGTCCTGGAAGTTATCCGGGAAACCGCTACCGGCCATCTTGACGATGAAGTTAAAGGCAAGGAATTAAGAAACTGGCAAAGGCTTGAAGTGAATGCGGAGCTTGGCAGCCGTACGGTCGTAGCCGGTTTAAGGGCAGTCGGCAACATTTACGAAACCGAGGCCGAAGTACCACAGACCCTTTCAACCGTTCAACAAAGTACTTCCCGCGTACTCAAGCATATATACGGTGCCGCATTCGCGGGGAAAATGGTCGGGGCCGTCAACCTTACAGCTCTGATGCGGGGCAGGAATCCGAGACGGCCATGGACATTCCTTCTAGTGAAGGAAGCTTCTTTAGCCCCTCCGGGAGCCCATAGGCGTTCGTTCAGCGTAGAAACCGATGCAAAAGGGCAGCTGGATATTCGGCCGCGCTACCGGCATTTGGGCAGGGTCCTTGACCGCCGTTGCCCTGCAACTCATGCCAGGGTGGAGCGCGGAGGCCGCCGGCGTTCAGCTCTGCTTGCATTCATGAATACCGTAAGCGCAGTCGCGATAGAAGAAATTTTCCCGGAACAGTTTGAAATAGAACATGAATCCGGCCTCATTGAAGTTGCAGAATCTTAGGATTTTAAAGCATCGGGGTTGGCAGCTAAAGCGCCTAGGGCATCTGTGAACTCGCTTCTGGGAACAGTCCCGAACGTCATAGCTTCGAAAGTTTTTTCATGCGGAGGCCCTGAGGGCCCTTGTCCTGAATAAAATTCTGTCAACGAACCTGCGTGATGGTTCTGTCTGCTTTCAACCATTACGAACAAGCTGGCTATAGCATCTTGCATATCTCCTTCGGCAAGTTCTGTATTGCCGATGATGAAACCTATGGACGGGTGGTTGAATTTAAATGATTCCGGTGCTTCATCATCGTTTACACCGTCCCAATAATATACCCATTCATCATTGTATTCTTCATCGCGGAAACCCGCATGCAGAATAGGTGTTCTTCCGTCAAATACCGTAGCCGTATGTCTGCGGCCAGCCGCATAATCCGTATCGCTTATCGCAATCATTGCCCGGAGCGAAAACTGGGGGTCATCCACATCACCCGTCAGGGTTAGAAGCTCCGACTCTTTTATACGCTCAAGTTTCGTACTTGTGCGTCTGGACGGGGAAACTTTCTCTTCAGGACCGAACATGGCCGGGTCGACACTGCCCAGGCTTGCTTCAACCATTTCTCCTACGGCAGACCTTGTTTCTAAGCTCGTCTGCCTAAAGGCATCTGTAATAACTATGAGCGGTTCCGTATCTGCGCCGGCTCTTACTATATTCACGTCCCACGGGCTGACAATGCCAGACAAGGGGTTATTGCGGACCGGTTCCTGCTCGATAGTGCTGCCCATAATGCTCCTAATGTATCCAGGATTATACTATAGTTAAGGGGAGTAAATTATGCCAAAAACAAAAAAACAAAAACTCACTGCCGCGTTTTTTGCGCTATCTTTGGCCGAGATACTCTGGGGGGTTAATGTCCCGGTTATAAAACTGGGCATTCAGACCATATCTATTCCTCTTTTTCTTTCGATAACCATATTTATTTCCGGATTGCTGGTAGCGCCTTTGGCTTATAAATATTGGAAGCCGCTTAAAAACAAGGATCACTTCATACTGATAACCGGCTCCATATTGTCAATATCGCTAGGTAATGTCGCCCTGCTCATGGGGCTTCAAAGAATCCCGAGCGTCAATGCTTCCTTAATAAGCCTGCTCGGACCGTTCCTGCTCTTTATATTATCCGTGGAATTTTTAAAGGAGCGTCTAAGTTTCAAAACGTTCGTGGGCATACTCATAGCTTTTGCCGGAGCGGCCATCATAATCGGCAAGCCCTGGGAAGCTTCAGATTCCAACCAGGCGGTAACCGGCAGCCTGTTCGTCGTCCTCGCCGTACTTTGCGAAGTCATAAGCACCCTTATGTTCAAGCCGCTTCTAAAAAGAATTCACCCGTATCAGCTCACATCGCTTCATATGCTATGGGGAATCCTGCCGATTGCTGTTTATTCCTTGCCGAATCTTTATATGCTAAGCCCGGACCATGCCGGCAGGAACGGGTATTTGGCAATGTTTTTTAACATAATCCTCATAACATTTGCGAACTGCCTGTTCTACATGGGCCTAAAATACAAGAAGGCCCAGGAAGTCGGCATTTTCCGGTATCTGCATCCGCTGGCTACGGCTATCGCGGCCTGGTTCATCCTGTCCGAAGTGCCCAGCCGGAAAATTATCATCGGCGGAGCTTTGATTTTCCTCGGAATCTACTACGCTCAGGTTAGAAGGTCAAAAAAGCTCCGCTGGATTTAACTCTTGCCTAATTCTTCGAGTGAGAAGAACCTGCCTTCTGCCAGATTTTTACCCACATCCTGCGGTGAGAAGACATGTCCTTGCAAAACTATTTTTACGCCCGGCTGCATATTTAGGAGCTGAGCCATAGCAAATCCTAGATTAAATGGAGCGTCAGACATGTCGTAGCCTTTCAATGGAATTATGGAGCCGGTCAATACTACTGACTTTCCAGATTTCATATTCTGCTCAAGATACCTTGCCGTGTCAGGCATGGTATACGTGCCATGGGTGATTAAAATTCTTTCGGATGGCGCGCCGTCAACGGCGGCACAGATTGCCCTTATATCATCCCCGGTTAACTCTCTGCTGTCTTTCATGAGGGCTGTTTCAAAAGTCAGGTCGAAATCCGGCTTTAACTTTTCAAAATAATCCGGAATGACAGATTCGCTTGCCGTGGTAGCGGTGTCTTTGGAAGGGTTCCATTCCGAATCAATGGTACCGCCGGTAAGGATTATATGTATGTGCTGTCTGGCCATTTCTTTAATGATATCAAAAAAGCTCGAAAATTGACTCAGGGCCTAGTGCTTTACAATTATTTATATATATGTTATTATAATACTAGATTCAAAGAATCAACTAAAATTTATGGACGATAAAAAGATATTTGAAGCAATTTCCACGCCCGAATTACTGGCAGAAGTGGAAAGGCGGGTGCAGACCGAAGGCCTGGTTCTTCCCGAAAGCCTTGTCGGAGCCGCTGCCACAGCGTCGGAATTAGATGAGCCATCGCTTGACCAAACCATGCTTAAAAATAAAGTAGAGGGTTTTATAGACCCTGATTCAGACATGGATTTGGACGAACAGCTTGGGGTAATGGCCGAGTTCTGGCAGAACCTGGGCATGAACTCCCCCGAGCTTTCCGATGAGCAGAAGGCATCCATAGCCGATACGATGGAAAAAAACCCCGGTAAAAGAGTGGTTCCAACCCCGCTTTTGGATCTTAAGGGCCGTCAGGATATAGCTACTCTTGCGCGCGGTCTGTTTCCTGCTAATAAATTTAATGTTTCAAGGGATCCGCTTTGGGTGCCGGATGAAACCCGGCGTTATGGCCGGCTTCTGCGCGATCCGGACGGCAAAGTCAAAGAAGACCGTACTATCTATGGTTTGGGCTACAAGCTGCCGAATGGCGAACAGGCCGTAGGACGCACCCACTTTATAGATGCGATGGCAGACAGCGGCCAGGCAGTAGCGGGTGACGACGGCACGGTATGGGTTTATCCCGTAATAGACGTAAGCGTAGATAGACCTCGTTCCAAAGATAAGACTGTCGACCTGTACGAAGCAGTCGATCCGACCGTTACGCCTGATACCGTTATTGCCTTACAGCTGCTGCATCAAGTGAATGGCACCCCTCACTTCAGGCCGGACGTCGATTTTGCCAATGAAGCGATATTTGTTCTTAGTACCCGTGGCAATCCGAAGTCTCTTGCCAGGGTCGCCGGTGTGTACTGGAGTTCCGAACGCCGTGTGCTTGACCTGGACGACTGGGACCCTGCAGATCGTAACGGCAGGCGCTTCGGGGTACGGGCTGCAGAGAGCGGTCTGACCAAGTCCTGACTCTATAAAAAAGCACCGGATTTCTCTGATGCCTATATTGCAAAGCATGTGCTCAATGAATAACTATTCATCCAGCATGGACGCTACAGGCTCTTCGTCGGGCGAAACTGCCAGCTGATACAAACGTCGTCGTCTTGCATTTGGTGCCTCGGTTACTTTCTGCCAATGAGACTGTAAAATTCCGAGTCCTTCTAGTTTGGCTAGCGCAGGATAAAGCCTGCCCGATGACGGCCCTGTAATGACTTGCTCAAGCGGTTTCTTTATTCCAAAAAATGACAAAACCTTATTTGCGGCGCGATAGCGAAAAAGGTCTGACTTATCTTCTGCTATTCGTTGGCTCATGACCTCAGCAGTTTCGAAACCATACACACTAGCCTCGCCATTCATGTGGGCTGTGTTTACCACTTCGACTACACCGTTTTCAAATTGTTCCTTGTTCATTAAATCCCTTATTTATAATATCTAATCAAAGAAGTCAAATTACTGCAAGCATGAGCAGGAATAAAAAAGCACCAGATTTCTCTGATGCGTTTTTGGTGGAGCTGGCGGGTAATGCTCCCGCGTCCATCAGTTTACGTCGTTGTTCGTCTACAAGCTTAGTCTGTTTATAAAATCTCGATAACTGACCGGTAAACAGACAAAAAGCCAACTATCTATCCTCCAAAGTCTTAGCGGAGATTATGGAAGAGGGTAATCTCCGAGCAATCAGAAAATATGACGTGCAGCGATTCTATCTGATGTCGAACCGTTCACGGCTACGGTAATTAAACTGCAGCTGTCGCGAAAGCTGGAACGCTGAACATAGCGGCAAAAGCCGAAGCTTTTTCGCTAATAGCGCTAGCTATACGCTGAGTAAATGACTTTGCATTTATTCAAGTTTGCCTATGACGCTGGCAAGCGGCTTGCGGAGTCAACTTGTAAAAGTCCGATGTCGAGCTAAAATCAGCCCCATGAATCAACAATTATAGCATAAGAATAACCTTTCAGCAAGGTGGTAATATCCTTGTTTCTCAGTTAAAATATCCTAAATAATGTCAGACAAAAAGCCCTCTCTCGCACGGATTTATGCTATATCTACTCTGGTTTCTCTGGCGCTCATTGCTTTCGTAGGTGCCCGGGCCGGCCTTTCCGCGTTGATTCTGGTACTTGTGCTGGCGGCTCTTGAAATCACTTTCAGCGTGGACAACGCCGTCATCAACACCCGCATACTTCAGCGCATGAGCCCAGCCTGGCAGCAGGCGTTCCTGACAGTCGGAATATTCATAGCCGTCTTCATCGTCAGGGTATTACTGCCACTTTATATCGTTGTCTGGGCTTCCGGCTTATCGATAAGTACGGTCACGGATTTGGCTCTGAACCATCCGGAGCAATACGGCGAGCATCTGAGCGAAGCACATCCGGTCATATCCGCATTCGGCGGTATTTTCCTGCTGATGATTTTCCTCGATTTCTTCTTTGAAAAACGCCGGACGAAATGGTTGAAAAAAGTCGAAACGCTGCTGCAGAATGCAGGAAAGCTGGAGAGCCTGAGCGTGATAATAGCGCTGGGTGTGACGCTATGGATGTCAAAGCTGGTCGGCGGCCACGAACAGCATGTGGTACTGACTAGCGGCATAATCGGACTGTTTTCCTACCTGGCTATAAACTCCATAGACACGCTGCTTGAAAAAACCAGAAAAAGCGGCGGCGCAAAAGCTATCGCCAGCACCGGCTTCAAGGCTGGCCTGATAGGCTTTTTGTATTTGAACATGGTTGATGCCAGCTTCAGCCTGGACGGCGTCATCGGCGCGTTCGCCATAACCAACCAGATATTTTTGATAGCCGTGGGTCTGGGCATCGGCGCGCTTTATGTGCGGGTTCTGACACTTCACATGCTGCGTCATGGTGTGCTGGAACAGTATAAATATATGGAACACGGTGCGCATTATGCCATAGGAATCCTGGCGCTTATAATGCTCCTCTCATTGAAGTTCGAGATATCGGAATTCGTTGCCGGGCTTGCCGGAGTGGCATTTATAGCTACGGCGGTATTACAATCATACATAGAGTCCAAAAGGGCCGGGACAAGAGCATAGATGGATAATTATTACGTAACTACATCGATACCATACATAAACGGCGAACCGCACATAGGGCACACCTACGAACTGTTGACCGCCGATGTCTTAGCGCGCTATGCCCGTCAGCAGGGCAAAAAAGTCATCCTCAGCACCGGCACGGACGAACACGGCGGCAAGATACAGGAAAAAGCCGACGAGCTGAAGAAACCTATCCGCGAATATGCCGACGAAATGAGCGCCCGGTGGCGCGACCTGGGCCCGCTGGTGAATATGAGCAACGACCGTTTTATCCGCACTACCGACCCGGGACATGAACAAAGGGCCGCATTAATATGGAAGTCACTGGAGAAATTCATTTATAAATCCAAATACAGCGGTTGGTACTGTACCGGGTGCGAAGCCTTCGTTACCGAATCGGTAGCCAAGGAGAATAAAGGTATCTGCCCGATACACAACCGGCCTTATGAGAGGCTGGAAGAAGAGAATTATTTCTTCAAGCTCACGGCCTTTACAAAACAGATAAGCGAAGCAATCACCGGCGGCAGTTTACGCATCATTCCCAACACACGCAAGAACGAGATACTGGGCATCATAAAGGAAGGTCTGGAAGACGTCAGCATATCGCGTCCCAAAGACAAGATATCCTGGGGAATTCCGGTGCCGGACAGCCCGACCCAGGTCATGTATGTCTGGTTCGAGGCGCTGATGAACTACATAACCGTGCTGGGATATCCGGAGAACCAGGATTTCAAAGATTTCTGGCCGGCCGATGTGCAGGTTATCGGCAAGGACATTTCGCGATTCCATGCTCTTATCTGGCCCGGAATGCTGATGGGCCTGGGTGTCGCACTGCCGAAGACGCTTTATATTCACGGCTTCATAAACATCGACGGTCAGAAGATAAGCAAATCCCTGGGCAATGTCATCCACCCGCGCGAAGTGGTTGAAAAACACGGCATAGACGCGCTTAGATATTATGTCCTGCGCCATACTCCGAGCTATGGTGACGGCGATTTCACCTGGGAGAAGTTCGAGAGTGCTTATAACGGCGAGCTGGCCAACGAGCTGGGCAATGCTGTCAGCCGTACCGAAGCCATGATTACCAAGTATCAAAAGGGCGTCATAGGCGATATTCCGCCGTCCGAACATGACAGCGCCCAATATCATAAATATCTGGACGATTGCCGTTTTGACCGCGCACTGGAAGAAGTCTGGGAGCAGATACGCGGGCTGAACCAGTACATCGACGAGCAGAAACCGTGGGTAATTGCCAAGTCAAACGACGCCGAGCATCTCCAGCAGGTGCTGGCTTATATGTGCAGTGATTTGCTGGAGATAAGCGAACTGCTCAAACCGTTCCTGCCGGACACGTCGGCTAAGATAAAAGAGATTTTTGAAACCGGTGTAATCAAACCCAGCCAGTCGAACTTGTTCCCGAAGACCGAGCAGCCCAGAAAGTCATGAGCGGTCTGACCGATACGCACTGTCATATACATGCGGCCAAGCCGACCCGCGATGATTTTACGGCCAAGAAATGGCAGGAGGCCAATGAAACAGACCCGGATGCGCTGATAAACTCCGCCATCGAAGCGGGCGTAGACAGGCTGATATGCGTTGGTACGGATTTGGAAGATAGCCTGGATGCGGTGGACTTCGTCCAGACCCGCGATAACTGCCGGGCGACAATCGGAACGCATCCTCATGAAGCGAAAGAGTTTTTATCGAAGCACAAGGACTTGTCTGCATTTGAAGAGCTCGCCGGCAAGCCGAAAGTCGCGGCTATAGGGGAAGTGGGCCTGGATTATTACTATGAACATTCACCCAAGAAAGAACAGATAAAATTGCTGGAAATGTTCCTGCAGCTGGCCACAGACAGGAAACTGCCGGTAATTTTTCATATCCGCGAGGCTTTTGACGATTTTTGGCCCATTGTAAGCAATTTTGGGGCCGTAGGAGGAGTTCTGCATAGCTACACGTCTGATACACAGAACCTTGACGAAGCACTAAATAAAGGGCTTTATATAGGCTTAAACGGCATAATGACCTTTACCCGCGATGAAAATCAGCTGAAAATGGCCAAAAGAGTGCCCCTGGACAGATTGGTAGTGGAAACGGACGCGCCGTACCTAACCCCAAAGCCGCTGCGTGGCAAGGTATGCAAACCGCAGCATGTCAGGCTTACGGCCGAATTCCTAAGCGAACTCCGAGGCGAGCCGTACGAAAAGTTTGCCGAAGCGACATCAAATAATGCCGGAAGGCTGTTTAATTTATGAAATACATCTACTTGGATTACGCCGCTGCCACGCCTATGGACCCCAGGGTGCTTAAAGCCATGGAGCCGTATTTCAGCGATAAATTCCATAACCCCTCATCGACCTATGCGCCAGCCCGCGAAACCAAAGCCGCACTGGAAGAAGCCAGAAAGACCGTAGCGGCTTTTTTGGGTGCCAAGCACACAGAGATAACATTCACGGCAGGCGGAACGGAAGCGAACAATCTGGCTATAATCGGTACAGCTACGAAATATCCGGGAGCACATATAATCACTACGGCTACAGAACATGATTCCGTATTGAAACCCATTCAGTACCTTGGTCAAAACGGCTGGGAAACTTCATTTATAAAACCGGAAAAAGACGGCCGGGTAGATCCGGATAAACTGCTGGAGGCGGTGACTGACGAGACAGTTTTACTTAGTGTCATATATGCGAACAACGAGGTCGGTACTATACAGCCGCTAAGCAAGATCGCTGCCGGCTTGGCCGGAATAAGACGCGCTCGCGCAAAACGAGGCATAGAAAGACCTTTGTATCTGCATACCGATGCCTGCCAGGCCACGCAATACCTGGATATGCATGCCAGCCGACTTGGCGTGGACATGCTGAGCTTTAATTCGGACAAGATACACGGACCGAAGCAATACGGGGCATTGTTCATCAGTAGCGGTACTATGTTGAACCCGCTTATCTTCGGCGGCGACCAGGAAAGGGGACTAAGAAGCGGTACACCGAACGTGCCTGCAGCAGCCGGTTTCGCCAGAGCGATAGAGATTGTCGGGCAGATAAAGCCCACGGAACCGGACAGGGTCAGGAAGCTGCGGGACATTTTGCATGACGAAGTACTAAAGATAGACGGAGCAACCGTAAACGGGACTATGAAGAAGCGTCTGCCGAACAACTTGCATGTAACCTTTCCGGGGGTGGATAACGAGCGGCTGCTGCTGGAGCTGGAAGAACATAGGATCATAGCCGCATCCGGTGCAGCCTGCAGCGCGTCATCGGAAGAACCGTCGCACGTACTTCGCTCGATGGGCCTCTCCGACGAGCTTATAAGAAGTTCCATGCGCTTCAGCCTGGGCCGTGAAACAACCGAAGAAGATATAAAACAGACCGTAAAAACTTTGCGCGAACTAGTGGGATAGGCATCTTCCCGTATGTTTGCCTAAGGAGATACATAAAGAGTATAATCATAAGCGGTTAAACTAGTTGACTTATGCTGAAAACAAACATACATAAACGTATCCTGACCGGACTGCTTTTCCTGGTGGTCCTGGCCATGTCCATACCGGCTGTTTTCAGCGGCACCGGCCAGGCACAGTCAATAGACCGCGGCTATAAATCCGACGAGCCGCTTCAGCAAGGGCTTATGGTCAAGGAAAAAAGAAGCGACAATACCAAAGTCGAACCGGTAGACCAGGCTACGCTTGGCGAACTGAAAGGCGTGGTGGTAGCAAAGAATGATTCTCCTGTCGTCATCGCCAGCTCCGACCAGACGGTATTTGTAGCCGATTCGGGCACGCACAAAGTACTGGTAAGCGACGAGAATGGGCCGATAAAAACCGGTGATTATCTGAGTATATCTTCGCTAAGAGGCATAGCGATGAAGGCTACTACCAGCCAGTCATTAGTGCTCGGCCAAGCTGCCGAGGCCTTCAACGGTTCCGGCGATAGCATAGGCTCAACTACCCGGCAATCCGACAATAAGAAGATAAACCTGGGCCGTATAGCCGTGAACATATCCATAGTCGCAAATCCGCTGCAGAAAAATTCCAAGCTTCAGACGGTACCCAGTATACTGCGCGACGTGTCCTCCAATGTAGCCGGAAAGCCGGTCAGCGGCGCGCGTATCTGGCTGGCCAGTATAGTATTCCTTGCTACCAGTCTGCTTACCGGCCTTATGCTTTACGGCGGCGCAAAAAGCAGCCTGCTGGCTATGGGCCGCAATCCTTTGTCCAAATCATCGATACTCCGGGGCTTGCTGCAAGTGGTCGTACTTGGAATCATCGTTTTCATCTGCGGTATGTTTGGGGTATATTTACTACTAAAGCTTTAAGCGTCTTAAGGTGGGCAAATGCTACAAGACAATGTGAACATAATACTGATAGTCGGCTCCCTGCTGAGCGCTACGGCAGGTTTCGTCTGGGTGGCTCTACGTATGGGCAGTGCACCGGATGCAAAAAATCAGGAACAGGATATAAAATCGGTCGCCGAAGACGCCGTCCAGCATATCTTTGACGATGAGTTCCGTGAGGAGCTGCGCAACCGCGGCCGCCTGCATTTTGAAAAAATTATCGGCGAGAACGCCATGTTCCTGCAGCAGGATTTGCGGCTGACCACGTCGCAGGTGAATGATTATATGAAAAAGGAGATAACCAATACGCTCCAGGATGCCTTTACCAAATACGAGGAATCAATCCAGGATGCTAAGAATATAGCGCTGGATTCTATCAATAAGACCCAGCAGTCTATAGAGGAGCAGAGACAGGTATTGCTCAAGCAGCTGAACGAGGCTTTTGAAAATGAGAAACAGCACATGATAAAGCGTTTTGAAGATAATATGTCGGAGATCGTTAATCATTACGTAATAAGCGCTATCGGCGATCAAATAAGCCTTGAGGACCAGCTGGAATATATATTGAGTGAGCTGGAACGCAATAAGCAGGCTATTGTTGAAGATATTAAATCAGGGACCTGACACAAGTGAGCGATAAGTTCAAACTAACACCCGATATCATAACTCCGCTGGATCTGGGCAGGGTCATACGCGAGGCCGAGAAGCTAGATGATTATCTATTGCAGGCCGGGCTGCGTGATCAGAAGACGGTGGACAGTCTGCCGAAGGTAACCCGGATGTTGGAGGAAGTCAGCGAGGTAAACGGGCTGAATCTTCTGGACGAGACTCACCGCAAACATCTGATAGGCAACTTACGTGCTGTCAGAACCAGTGCCCGGAAAATCCATGTAAGCTTCGCCGTAGAACCGTCACCCGCCGTAATGAAAAAGATGGTCGCCTGGTTCAGACAGAATGTAGAAGAAGACCTGATAATAGAAATAGGCATACAACCGACCATATCCGTCGGGTGCGTGGTCAGGACCACGAACAAGATTTTCGATATGAGCCTTAGGCACAGATTCTCTGACAGTAAGGGCCTTTTGTCAGAACTATTGGAGAAAACCAAATGAGCGCGCAGACCCATTTTGACAGTTTGGTCAAAAGCGGCCAGCCCGTAGGCGAAGTGGTGGGGATTGACAAATTCACCGTCAAGATAAAAGGCTTGAACCCGATAAATCTGCATTCGCTGGTTTTGTTTCAGGACGGAAGCAAAGGCTTCGTAAAACAGATAATGGAAGACAGCGTACTAGTGCTTCATATGGGCAACAGGAACGTAAGTGTCGGAAGCCTGGCCGTATTGCAGCATGACAAGCTGGTCTGTCGCGTTGGCAAGAATTTCATCGGACGGGTCGTATCGACCAGTGGCCATCCCCTGGACGGCAAAGGTCCGATAGTCGCCGACAGCGTATGGCCGGTGTTCAATGATGCGCCGCCGCTTCATTCCAGGAAACTCCTGGAAGCCCAGCTGGAAAGCGGCGTCATGTCCATAGACTCCATATTCCCGATAGTACGCGGGCAGAGGATAGCCATAATCGGCGACAGCAAATCCGGCAAGACCACTCTGGCGACACAGCTTACCATCAACCAGAAGAACACCGATCAGATAACGGTATATTGTCTTATCGCCAAGCGCAAAAGCGACGTCGATATGCTGATAAACAAACTCGAAGCCACCGATTCGCTCAAAAGCTCGATAGTCGTAGTTTCGACCATGTTCGATTCTTTGATATCGACTTATCTGGCGCCTTACGTGGCCTGCTCGATGGCCGAATATTTATGGCAGAAGCAGAATCAGGACACGATAATAATCTATGACGACCTTACCAGCCACGCCCATGCGTACAGGGAGATATCTCTGCTTTCCGGAGTAAGTCCGGGCAGAGATTCATACCCCGGCGATATGTTTTACGCGCACTCCAGCCTGCTGGAACGTGCCGGCCGCCTGGAAGGAAGCGGTAATTGTCTGACCGCAATACCCATAGTGCTTGCAAGCGGCGGCGATATAACCTCGTTCTTGTCTACCAACATCATGTCTATAACCGACGGACAATGGATATTGGATATGAACGTGTTCAGAAGCGGCGTCCGCCCCGCCATCAATATAGGACTTAGCGTCACCAGGGTAGGCGGTGTAGGCCATACCGACAACCAGAAGGACCTTGCCGCCAAGACATTGAAGCTTTTAGCAGAGTTCCGCCAGGCCGAGGAGTTCTCCAGGTTCGGCTCCGAGCTTACGGACGAATCCAAGACGGTTCTGGAAAAAGGCAAGAACGTGTTCACGCTCCTGACCCAGGGGCCTACGGATGTTTACGGCGTCGTGTCCCAGCAGTTGATGCTGGACATTGTGCTGAACAAACAATCCGGGGAAAAGATAGATGTTACCAATCTGAAAAACCTGGTCAATGATTATGCGGCCAAGGTAGAGAAAGAATCGGACTACAATAAAACGGTTGAAAAACTCAAGAAAGACGTGCTCGTGGAGGCAAAGAATGGCTAGGCTTAACGACATTGAAAAAGAGACCGAAACTATGCAGACCATAGTCGAACTTACCGGAGTGTTCGAAAGTATAGCCAGCATCCAGATAGCGAAGACAAAGAACCAGGTACTGCAATCGACGCAGTTCTTTAACGAACTTTGGGATATATATACCCAGCTCAGGGTCGACAGACTTTTCCGTTATGGCCGCGGTGACGACGAGGCTAAGCTGAAAGATAAGCAACTGTTCATAATAATAACTTCCGAGGGCGGTTTTTCCGGCGATATCGACCAAAGGCTGATCGAAATGATGCTCAAAGATTATGACAAAGACAAACAGGACATAATAGTTATCGGACGACACGGCGTCGCCCAGCTTACGCAGCGGGGTGTGTCATTCGTAAGATATTTCGGCCTGCCAAAAAAAGACCAGAATATAAACCCGGGGCCTATTACCAAATATATCCAGCAATATTCCGACACGGTCGTTTATTACCAGGAATATATTTCGCTGATGCGCCAAGAGGTCAAAAAGATATCGGTCAACAGTGCCGTTACCGATATAGGCGGCGGCTCGGATAAACCGGAAGACGTGATAAGCGAGGATACATATATATTCGAACCCAGCACTTACGCCGTGATAGGCCATATCGAACGCTCGATGCTGAAGATTGCCATAAGCCAGCTGATACTGCAGTCCAAACTGGCCCAGTATGCCAGTCGTTTCCGCGCCATGTCCGCGTCGCACGAGGCGGCCAATGAGAGCCTGGACAGCACGCGGCTCAAATATAACCGGGTCAGACGTTCTATCAAGGATGACCGGATAAAAGAGATTGTCAATGGAATGAAGAAGTCGACTTTGAGCGGAGGTATAGTCTGATGGCCGGCATAATTACGGCGGTCAAGGACATTGTGGTGATGGCCCGGTTCGATGATGACGAACCGCGCATAGGAGAACTGATAGAAGTAGGCAACGAGAACAAGACCCAGCTGGTTGTCGAAAGGTTGAACGTAGCCGGGCAGGCCCTGTGCTTGAACCTGCGCGCCGATATGACCATACAGAAAGGCATGGCCGCCAGACGGCTGAATAAAGGTATTGAAGTGCCGGTAGGGGATAAGACTATTGGCAGGATATTCGATGCTTTAGGTATGCCTCTGGACAATCTGCCCCCTATTGACCCGTCGCAGACCAGCTTCCGCGATGTGTTGAACGTACCGGTCAAAAACACCAGTTTCAAGGCTTCAAAGAACGAGGTTCTGGAAACCGGCATAAAGGTCATAGATTTTCTTACCCCGTTCGTAAAAGGCCGCAAAATAGGAATAATCGGCGGCGCAGGCGTAGGCAAGACGGTCCTGACCATGGAGCTTATCCATAATATCGCCAAGACCGGGACAGGCCTGTCCTTTTTCACCGGAATCGGCGAGCGTATCAGAGAGGGCCATGAACTTTATGACACGCTTAAGACTTCGGACCTTCTGAAAAATACCTGTATGTTTTTCGGGCAGATGAATGAGAATCCGGTACAGCGTTCGCTGGTGGGCATATCGGCAACCGCGCTGGCCGAATATTTCCGCGATGACGAAGGCCGCGACATATTATTCTTCGTAGATAATATGTACCGTTTTGTACAGGCCCGTAACGAGCTCTCATCTATACTCGACCAGGTGCCCAGCGAGGGTGGTTATCAGCCGACCATATTCTCCGATGTCAAAGTACTTCAGGACCGCTTAAGCTCCAACGACAAAGGCTCTATAACTTCCGTTCAGACTATATATGTCCCGGCGGACGATGTCAGCGACCCTGCGGTACAGATGATACAGCACGAGCTGGACGCCATACTGGTGCTCAGCCGCGCCGTGGCTGAGCAGGGCATACGGCCGGCCGTGGATTTGATACGTACTAATTCATCGCTTCTTACTCCCGAAGTAGTGGGCGACCGGCATTATGTGCTTAGCGTCCAGGTCCAGGCGCTGATACAAAAGTATGAATCGCTTAAGAGTATCATAGCTGTCATTGGCGAGAACGAACTTTCGCCGGCCGACAGGGCCGATTATTCCAAAGCCCGCAAGGTCATTCAGAATTTCTCGCAGAACCTGCATGTTACCGAAAAATTAAACGGTGTTCCCGGCGAGATCTTCACCCGCGACCAGACTCTAAAAAGCATAGAGGAGATATTGCTCTGATGGACAAGGCGGCGATCCATGACAGGATACACATCAAGATATATTCGCCATTTCGGACATATTTCGACGGAAACGCGGTAAGTGTTTCAGCAACTAATGACACCGGGCCATTTGATGTACTGCCCCAGCACCATAGATTTATGACTATTTTGAATGCCGGGGAAGTCGTTGTGCGCGGTGAAGGCAAGGAGCAGCAAAGATACAAGATTGACCGCGGCATTATGCATGTGCGCGATAACCAAGTCACCGTCTTCCTGGATGTTTAATTGATGACGATGTAGTCGAAGGCGAAGTTCTTGCTGCCCTGCGCAGATGATGTTGTGCATAGACTGAAGCCGCTTGAAGAACGGGTAACGTAATAGTTTATAGCGGCTGCACTGCTTCCTACCGGTGTTACTACTACATGCGGCGTACTATTGAACGACTTGGCGAAACCGACAGATACGAAACATCCCGCGTGCGGACTGCCGCCGGTATTGATGGTGATGGTGCCTGCCGTGTCGCTGCCGCTTAAGGACGCGGTCCCGCCGCTGCCCAGCGCATTACCGCTTGCTTTGGACGGCGTACCGCCTGACGATGCTATATGGCTGCTGATGACCAGGTTGCCTGCCAGCTCCAGCGACTGAACGTTCAGCTTGCTGGCTGTCAATGTACCGCCGAAGTTGCCGGAACCGCTTACGGACAGGCTCTTCTGCAGGCTCAGGTTGCCCTGCAGCTGGCTGTCTCCGGATATCTGCAGCTTGCCCGCCTGCAAAGTCTGGAAAGTGCCGGTACCCGCTACGTTCAACCCCGGCGTGGTTATGTTGCCCTCGGATTTTATCTGCCCTGCGCTCTCAAAATCGCCCCGCACCAGTACCGAACCGCTGAAAACGGCATTTGCTTCCACACTTAGTATCTGCTTGGGCTCGCCGACGCTGACGTTGCTGTTGCGCAGCTGTTTCAGCACGTCCTGGTTTATATCCTGGGAGGAAACGTTGGGGCCTTTTTGTTCGGATTGTTTGCTTTTCTGGTATGCCACGAAAGTTATAAGTCCGGATAAAACTATGACCAGGATGAAAAGCAGCAGATATATATTAAATGACTTCACCTTGTCCAAAAGCCGGCTGACCAATGATTTCCCGGGCCCGGCAGCCTGCGGTTCGGGGGTTGTTTGCTGATTTTCCGGAACCTGGCTGCTGCCTGCCTGGGTCTGCTCGGACCCGGCGGGTGTCTCAAGGGTCTCTAAAGAAGCTTGTTCATCCTGCTGGTTGTTGTCTGGCTTCTGGTCCATACCGGGACTTTACCTCAATGATGCGATTTTTCTTTTAACGTGTTAATGCTTGTTTATATTATATCAAGTGGTACGGTATTAACAATTTTAGTAAAATATACGTATAGGCAAAATGAAAAAGAAATCAAAACAGATCAGCTTCAAGAGATATCTTCCGGCTGTATTGTTTCTGGTTTTTATCATGGCCGTAATGCCAATAAAGGCATTCGCCCAGACTTCATCGACCAACTATAAGATAGAAGAATCCCATTTCGGCCCCGGCGGAGAGCTGGACGCGAATTCAGCCCACTACAATGCCCAGCAGACGGTCGGGGAGCAGACCATAGGCAATACCTCGTCGACGAATTATCAGGCCAACGCCGGTTTCAACACCAAGGACGAACCATATCTGGAAGTCTACGTTACCGGCGGCAACACCGACCTGGGTACCCTTTCGCCCAGCTCCACTTCTACCACTACTTCGACATTTTATGTACGGGCGTATCTGGCCAGCGGATATTCCGTTATTATGAATTCCGATCCGCCGACATATAACACGCATCAGATAACGCCTATGGCTTCACAGGCCGCCGCCAGTCCCGGCACGGAGCAGTTCGGTATAAACCTGAAGGCGAATACCAGCCCGACCACTTTCGGTGCGGACCCTTCGCAGGCTCCCGACTCAACTTTCGGTTACGGCTATGCTACTCCGGGTTATGACACCGCAAACGTCTATAAGTACAACAAAGGAGATGTCATTGCCAGGTCTGATAAAAGCTCGGGCAGGACTGATTACACCATTTCATATATATATGACATCAGCAGTCTGTCGCTGGCGGGCGAGTACGTCTTTACCCAGGACCTGATAGTAATAGCCACCTACTAGCTATGCCTTATAACTACAAATTCACTTTGCCTAAATACGTGGTGCTGCGCAAGTACAAGCGCATCATCTTTATATTGACCCTTTTGCTGCTGTTTGTCGTGCTGTGCTATCTGCTCTTCATTTGGTATGCGGCGAACGAAAACAAAATTGACCGGCCACAGACGGATTTTAAATCAAAAGATTTCAACCCGTTTCAGAATTTCAGTACGCGTTATTTCAGTTTTGAAACGGATAAATCCTGGCATTTCGTGCCGAAGGAATCCACAAGCGCCAAATTCGTCTATAGAAGCTCGAATAAAAATATAGTTAAAAGCGACCTTATCGTGTATGTAAATTCTTTGCCCCGGGACCTGCTGGTTACGCACGTGTTGCCCGTAAGGATAAACACTGACCGTTTTAGCGTAGGTGACGTAAGCGGACATTGCCGCGACTATTTAAAGGATATTATACGTCCGGGCGACAATAATCCCGTTGAAGGAGTAGTCGATGGCGTAAGGGTTAAGTGCCAGGTGGACGGTACTTCCAATACGGTAGTCATCGGCCAGGTGAAAGGTAACTACCAGGTGCCGCTTACGGGCAGTAACGGCAAAGTAAACGAGTATTATATCGTTTACCATGACCTCGAGTTCATGCCTCAGTTCGCACAATTCGTCAACATAGCGTGGAGTTTTCGGGCCAAATGAGCTGTATGCCCTGTGGAAAACTCGTGAAAGAATCTTAAGCATTTTATTTGCAAGCCTGTCATAACTATGCATATAATCAGTCGAGCATTAAAACAACAAAAAAGTGCACAATTTAAAATAAAAAAGGCAAGGTAAAAATGAATCTCTTATCACTAAGGATACGCTTTCGCTCGTTATTCCTGTTCGTGCAAGCAGCAATATTGACATTAGCAGTATCGATTCCAATTATAAGCGGGCCTAACGCTTATGCGTCTCAGCTCACGTCACGCTCTCTAACGATATCTACAGCCGTACCTGCCGCCTCAGGCGCTACATATACCTTTGGCTTTACCGCACCGACTGCTACGACAATACTGTCAATAATGTTCCAGGCTTGTACGGCGGCCATAGGTACTTGTACCGCTCCCACGGGTCTCAGTTTTTCCAGCCGTGTCATCGGTTCACCTACCGGGTTCACCGGCACCGCCTTTGCCGTGGATACTACAGGTGCAAATGACTGTACGCCCGGAGCTGGCGTTATCTGTATAAACAGGGCCAGCGGTACCGATACCAACGGTGCCAAGACAGTGCCGTTTTCGACTATAACCAACCCTTCCACCACTAACAGTACTTTCTTTGTGAGGATAACAACCTACAGTTCCAATGACTATGATTCTGCCAATGCTCTTGATGCCGGTACGGTAGCCTCTGCCGTCACGCAGACACTGACCATATCCGCCCGTATCCAGGAAATCCTGAACTTCTGTGTAGGCAATACATCGGTAAATGACGCCACGACTTCTCCCGGTGCCGACTGTTCGGCTATAGGCGGTACTACCGTAGACTTAGGCACCCTGGACGCAGCTTCGGTCAATACTTCACCGGTAGCCATAGGCAGCGACGGAAATAATAAAAATGGCATAGCCATGCTTAGGACAAATGCTTCATCAGGCGCGACCGTAAGCTATAAATCCATTCAAGATTCCGGCAGCAACCATCTTGGTGCGCTAAGAGTGCCCGGTGCCAGCTGTAACGTGGGTGCCGTCAATACCGACCAATGTATTACCAGTGCCGGCACTACCCAAAGTGCTTTCGTAGCCGGCACGGAAGATTTCGGAATGAGTATAGCCGGAGTGAACTGCGGCAGCACGCTTGCCTATACATGTACTTTCGGCACAGGCGCCTATAACCTGCAAAGGGACACTCAGTATGACGGCGTAGGCTCCAATACTTATGGGACCAGCAACGCGCAAGGTTACGCCTGGGACGAGACGGGTACGCTTGACCAGATAGCATCCTCCAGCGGCGCAGTCGACGACGAATCGCTTATACTCGTCTTCGCTGCCACACCTAATGCCGTTACTCCTACCGGTAGCTATTCTACCCAGGCCGACTTCATAGTAGTAGCAACTTACTAAATCACCGGTCCGGGCTTACTGTAGTAGCAATCCTATACTTCTTTAGCTTACAATAAATCAATATGGCAGAAGAAAGTAAGAGATACGCAGGCAAGGGACTCTTACTGCTGGCTTCGGTGCTGCTGCTGATCCAGTACGTATTCTATCTTCCGACGCAAGCCGCCAGTCTGACTAACCGCTCCATAATACTGGGCAGTGTCAAGGCCGGCGCCACTACGGATCATAAGTTCCAGTTTAACCTGACTACGGCAGGCTCCCTGGGGTCTATAGCCTTCGAATATTGCGAGTCGCCGCTCTTTGATGTGCCTTGTGTAGCCCCCAGCGGCATAGACGCTTCCGGAGCTACGATTATTTCACAGACCGGTGAAACCGGTTTCAGCATCCATCCTAATACGGTTTCCAACCGCATAGTCATAACCCGGCCCGTAGCATTGGCCGCGTCCGGTACGGTCAGCTATGATTTCGGCAATATAGTTAATCCGGATACGCCTAACCACACTACTTATATGAGAATAAGCACCTATTCTAATATTGATGCCACCGGCGTATATGTCGACAACGGAGTAGCCGCTTTCAGTATCGTGCCTTCGCTGGGTGTGAACGTATTTGTACCGCCTTATCTTACATTTTGTGCCGGTGTAACGGTGGGTCTGCAATGCCAGTCCGCTTCAGGCGTTAGCATAAACCTGGGCGATTTCAGCTCCGGCAGAACATCTTTTGCAACGACTCAATTCGCCGGAGCTACCAATGATAATACCGGCTATAACGTATCGGTACTGGGGACCACTTTGACCTCCGGCAATAACACCATAAACAGGCTTGTTTCAAAAAGCCAGTCTCGCACCGGCATCGAACAATTCGGTATAAATCTTAGGAACAATTCCAGCCCTGATGTAGGGCATAACAGAGAGGGTTCCGGTACTCTAGCCGCCGCTTCGGCTTATAATTCTCCGAATCTGTTCAAGTTTGAGCCGGGCGAAATCATATCCTCGTCGTCTATGGCTACCGAGTTCAACCGCATGACCGTGAGCTACATAATAAATATTAGTCCGGACCAGCCTCTCGGCGTTTACTCCACGACCCTCACCTATACGGCCGTAGCGAGCTTCTAGTTTGCTTATAATTATTATGCTAGAATTATCCAAAAGGGAGAAAAAATGAACATATCGATTTCAACCAAAAGAATCTTTTTGGGGCTTGTATTACTATTTTCAGCCTTATTATTGGCATCATTCAAGATAGGCTTTGCCCAGGATCAGAACGGTTCTGCCAGCGGACTGCAGATATCTCCCACCCGGACGGAACTGAATGTAAAACGCGGTTCCAGCCAGAACGTATCTATAACGCTCAAGAACGTCACCGGCGGAGAGATAATCGCCAAACCCGAAATAGATGATTTCGTATCGGACAACAATACCGGAACGCCCAAGATAATCACCGATCAGAGCCAGAAGTCCCCGTATACTATCAAGGACTTCATATCGACCATATCGGACATACCTATGAAGTCCGGCGAGTCCAAAAAGCTGAATATACCGGTCAATGTTCCTGCAGACCAGCCACCCGGAGCTTATTTCGGAGTCATCCGCTTCATAGCCCAGCCGGTATCTAGCGGCAAGGACAATAACAGCGGCAAGCAGGTGACCCTTACGGCCAGCCTGGGCCATATAGTCCTGGTCAACGTCCCGGGAAATGTCAAGGAACAGTTGCAGCTGATATCCTTCGAGGCCGAAAAAGGTGGCAAATCGGGCAGCATATTCTCATCATCGCCCGATTCTCTGGCGCTTGGGCTTAAGAATACCGGCAACAGCTTCGCTAAACCTTTTGGTACGGTCACTATTAAGGATTTCAAGGGCAACGAAGTTTATAAGTATGAAGTAAACAATACTGACCCTCGCGGCAACGTATTGCCCGACAGCACTAGGATATTCCATGACAGCTTAAAGAATATAGGCTCCTCCCCGGGCAGATACAGCGCCGTAGCGAGCATATCTTACGGCACGGGCGGTGACGTGCTGGTCAGTGAGATACATTTCTGGGTAATACCTAACTGGCTGCGCTTACTGGCCTTATTAGTGGTAATTCTAATACTGACAGCCATATTCTTCGTCTACAAGAGACTCCGCGGCCAAGAGGAAAAATATAAATCCCGCAAATAACTGCAAAAGGTGGAGGCGTGGCTAACATACTCTCTCTTAGCCGGAAATCACACATAGGGCTGTTTATAGCCGGGGCGATATTGCTAATAGCATCCTTATCGCCTGCGGTATTCGCGGCTACTTCTTCAAAACCCCTGGGAATAGAGGGCAAGGTGCCGGGGGGTCCGCCAAAAAACGCGCCTACCATAACTTTTCCGGGTAACGGTTCCAGCTTCACAGAACTTCCAGTAAAAGTGACCGGTCTATGCCAGAGCGGCTTACTGGTAAAGATATTTAAAAACAGCGTATTCGGGGGCTCGGCTGTGTGCAATGGTGGGAGCTACACTATACAGATAGACCTGTTCGTCGGAAAAAATGAGCTGATTGCCAGGCAATATGACGATCTTGGCCAGTCAAGTCCGGATTCCAACAAAGTAACGGTCACGTTCCCGGTTTCACAGTTCTCGGGACTCAACCGGATATCATTGTCCAGTTCGTTCGCGAAAAAGGGCGCGAATCCCGGCGAAACGCTTACCTGGCCCATCATACTTAGCGGCGGTAACGGACCCTATGCCATAACCGTGGACTGGGGCGATGGAACACAGCCGGATATCATAAGCCAGGAGTTTCCGGGTACGTTCAACATCTCGCATGTATATAAATCCGCCGGCGTATACAATGTGCTTATCAGGGCCAGCGACAAGAACAAAGAAACCGCTTTCCTGCAGCTTGTAGGTGTGGGCAATGGAGAAGTTACCGACCGGGCGAGCTCTTCAGCCGCTATCCCTACAAAGACCGTTACCAAGGTAATATGGTGGCCGGCGCTGCTACTTATACCCCTTATATTAGTGGCCTTCTGGCTTGGTAGGAAACATGAGATATTCTCTCTGCGCCGCAAGTTTGACAGCTAGACATATTTCTCCTCTCATCAGATAATAAATACCCTATGTCTAAGAAAATTTTTGTAGGGATGAGCGGCGGTGTAGACAGTTCTGTTACGGCAGCGCTCCTAAAGAATAAGGGTTACGACGTTACCGGGGTTTATATGAAGAACTGGACGCGCGATATACCCGGCTTTGAGTGTCCGTGGAAGGAAGATTACCAGGATGCCAAAAGGGTAGCCGTACGCCTGGGTATAGACCTGCTTATCTTTGATTTTGAGAAAGAATACAAGCAAAAAGTGGTCGACTACATGATTGACGAATACAGGGCCGGACGTACTCCGAACCCGGATATCATGTGCAACCAGGAGATAAAGTTCAAGCTGTTTCTGGATACGGCGCTTGAAAACGGTGCGGACCTGATAGCCACGGGGCATTATTCAAGGACAGAGCAGGGTAAGCTACTTACGGCCAAGAATAAGTCGAAGGACCAGACATATTTCCTTTACCGTGTCACGGAAGATGCGCTCCAAAAAACACTTTTTCCAATAGGCGAATTTCAGACTAAGGACGAGGTCCGCGCGCTGGCACGCAAATACGGTCTGCCGACAGCCGGAAAAAAAGACAGCCAGGGCATATGTTTTGTCGGCAAAGTCGGCATAAAGGAATTCCTAAGCCAATATGTGAAGGCAAAACCGGGCCCGATAATAGACCAGGAGGGCAAAGAGATAGGCGAACATGAGGGCGCGATTTTCTATACTATCGGCCAGCGGCACGGCCTGAATGTCGGCGGCGGTCTGCCGTATTACGTAACCAAAAAAGACATGAAAACCAACACGGTTTATGTGACTACGGACTTATCCGACAAAGACCTGTGGTCAAAAGAGATAGTTCTTACGGATTTGCACTGGATAAACGAGCCGCCGGATAAAAACAAGGGATACCAGGCCCGTTTGCGCTACCGCGGTCCGCTTGTAAGCTGCAGGCTTGATGCCGGCAAGCTTGTTCTAGGTGAAGAGCAGAGAGCCGTTTCCGCCGGCCAATCCGCCGTATTATATGACGGCGACCGTGTCCTCGGCGGTGCCGTAATCAGTTAGATTTGATAAAATCTTATAATTCTTGTATAATAAACATTAGATTATGAGTGAAATCGTTTTGTTTAACGAAGATTTAAAGTTGACACTGCCTGCCGAAGCTTCGGCAGATATCATAGTTGCTCATACCGAGGCTTTTGCAGTCAGTAAAACCGGTGATTACGCGGACACTTTTGCCAGTGCGCGCAAAATCTTTGAAAAAGAAGGCGGCAAACAAGACGGCAGTGTCTATTACGTGCCTGCCGTACGGTTTCTATTGAAGACAGGCTTGGACTTATTGGCCCAAGCAGAAGTCAAGGGGCAATTGCCGGCCGAGGTAGAAGACCGGCAAAGAGCCGCTAACTTCGTTGTCGGGCATTTGGCAGAGATCGCGAACGAAAATTCAATTTTCACCCGGGGGTATAAGGCCGCGGGTATGCCGACCGTAGCCGGCAACCATCTTGATGCCGGTGATACCGATAGTGCTTCAAGTTTAGCCCAGGCGGCGTTTTTAGACGCCAGCATCTTAGCTGGCGGCGCGACCAAGCTTCTAAGGGAACAAGAAGTCCCCGAGGATAGCCATCTGGGAATTATCCAGGGAAGCTACGGTTTACTGAAAATGTCAGCCGTTAAAGAAGGGGCTTTGGAAACGGTCCATAGAAATGCCGGAATGCCGTACGTGCATACCGGGAACCTTAGGCTCAGTCAAGGAGAAGGCGGCGCGAAAGTAAGGTTTGCTCCAAGGACCCAGGATATGATCAAAAGGAACATCGAGCGCAGTGACGGTGAGGAGCGGGGGTGTCCGGCAGGCAAAATGAAAGCCGGTTCCGCGGCAGGTACCGTCCTGCAGGAGGATTGGCGCGATTTGGTAGCGTACCTGGTTCCGCTAGAGGCAGCCGTAGAGAACTACACAGAAAGCGAACCCGCGGGCGAACCGGTTTAAATTACACCGTACCATTACAAAATCAACACCGTGAGTTAGTGATACAATTATTCAGATGACAGCACAGGAAATACGCAAAGCCTATATTGATTTTTTTATTGGGCAGAAGCATGTATCGATTCCACGGGCTCAATTAGTGCCGCAGGACGACCCGACAACGCTTTTTACCGGTTCCGGTATGCAGCCGCTGATACCCTATTTACTGGGGGAAGAGCACCCTGAAGGCGTCCGCCTGGTGGATTCCCAGACCTGTCTGCGCGCCCAGGACATAGAGGAAGTAGGCGACAATCGCCACACTACATTTTTTGAGATGCTAGGCAACTGGAGTCTGGGCGATTATTTCAAAAAAGAACAGATAGAATGGTTCTTTGAATTCTTGACCGAAGAGGTCGGCCTGGATGCGAACAAACTTTATGTCAGCTGTTTCATCGGGAGTGAAAAACACAATATAGCCAGGGACGAGGAAACAGCCAAAATCTGGCAGGATGTTTTTAAACAGAAAGGCATAGACGCTAAAATCGTAGCTATCGGCAGCCAAAAGGACGGCGACAAAAAAGGCATGCAAGGCGGCCGGATATTTTATTATGACGACGCCGAAAACTGGTGGAGCCGCGGCGGCGGCCTGGACACCACGCCCGTCGGCGACCCCTGCGGTCCGGACAGCGAAGTGTTTTACGATTTTGGCGAAGATGCGCATGATGAAAGCTATGGCAAGCCGCACCCGGCCAGCGATTCCGGCAGATTCATGGAAATCGGCAACCAGGTTTTCATGCAGTATCTGCACACCGAAAGCGGCTTTAAGCCGCTAAAGAAAAAGAACGTCGACTTCGGCGGCGGCTTGGAGCGTATCGCGGCCGCGGCTATAGGCAGTCCGGATGTGTTCAAAATAAGCCTGCTGTGGCCGATAATTGAGAAATTAGAGGAGTTATCAGGCAAGAAATACGAGCAAGATACGGCCAGCATGCGTGTAATAGCCGACCATTTACGCGGCGTGGTCTTTTTGGCCGTGGACGGCGTTGCTCCCAGCAACAAGGAGCAGGGTTATGTAGCACGCCGGCTTATCCGGCGGGCTGTCCGCTATGCGTTTGATTTGGGCATAGAACAGGGCCTGTGCGAGCAGATTACGCCGGTCATCGTAGACTTGTACAAAAATGATTTTCCCGAAGTAGCAAAATCCGAGAAACAGGTGATAGAAACGCTTGTAAAAGAAGAAAAAATCTTTCGTCAGACTCTTCGAAGCGGTATCAGGCAGTTCGAAAAGGCGACCCAAGCATCAAAAAACACCTTGTCTGGTGAAATTATCTTCCGACTTTATGATACCTACGGTTTTCCGGTGGAGCTAAGCAAAGAAGAGGCTTTTAAAAACGATATAAAAATTAGTACTGATGCCGATAAAGAATTTGAAAAACTTATGGAAGAGCAAAGAAAACGCAGCCAGACGGCCACGAAGGGCGTGTTCAAGGGCGGTCTGGTCGACCATTCGGACGAAACCAAAAAGCTTCATACCGCAACACACTTGATGTATGAAGCGCTCAGACAGGTTCTGGGCGACCATGTCGTACAGCGCGGTAGCAATGTCAGCGCCGAACGCACGCGTTTTGACTTTTCGCATCCAGAAAAAGTTCCGCGCGACAAGCTGGATGAAGTTGAGAAAATCGTTAACGCGCAGATTGAAAAAGACTTGAAAGTGCACTGGGAGGAGCACCCCACGGAAGAAGCCTTCAAGATGGGTGCGAAAGGTGCTTTCGGCGACAAATACGGCGATAAGGTAAAAGTCTATATTATGGGCGAGCCGGGCAAGAAACCCTTCAGCATAGAGATTTGCGGCGGCCCGCACGTGGAACACACCGGAATTTTGAGCGAAAGCGGCAAAAAGTTCAAAATCACCAAAGAAGAGGCCAGCTCTGCAGGGGTGCGCCGCATAAAAGGCGTCCTGATAAAATAATTATTCTGATTCCGGCTCAGATTCGGCGGCCGGTTCCGGTTCGTCTTCTGCGCTAGTCGGTTTTTCCGCTATTTCCCGCTGTCCCGGTTTGCCGTCTATAAGTTCTTCGGCTTTCTCATCCAGGCTGACGGACGCACCGTCATCTTCAAGCATGTCCCTTAGGATTCTCAGTCCGTTGCCGGCGTAAATTTCGCGGAACGAGCCGAAATGCGTGGAATTTGCGAACTCTATAGTCGTTCTGGTTTCCCCGGGACCTAACCTTTCTTCCCATATATGCTTGGGCTCGGCGCACCATTCCGGCAGGCCCTGTTCCACCACTTCCCGCATAATCGATGCATAAGCTTGGTCTACAAGCATGCCCATTGACGGTGTTACCTGCAAGCTGGTCTCGTGTTCTGCAACTTTCGCGGCAATCGAAAATTCCGGACCTTTAGACATAAAGAAAACTCCTTGATAGATTTAATATCATAATATATTTTTAAAATTAAATCAATACTTATAGAACGGATAGGTTGACGAACCGGTTATGGTAAAATATTATCCAGTTATCATGTCGTTCAAACTGTCGAAGATAAATATAGCTTACACACTTGCTTTCGTGTTGTTGATATTCGCCGCGGTAGCGTATAGAAGCCATACGGACGCGGCAGCTGTTCCTCCGAAAAATACGCCGCCGGGAAGCACGCTTAATCAGCGTATAGCTCAGCGCAAGCAAGAGCGCGGCACCAGGCTTGATAAGACTAACAGGCTGCGTATTCAGAGCACTTGTACCGGCACCCAGGGCGTATTCAGAAGCCTTAGCGACAGCTACTCGTCCATGACCGATAACAGGGACAAGGTATACGGAACCATAGATGCCAAGCTGTGGATAATCGTCGGCAGTCTTAAACTGGTGAATAAGGATACCTTCAAGCTGGAACAGCAAAAGCTGGCTTATGACAAACTGGTGCAGAAGTTCGACAACCAGGCGGGTCAGTTCAAGCAGACGGTAAGCGATATAACGGCTATGAACTGCCAGGCCGATCCTAACGGGTTCATGGCGCTCATAGAAACATCCCGTCTGTATAATGCGCAGATACGGCAGTCTTTCAAAGATATAAGGAACCAGGTGGTTAATACCCTGAGCCCGACGATAACCCAGCATGCGAACGATTTGAAAGTCGGAACGGTGGAGCAATAATATGGACCCGAACGAACAGCCTAACAACCCGAATGAACCCCGGATAATAAAACCGGAAGACATGTTCCAGCCTACCGTCCAGCCGGGCAGACCGGAGCCGCCGCCGCAGCCTTCGGCCCAGCCTGCTCAGAATACTGCGCCTTTATCAGGCGGCAACGACGATCCGGAAAAGAAGAAAAGGATAATCATAGTAGCGGCCGCAGGCGTAGGAGCCATTATCCTTATACTTATAATCGTAGTCATTCTTTCTTCCGGAGGCGGCAAACCGGACAGTAATAACAACCAGAACAACCAGTCCGGCGGTATACTGAACGAGCCTACGGCACTTGATATAGAGAACGCCAATAATTCCATCTCATCCGACATTACCAGTCTTAACGATGATAATGATTTCCCGCAGTCCAATCTGACGGATATCAATCTTCATCTGTAAATACACTGGCCTTATCTGTTAGACACATAGCTTACATGCTATAATAGACACGCTTATGCTCCGGAAAATAAAAAGCCTCAAGGACTCCGCGGCGGCAAAGAAAAGACAATCCAATGCATCGCAATACATAGTCGCGCTGGATGTCGGCACGGAGAATGTGAAGGCTCTTATCGGCAGGATAAATGAAGACAATGTCCAGATAGTCGGTGTCGGCCGGGCTCATCAGAAGCTCACCGATATGCAGGCAGGGGCAGTTGCTGATATTGGCAGCGTGGTCGAGAATTGCAACCGTGCTCTGGCTATAGCCGAGGAGCAGGCTCAGATAAGCGTGCGCACGGCCGTTGTCGGTATAGCCGGCGAGCTTGTCAAAGGTACGACCACTACTATAAGATGCACCCGCAAGGACCCGAACCTTGAGCTGGACGTCGCCGAGATGGAGCACATAATCGAACTGGTCCAGGAACGTGCAGAAAAACAGGCCCGCAAAAATCTGGAGTGGGAGCTGGGCAGCCAGCATATCGACGTACGTTTGGTGAACAGCGCCCTGGTCAGTATCAGTATCGATGGCTATAACGTCACCAACCCCATAGGCTTCAAGGGCCGGGATATCCTGGTACAGCTTTATACGGCGTTCGCGCCGATGATACATATAGCCGCCCTGGAAAGGGTAACAGGCGAGCTGGACCTGGACCTCCTGGCCGTGGCCGCCGAGCCTTTCGCCGTAGCGCGTTCGGTTATCGGCGACAACAACAATGCCAGTATGAACGCTATTCTCATGGACGTCGGCGGTGGTACCACCGATATAGCTATCATCAATGAGGGCGGCGTGCAGGGTACCAAGATGTTCGGTATCGGCGGCCGCGCCTATACCCGTTCCATAGAGAGGGATTTGGGGGTGGAATTCGATGTTGCCGAAAAGCTCAAGCTGGACTTCTCCGAAAGAGCCGAAGAAGATCTTAACCAGCATGCATCAATCAGCGAGAGCCTGGACAAGACCTGCGATGTGTGGCTTTCCGGAGTGGAGCTGGCGCTTTCCGACTACAACCAGCTGGAGAATCTACCCCACCAGATACTTCTCTGCGGCGGCGGCGCATCTCTGGGCAAGCTTATAGACGCTCTGGAGCAGACCAACTGGTACGGCCAGCTTCCATTCACTCGCAAGCCCAAGGTATCACTAATTCATCCGGAGCAGGTCGTAGGCATAGAGGATAACACCGGCAAAGCCAACGACCATACCTTCATAAC
>DASUKF010000029.1:0-6184 GCA_036278875.1 Saccharimonadales bacterium (SeqCode) | reverse complement strand
TTGTCTTTTTTTGCCGAATTTTTCATTTTTGTTTTGTTTTTGTATTTTGGAAATACCTCTTTTATTTTAGCATAAGCAGTCATTATTATCAACCCTCCTTTTCGACCATTGCACCGGTCAGTCGCTCAGAAGCAGAGCTCCGGGCTTCACCGAGAAAACGGTTTCTGACCTCGATTGCAAAGGTCTTATTAAGCTCTTATTTAATTGCTTTTTTTGGTAGTTTACTTCTGTTTCGGGAGCGCAAGTCGGAAAGTGACGGTGTAAAAAATCTTACGCTGAACGTCCATTGTAGCAAGTGGTTTGACAAAGTCCAAACTTTTTATGCTAATTGCCCGTTTGCTAGCGGCGCAGCTTGAATCGGCGGCCGGAGGGCTTGGATATGCGCAGGTATTTCTTGGTGGCGATAAAAGCCGATATGGAGCCAATGGCCATGCCGGCAACCAGCTGCATGCCCAAGAACAGCCAGAAGTTCCGGCCGAAATAATTGTTTGCGTAATTTATATCCAAAAGACCCAGACTGCTGGCGTCGAACGCCTGTGATTCCACGATAAATAAGAAGTTGCATATCGCTATGGAAACCACGGCGGCGACTATGCCGTATATCATCGTTTCAACTATGAAAGGTCCGCGTATATACCAGGGCCTGGCGCCGAGTAAACGCATTATCTGCAGCTCGTCACGCCGATTGAAAATGGCCATTTGGATGGTGTTAAAGATGATCAGCATAGAAATCACGGCGAATACTATGATGCCTACGAACACCGCCCTTCTAAAAAATGCGGTGGCATGAGTAATCTTATCTATAGCTTCTTTCCTGTCTCCGGAGTATGACGTCGGGTCCGACTGAAGCGCCTCGTTCTTGGGCTCCTCCAGAATAGTTTTGATGTTATCTATCTGGAGCGGATCTATGGGCTTGACTTGTATGGTTGCCGGCAAAGGGTTGTCCGTCTGAGAAATAGCCAGCAGAAGGTCTACGTTACCCTTGTTCGCTTCCTTGTATTCATCCAGTACCGTTTCTTTGGATTTGAAGTTGACCGACTTTACGTTAGGAAGGCTTTTAAGCTCGTTAATGAGTCCGGTACGCTGCTGCTCGGTCACGGAATCTTTCAGATAAACCGATATATCTATCTTGGCGTTGATATCGTTGATAGTGTTGGTGAATGTCGCGTTCACGATTATCGAGAAAAGCACTATGGTCAGCGTGACCACCATCACCGCCGTCGCGGCTATACTGAGAGAAAGATTGCGCACAAAATTTATGCAACCCGTACGGATAACTCTGGACAGAGTTATGAATCTTCGGTTCACAGTTCGTAGCCTCCGTCCGCCCTGTCGCTGACAATCTTGCCATCCTTGACGGTTACGACGCGCCTTTTCAGCTTGTTTACTATTTCCTGGTTATGAGTCGTTAACAGTACCGTGGTGCCGTATTTGTTTATCTTTTCCAGCACCTTTATGACATCCCAGGCGTGCTTAGGATCAAGGTTCCCCGTAGGCTCATCGGCTATCAGTATCTTAGGCTGGCGGACGACGGCGCGGGCTATCGCTACACGCTGAGCTTCGCCACCGGAAAGCTCCCTGGGATAGTTATTGGCCTTACCCTTAAGACCTACGATGTTTAGAACCTTCGGTACGGTATGTCTTATCTCGCGGCCGCTGTAACCGGCTATCTCGAGCGCAAAAGCTACGTTCTCGAATACTGTCTTGTTCGGAAGAAGCTTGAAATCCTGGAACACTACGCCTATCTTGCGGCGCAAGGTAGGAATATCTCTATCCTTCAGTCTTTCATAATCTATGCCGCCGACGATTATCTTGCCGGAGGTCGGTTTCTCTTCTCTGGTGAGAAGCTTCAACAAAGTAGATTTGCCGGCACCTGAAGCACCGACGACAATTACGAACTCCTTGGGCTCTACGTGCAGATTCACACGATAAAGCGCATCGGTCCTCCTTCTGGGGTATGTTTTGGTTACCCTATCAAGCAAAATCACAAGCACTATTATAGCAAACCGGTATTTGGGGTGGATGAACTGATAGATTCAGCGGCATAGGCATCTATGAACGCGTTCAAATCCCCGTCCAGTACACCTTGCGGGTCGGAAGACTCCTCGCGGGTACGCAGGTCTTTTACCTGTTTGTAAGGATGCAGGACATAGCTTCGTATCTGGTTACCCCACTCTGCAGACTGATTGGGCCCCTTCAGCTCGGCGATATTATCCTTGTGCTGTTCAAGCTGGAGCTGGGCCAGCTTGGAGCGAAGAACCGTCATGGCGGTTTCTTTGTTCTGTATCTGGCTTCTTTCGTTCTGGATGCTTACCGTTATACCGGTAGGGATATGGGTTATGCGTACAGCGGAATCGGTAGTGTTGACACTTTGGCCGCCGTGACCGCCGGAGCGGAATACGTCTATCTTCAGCTCCTTATCATCTATCGGAACCGATTTCGGCTCGTCTATTTCAGGCAGGACTTCTACTTTGGCGAAGCTGGTCTGGCGCAGGTTCTGCGCGTTGAACGGACTTAACCTTACCAGGCGATGCACACCGTGCTCTCCTTTTAATTTACCGTAAGCCAAGTTGCCTTTGACTTCAAAGCTGGCACTTTTGAGCCCTGCCTCGTCTCCTGCCGATTCGTCTATCATGCGGGTCTTAAAACCATTGGCCTCCGCCCAGCGCAGATACATCCTAAGCAGCATCGAGGCCCAGTCCTGGGCGTCTACACCGCCGGCACCGGCGTGAATACTTACGAGGGTATTATACTCATCATAAGGTCCGGAATAAGCCAGCTCCATACGCATTTTCTCATACCGCTTAGTTAAGCTGTCGAACTGCTTTTTCATGTCCTTTTCCAGTGAGATATCGTCCATGCCGGCGAGTTCCAGCAGGTCCTTCGCTTCTGCAGACAGACCCTGCCAGGAATCTATCTTTTCATCCAGACGGGCTATCTTCTGCATAACGCCGGAGGCCTTCTGTCTGTTATCCCAGAAACCTGTCTGCTCACTCTGTTTTTTCAGTTCACCGCGTTTCTTTTTCAGGGCATCAATATCAATGGCTTTCAATGAAGCCTCTATATCCCCGGCCAGTCTGCTTATAGTTTCCTTATCCATAAAGACCTTCATATTAGTATAACGTTAATGGCCCGCAACTTGTCCTGCGTGATACTACTGAGTTATTTCCAAAGGACGCTTAGCTGTTCGGCCAAGCGGTTGGCAGGACGCCTGTCATTGCGCCCCAATATGCCTAAGCCCCAGTTCTTTTCCGCGAAAAGCTCTCTGGAGCCTTCTACTATCTGATTCTTGGTTACAGCCTTTATATGTTTGGGCGTCCCCAGATAATCTTCGACTACATCTTCGAAGAAATAGCGCCACATATAGCCGGAGGCGATGCCGGATACTGTCTGAGCACTGCGCTGGAACCGACCCAGACGGTATTGCTTGGCCGCTTTCAAATCAGCGACGCTTATCTTGCCGTTAAAAAGTTTCTCCAGCTCTTCGATTATAATGTCGAAAAGTCCCCGGGCGTTCTTGGGCTGGACCTGTGCACCGAACCACCAGTTGGTATATGAGCTGTCGTAAGCTATGTTCGAGCTCATGCTATAGACAAGTCCCCTTTCCCTGGCCGTACCCAGTATCTGCGAATGAAGCGTTTCCGTCAGCATGGAGTTTATCAGGCTCATAGCGTGCAGTTCGCTGTCACTCATCCGGCGCTTCATGAAAGTGTCGAAATAAAAATAAAGGTTGTCGACGGTATCGTTGGGTATATAAAGAGGCCTTTTCAGACCCTTAGGCTTTTCGTCAGGCAAATCTTTGCGGCCGGTACCTTCGGGCAATTCTATGCCGGCGAGGATTGCTCTTATCTTCGCACGCCTGGTCGGGTTGAGCTTGCCCGCTATAACGAAACGCATATTGCTGGAATAATGCGTGTTCTTATAATGATCGATTATATCCTGCAGGGTCACGTTGTTCACCAGCTCCAGACGTTTCTGGTACGTAGTAGCTCTCAGCCCGTAGGCGCCTCTGAGTGCCAATGAAAGGTGCTGGAAATGGTTATTGGAACGCGAAACCAGTTCCTCGCGGACATTGCCTACTTCGGCGTGGAACTCATCTTTTAGAAAAAGCGGCTTGGTTATTGAAAGCACCATACACTGCAGTATTCTCTGCCATTCGAAATCGGCGCACTCGGCTTCATAAGTAATATTATAAGTTCCGGTACTGGCATTGGAATATGCTCCGTTGCGCTCAAAATCAGCCTGAAAATCCCGGCCGCGCGAGAACTCCTCGTTCGCGTCCAGTATAAGATGCTCCATGAGATGCGGAGTTTCCCACTTATCCTCCGGCGCCAGATAATCTCCGGCTCTAAAACTTATATATATGGACATTACCGAAGCATCGGGCACATGGATCAAGAGACCTTTCGCGCCGTTATCCAATACCAGTTCGGATACTCTGTGTTTCATATATCTTAAGCTCCGAGTATATCGCAGTGGTTAGTGATAAACATGAGCTTATTTATTTTTTCTTCCTCTTGGCTTTTTTCTTGCGCTGGCGTTCGGCTTTGCGCGCTTTCTTGAGTTTATTGTGTGCTTTTCGTTCCTGGTTTTCTTCGCTCGCGGCGCTTACGAATTCTTTTTCTTCAAACTCGCGTAAATCGTCCGTTATTTTATCGGCGTTATCTACCGAGCTTCTGGCCGCACGCGTCAGCTCGGTATCTACCGGACCTTCATTCATATCCACCGGACGTGCATGCATCAGCGAACGTATGACATCATGCCGCAGATTAATCTGCATCTCTTCAAAAAGATGCTGGGACTGTCGCCGGTATTCGACCAGAGGATCTTTCTGGCCTACGCCTACCCAATGTATGCCTTCGCGCAAGTGCTCCATGTTTTCCAGATGCTGCATCCAGAAATTATCCAGTATCTGCAGGTAAACATCGCGCTCTATCTTGCGCAGAGTATCGGCCCCGAACCGTTCTTCCTGTTCTTTATGCATCTTGCTGACTGCTTTTCGCAGCGCCGCTTCAAACTTGTCGGCCGGCTGGTCAAACAGTTTGTCCAGGACGTCTTCTTCCAACGGAAATACTTCTTTCAGGAAATCTTCAAACTGTTCCGTAGTAGCCAGGGGCGAACTGACCATGTCTTTTATCTCGGAGTCGATGAACTCCTTTATCCGTTTGCTGATATCCACCTGGCGAAGAATTTCCGCGCGCATCATATAGGTTGCCTTGCGGTGGCGGTTCATGACATCGTCATACTTGACTACGTTCTTCCGGGCATCGAAGTTGAAGCCTTCGACCTTCTTTTGCGCGCCTTCCAGACTCTTGCTGATGACACGGTTCTCTATCGGCGTGTCTTCATCCACTTTCAAACGGTCCATTACACGAAGTATCCTGTCGCCACCGAAGATACGCATCAGGTCGTCTTCGCATGATACGAAGAACTGGCTTGCTCCCGGGTCGCCCTGGCGCCCGCTGCGGCCACGCAGCTGGTTGTCTATTCTGCGCGCCTCGTGCCGTTCACTGCCAAGCACAAAGAGCCCGCCGGCTTTCTTGGTTTCCTCATCCAAAACTATGTCCGTCCCGCGTCCGGCTATGTTGGTAGCCAGGGTTATGGCACCTTTCTGGCCCGCCTTGGCTATGATAGCGGCTTCTCTCTCGTTGTTCTTGGCATTCAATACTTCGTGTGGCAGACCCGCTTTTCTGAGCAAAGATGTCAGGACCTCATTCTTTTCAATGGATGCGGTACCTATAAGCACCGGCTGGCCCTTCTCGTGCAGTTCCCGGACTTTTTCGATGATAGCTTTGAACTTGGCCTTCTCGGTCTTATATATCCTGTCCGGATGGTCTTTTCTGACGACTTTTCTGTTCGGCGGTATTTCCAGGACTTCGAGCTTGTATATCATATGGAATTCTTCGGCTTCGGTCAGCGCCGTACCGGTCATACCGGACAACTTGTCATAAAGGCGGAAATAATTCTGAAAGCTGATGGTCGCCAGCGTTTGTGATTCTTCCTGAATCTCCACGTTTTCTTTTGCTTCAATCGCCTGGTGAAGTCCTTCGTTATAGCGTCGGCCGGGCAACAGACGACCGGTGAATTCGTCAACTATAACTATCTCGCCGTCGCGATGAACTACGTAATCTTTGTCCCTCTTGAAAAGCGCCTGAGCGCGCAAAGCCTTGTCCAGATGATAAAT
>DASUKF010000028.1:0-9242 GCA_036278875.1 Saccharimonadales bacterium (SeqCode) | reverse complement strand
CGAGGTACTGATTTCCTGTAATCGTTGGTCAGCACCAAGTTTAATTTCATCAACCTTGGTTTTAGTAGACTTAACCAACTCATGATAGGCTTCAACACCCGTCTCTTCGTCTGTAATTTTTTTGACTATATCTTCACACTTATCAAAGTAGTTCTTTAAACTCGTATTGAGCCTTTTAGTCGTAGATATATCAGTCTTTAATTCGGCTATCTCATTACGTAGATCGTTATTAAGTTCGGCTAATAACTTACCAAAATCACGTCTATTCACTATTGTTTCCTACAGCAACTATAAGCTATTTTGCTTATGCCTATTTACAAAATTTAATATTTATTGCATTATAATATATTAAAAGAAAAAAACAAATATGTCCCCCTGTTAGGTTAGATGAGAATTTAGATAGAAATGGAAAGCCCTACTTGGATTTCTACATAAAAGGATACGGGAAATGCATTCTAAGGAAAAAGTCTAATAAAATTTTAAGATAAGCGATACCACCGCAGCCATTAAGAGCAAAATAGTAAATATTATAAACATATCTTCGGCTTGCCAAAATCTATAACCAATTTTAATGTAACGACCACTGTAATTTAATTTTGCGCCTCTAACATTTTGATAACCGTATTTCTTCATATATTGCAAAGTTCTTTTCAGCTCCAGTTGCTCGGCTTCGGAAGTGGTAAGTAGACCGAGACTGATAATCTCTAAAGGTTCTATCGGTTTATATCTCTTAACCCATTGGGCACTATAAAAACCGCGCATATGTTCTTCAATTCTTTGCTCGGGATTTTTTCTAGAAGTAATGCCAATATAGTATTTACCTTGCTCGAGACGTAATACGTAAAGCCAAAAATGTTTCATTTCTTCTTTCATATAAAAAGGACAGCTACGCTAGGAATTATACGACTATATTTATTGTCGCTAAATCGAATTGGCTCCCGGGTGAGAATTCTAAACGGGTCGGACAGCGGACTTCGTCCTTTTCCGCTTGCTTGAAAAGAAAATACTAAAGTGCTTTCTTTTCTGCGCTTCGCTACACCGACCGGCAACCTGCACCAGCTAAAGCTGTTGCATTGCCTCTCGAGGCGGACCAGAGATATAAAATAAGCCCACAAGTGTGGACTGATTTTATATGGCTCCCGGGGCCGGACTCGAACCGGCAACCTTGAAGTTAACAGCTTCCTGCTCCACCATTGAGCTACCCGGGAATATGACCTAACTATTCTAGCCTTGATGAGCTTTTCAGTAAATACCGCTTGTTGACTCTTTAACAATTAATTCATATTATTAGGTAAGATAAACGTAAGCAAAAAGACATATGGACGACCGAGGTTTTGATAACGAGGGCGGAAACAGACCTAATATTGATGATATATCGCCGGCGCGACCGGTAGAGCCCATATCTCCCCGACCCCAGCTGTCGGAGCAGAGGTTCGAGCCTCTCCGTCCACCGCAGCCGCAGACCCCGCCTCAGCCTCAGTCTGATTCTCCGCCCGAGCCTCCCGAAACACCCTTGAACAGACCGGATGTACCCCAGGTTATTTCAAATAACGAGAAGCCGAAAAAGCGTTGGCCGAAGTGGCTTATAGGTCTGATAGTTATAGCTTTGATTGTCGTTGGCGGCTGGTATTTCTTCTTAAAGGACAAGAGTGAAAATAACGGCGCGGCTTCACAGACCAAACAAAGCAAGGATATACCGCTTCTGCGGGTAGGCATGTGGGACGTAAGCTTCGGCAAGCTTTATCCTGATCTGAATACCAACGAATACAGCGTTATGGTCAACGTACAGATATTTGAAGGCTTGGTGCGCTATGAGCAAAAGAACAAGATAGTGCCAAACCTGGCTACCGACTGGACTAATCCTGACAATAAGACCTGGGTTTTCACGATTAACACGAAAATCAAGTTTCATGACGGGCACACTCTGACGCCGGCTGACGTGAAGTACAGCCTGGATAAGGTCATTGCCGCAAAAAGCGACCTGACGGATACGTTTGCCAGCACTATAGCTTCCGTCAGTACCGAGGGCAGCAACAAGGTAAAGATAGTGACTAAAACACCCGACCCCACCCTGCTGAACAAACTGGCTTCGTTATACATAATAGACGACAACCTGCCCAAGGGCGACGAGCCGAGCCAGGCCGGGACCGGCCCGTATGAGGTAAAACCGGGCACCGTACCGGGCTCAAAAGAAGTACAGCTGGTAGCTTTTGACGGTTACCACAAAGGCCGGCCGAGTACCCGGGCACTGGAGTTCCATAGCGAGACTACCGAAAAAACCCTGATGGCCGCGTTTAAAGCCGGCAAGTATGACATAGTTGGAACAATTTCGCCCGACACTATAAAGAAGAATCCTAATTATTTCGAATATATTTCAGTCGAGCCCGATGTGCTGTACATAACGTTCAACCTGAGCAAGAAGGGACCCCTGCAGAACAAGAAAGTGCGCGAGGCTATAAGATACGCGCTCAGTCCGGAAGATATTGCAAAGGCGCGAGGCAGCCAGATTACTCCTTTGAGCCAGATGATTCCCGAATCAATCCCCGGTTATAACCCGGCTATAACAGCCTATAAACAGGACGTGGAGAAATCTAAGCAGCTGCTTAAAGATGCCGGATATCCTAAAGGTTTCACGCTTCAGTATTCCTCGGGCGACTCCAGTAACGCCAACGAAGAAATAGCAAAAGAACTGAAAAATGTCGGGATAACCCTGAACATAGACGAGCACAAAGATTTTGACGAATATATAGATTATTTCCTTTCAGGCAAGCCGGAGATGTATATAGTGGATTACACCAGCGATACCCTGGACGGCGTAGATATATACAAGACCACTATCTTCAGCCCGTATTATGACAATGCCGACTTCAACAAACTGATTGACGAGGCCAGCAACACAGTAGATCCTGCCCAGAGATTGAAGCTTTTGCAGGACGCGGCCCTGATAATTGACAGGGACATCCCTACCGTGCCGCTTAGCACGCAGGATAACCTATGGCTGATGAATAAGGACTACAACATAGTCCAGGATATGCCCAACTCTTACATTTCTACTTACTTCTATAAGACACAGCTAAAATAGCCGGATATGCGGCTAAGTATACGCATAAAAGTCCTGATGACGGTCAGCTTCTCGCTGATTTTGATATTCACCGTCATTACCTATATCCTGCTCAATCAGAACACGAACAGACTGCGCTCCAGCCTGAACGAACAGTCAAAATCTTATGCATCGCTCGCTACCAAGCCTATAGGAGATACCTTCGCCCTATACAAGGATTCCGGCAAGATACGCATAACCCAGCAGGTAAATAATTTTCTGGCGCTTGACCCGGATGTAAATGCCATACGCATAGTTTCGGTTGACGGTACCGTCCTATACAGCAGCGACAAGAACAAGCCGGCTTCCCTGCCCGAAGATTTGGCCAGCTCTTTTGATGCGAAGTACCTGAAGAACGATAAGAAATATATAGTAGAGGTCGTTCAGCCTTTCTTCGAGGATTCCGGGGCACACCGCTACTCTATCGTCTACAGCATATCCACCAAAAGGGTTGAAGAGAACGTCGGCGAAGTCATAAAACTTATAATCTACATCGCCATAGGAACGCTCATCCTGACCATAGCCGGTACGGGAATCCTGCTGGAATGGCTATTCATAAAGCCCCTGAACAGGGTCAGTGAATCGGCCAATATTATAAGCTCGGGCGATTTCGACCATAAGATAACTTCGAAAAACAATGATGAGATCGGAGACCTGGCGGCATCTGTCGAAAGAATGGCGGATTTTTTGAAGGCGGACATAGCCAAGCTGCGGGAACTGGACAAAATGAAGAGCGAGTTTATGATGATAGCCTCGCACAATCTGCGCACGCCGATAACGATAATCCAGGGCTATATCGACCTGGCCAAGAGCGTGGACTCGTCCGGCGAGCTGAAGAATATCATCAATACCATAGAAGAAAGCGTGGTTCGCCTGCACCTGCTGGCTGAAAACGTCCTGACCATATCCACCATGGAAACCGGCAAATCAATCATGCGTAAATCACCGGAAAAGATGAAGGGATTCATTGAGGCTATAGACAAGGAGTTCGGACTGCTTGCTACTAAGAAGGACCTGGACTGGCAATTCAATAACAGCGTCCCGGATGATATAAGCATGGTTATCAGCGCGACGAATATACGAAGTGCCCTCGGTAATCTTGTAGACAACGCCATCAAGTTCACCAAGGCAGGCGGCTCGATTAAGATAGATGCATTCGTAGAAGACGGACAGCTGATATTCAAGGTGCAGGATACGGGCATTGGTATAAATACCGGCGAGATGCCGCAGTTGTTTACCAAGTTCCACAGAGGCACAAGCACGCTTAATTATGATTACGAAGGTATTGGCATAGGTCTATATCTAAGCAGGCTGATAATGCGCCAGCACGGCGGCGATATAAAGGCTGAAAGCAAAATGGGCGAAGGCTCGACCTTTACCGCCTCGCTCCCGTTAAAAGGCTAGTATTACCTTGATTTGAGTTCCCGCGCAGTTTGCCGGGCTTCTTCTCTCTTTTTGATACTCTGGCGTTTGTCGTAGCGTTTCTTGCCTTTGCCTATGGACAGTCTGAGTTTGATATAACGGCTTTTGGTCAGAAGCTCCAAGGGTACGAGTGTCTTCCCTTCATCCTTGGACTTCAAAAGCGCCGCCAGCTCGCGTTTCTTGACTAGAAGCTTTCTCGGCCGGGTCTGGTCCTCTGGAGTAATCGTATATCCGTTCGCGCTGGTAATGGTGGCATTTATCAGCCACAGCTCCCCGTTTCTGGCGGTTACATAGGCTCCGCGCAAATGACCGTGGCCCAGGCGCAGGGACTTGGTTTCACGCCCGGTCAGGGAAATTCCGGCAATAAGGCTATCAGCGAGCTCGTAATCATAACGGGCCCGCCTGTTGGATATAATAGCGGTCTTTTTCTTAGCCTTCTTAGCCATAACAGCTATTAGTATGATTTATATTGATAAAATTTACAATATATGGTCTAGTTACCTATTTTGCCGTTGTATTCGGCAATCTTGGCCTTGCCTACGTTCCACAAGCTGGGGTCGTGGGCTACTTCTTTGCGCCAGTACCACCATTCTACGCCCCATAGATCGATGGTACGCATACCCGTGGCCACGCCGTAATCGAACCTTTGCCCCAGCTTTTTCGCGTCCAGAGACTTGTTCTGTTCGGGTATGGAAGCTATGTCGTTCATCCTCGGTATTGTCTTGCCGAAGCCTGCACTGTCGGGAAGCCATGCTTCGGCCTGCAGTTCATGGATGATGGTGTTCCTGCCGGTAGTCAGTTCTTCCCCGCCGGCCAAGAACGCATAGAACCAGGCCGGGAACGGATACTCGAAGTAGCGGTCGGTGACAGTCTTATCCCACACCCTTTTATATATGGATGCTCCGTTGATGTCGGCGCGCGGCTGACCGATAGGCCAGCTGGGTACGGCGTTGTTGCTCCGGGTAATGATGATAGGATGCCTGCTGTCTTTGGACTTTACAAAATTGAACTCGTCTATCAGCCGCGAGCGGCTGGCGTCGGTGCATTTGCCGAAGACAGTCAGAAAATACTCGTTCTCAAGCTGGTAACTATCGAGAGCGGGACTGTCCTTGTACCTGTCGATGACTTTGCCCATGTATGTTTTAAGTTCCTTTGCCCAGATGTCCATAGGCTGCGAGGCGGCCCAGTCGGGCATGTGGCATTCCGGCCAGCGCGGCTGACGCAGGCCTATCGCCAGACTGACCTGCACGCCGTTTTCTTCCGCCGTTTTGAATTCCCAGTCAAGCTCGGAAAAATCGTATTTACCCTGCGAAGGCTCGTTGTCGTTCCAGTAGCTGACCAGTCTGAGCCTTTTTATGCCCAGATCATGTATCACCGCGTTCAAGGTCTGGTGCGGGTCAAGGCCGAATCCGCGAGCGTAATCAGGCACGAACGTCGCGCCGATGACCAGAGGTTCGTCGGCGTGCTCGGCAATGTACCATCTGGCGATACCGTACATGCCGGCGATGCTTAGCAGGATGAGCGCAAGCAGGCTTAGCAGTATCCTTTTGCCCCAGCGACTCCTCGGAATACCCAGGCCAAGCCAGTTCAAAACTGTCTGGATATTGGCTGAGAGGGCGTGCAGGAACGGCTTGTATTTTTGCGGCATTATCTAAAAAATTTGCTAATATTGGTTGTAGTGAGTGAAACACAAAAAGCATTAACGCTTTCGATAATCATACCAGCTTATAACGAGGAAGACTATCTTGCGGGCTGCCTTGATTCCATAGCCGGACAGACCATAACACCTCTGGAAGTTATAGTGGTAGATAACAATTCCACGGATTCTACGACGGATATCGCGAAAAGATATGATTTTGTCAAAGTCGTGCATGAAACACGCCAGCACCAGGCGTATGCCCAGCACACCGGTTTCGCTGTAGCCAAAGGCGATATAATCGGCCGGATAGATGCCGATACCATCCTGCCTGTTGACTGGGTCGAGAAGAATCTGAAATTTTTTCAAGCTCATCCGAAGACCGTAGCGGCCGCGGGCCGCGGCGTAGCCTATGACATAGTGCTTAAAAGATTCGGAGAATTGCTGTTCAATTTCTATTACCGGATAGCTTACATATTTGCAGGCCATAAGCTGATGTGGGGTGCGAACTGTGCCTTCAGAAAAAGTGCCTGGCCGAAGATCAAGGACGAACTTCTGCTCAGGCCTGACATATGGGAAGATTATGACCTTGGCTTTTGTCTTGCCGGATACGGCCGTATAGAAAATATAGATAACCGTGTAGGCGTATCCTACAGGGCCGTGCACCGCCCCTTGCTTAAGCAGATTTCTTATCAGACCAGGTCTATCAAGACGTTTTATATAAGAAAAGGCATGTTTATAACTGCCGGCTTTACCCTAGCCTGGTCCACGGCTGTTCTGCTGGCGCCGGTAATAGCGTTTGACCATTATATTTTGCGGCCGGCCCGGGATATCGCACCGATACGGATGCTGATGTCAAGGCTGGCTTATCTGATAGATATTTAGTCTTGGGTGATAGCGTTTTTGATTGATTCTTCGCTGATACGGCTGCCGTCTACGATAATTACTGTTTCGTTGTCCCTGGGCGGCTCCATCTGGTTTACAAGCCTATCGAAAGTATCCGGATCCATATTGCCGAAAGGTCTGTGCTCCGGATGCTCCGCCGCTTCGACGGTAGCGCGTTTGCGTGCTTCATCGGCATCTGTCTTGACCCATATCAATTTGGCCGCAGCACCGGTGCGCTTGCAGATATCGTATTTTTCCTGCCTGTGCGCATGACGGTTCAGGTTGGCGTCATAAATGACGCTTTTACCGCTTTTTAAGGTCTGCTCGGTTATATGGTCGAGCATTTTGTACATGTATTCGTGCTCTGTCTCGGATATACCAAGCGGCTCCTTGAACATGTGCAGTCTGAACTGGTCGCTGTTAAGATGAACGGCGCCGGTAACTTTTGATATCAGCTCGGATACGGTGGTCTTCCCGGCTCCCGGGTAGCCCAGCATAAGATATAGGGTCGGTTTGCTCATATGTATAACTATACAGAATTATTGCCTGCTAGGAATCGAATTCGGAAAGGTCGGGCATCTCAGCGGTGCCTACAGGACCTTCGACAGCAGACTCCCTGTAGGCCTTTAGTATAGGTTGGAATATCTCTCGCAGGCTTTCAGGGCAACCGAATTCGTCACTGACCGCTTCAATCATGCATTCAGCTTCCGCATCATCTGCCGCGAAAGTACTTACCGTCTCTACGCCCACTTCTTCGGCCATAATATTGGCTCGCCGGCCTTTCATTATTTCTACCATGGCGTTATTCCGCTGCGTGAACAGCTCATATATCCGTTCGCTGGCTTTCGGGTACGTTACAGGCACCGGCACGAAGCCGTTATCGTGTCTGATTTTACCGAAATCCCATGACTGTACAAGTACTTCTGACATTATTAATATATTATACCAAAAAATAGACAAAAAATCAATATTTTAGATAATTTCGTAAGGTAAGTCCGGAAAAATCGTTTTGGCCGTAGTCATGATAACTTTATAGACTTCCCGGTAATCAGGCGGCAGTTTTTCGCTTTCGAACAATGCGTTGAAATATGTCAGGGTTTTTACAAAATATTTATAAATTCTTCGAACTTGCTTATCGGTCGGATCGGACTCGGCCAGATAGACCAAATCCGTCAGATGGTTCTGTGCCCGGTCGGACAGTTTGACCAAAGTCGCCATCCAGTTGTTTTCAACCTGCTTAGCGTATGCCGTGCGCCGCTCGTGCGGGTCTTCGATTTCCTGCGGTGAAGTGAGAGCGTTAATACTATCAGCTACCTCGTCACCGAACATGTCCCGGATCTGGATTTCCATCTGCACTTTTTCTTCCTCATCCTCTATTTCTTCTATGATGTCATGAAGCAGCGCCACGGTTATGGTATCCGATAAGAACCGGCTTGAATCTTTGATATCGGAATTCCTTATGTAATTTGCGGCCAAAAGAGCCGCATGCAGCGCGGTCGGCAGCAAGTGCTCTTCCAGTTGTGGCGCACCGCTATGCCGGGATGGCAGTTCCTGGTTTATCAATATATTCAGAGCGTTTTGTATCTGTTCACTGTGCCCCAGACTGGGGTCAAGCCGTGAAATCGTCCACATAAAATCTTCAATATTTAACTCCGCAGGAGGAAGAAATATGTCCCCTTCAAATTTGCCCGTATCTATTTCATCGCTGATGAAACCGGCCAGTTCTTCGGTAGGTACCATCATTCTGACGCCCCCGGATTCTACCAGCTTATAAGCCCTGTCAACCGGAGAACCTATGTCCGGCAGGTTTTTGGTTATATTAATCAGGGAGCCGGGAATAAGCTGCTGCGCGAAAGTCTTATCTATCAGGTGCTGTCGCCTTTTGCCTATATGCTCCATGTCATGAAGCCTGTCCGGAGAGGGCTGGCTTCCGGTTTTACGCAGGACTTCGCTGGCAACTCCCAGAGTATGCTTCCACTCCTGGGAGCGGGTTACGGTCTGTATCTCGAACGGCACTGTGTCGCCATCGATTTCGGCCATGAAGACGACATGATAGCTTTTATACTCGGAACTGCTTTCGCCGGACTTCTTCTCCTTGGTTATGGAATCTTCCTCGGCCTGTTCAGTGGGATGAGGATGCCGCATGACTATGGAAATACCGGAGTTTGAACCGGGAGCGTACCTTTCGGATATTATATC
>DASUKF010000027.1:0-17133 GCA_036278875.1 Saccharimonadales bacterium (SeqCode) | reverse complement strand
GGCCGATACATTATCCATCCTCTCTATGACGATTGCCGATAATCTGCTCATATTGTTAATACCCGGCGCTATGAATAAAGATCTGACACATCCGGTTTATTGGCTAAGCCGTGTCATCTCGCTTACGGCCGCCTTCGTAGTCGCTTATCCTGTAAATTCATATCTGTTAAAACGCGGCAAAGGCCACGCCCTCATACACAAATACCACAGTTAGAATTGATTTATTTTAATTTATATGCTATAATATAGCATTATGCCTGCAATTATGGAAAAAATGGGCGAACTTGCCCCGATGCCTGCTAATGGTGCCGAACTCCAGGCGCATCTTTATGCAAACCCGGTACGAGGCAGAGGACAAAAGAAGAGGGTCTATTTTACCCCCAGCGGTGAAACGCCCGTTACCGATGGCAGTCGTCCCGATGAAGTAACTAAAGTTTCTTATCTGGTACTGGACGGAGATAAAGCACTTTTTCTGGGTATGGCTCTCAATAAGGCATTAAGAGGAGCAGGTCTGGGCAGAAACATGCTCCGTTACTTCGCAGACCATGTTGAGGGTGAAGGTCTTGATATAGTGGGTACCGCCAGAATAAACAAGCCGATGATAGCGCTTACACTTCAAAGAGAAGGCTACGAAGTCGCTTCGGATGCCTGCACAGCCGAGATATTACCGACGGAAGGAGGCTCTTTAGTTCCTACTGTAAGGTTTCTGAATAACACATTGCCGGAATCAGAGATAAAAGACGGTTTCTGGGGAGGAAACTTTTATCATGTAGCTGAATCCGGGTTGGTAGAGGACAGGCCGGTCGATACCGACAAAGTCGTCGGCCTGCACCTGCCCTACACCCCGCCTTTGCAAACTGTATGATTCAGGCCAGTATGCCATTGACCAGCCGGTCTATCTGATCGCCCGTAAGGTTGGCCTTTATGGCGTAGCCTTCTATGCCAAGGTCGCGCAGACCCTCCGGAGCATCTTCTTCGCTGAGGTTGGACACTATGAGAACTTTCATACTCCTGCCCCAATCGGTCTGTCTTATCCTGGCAAGCAACTGGTCGCCGGAAACTTTTGGCATCATAAGATCCAATAAAACCAGGTCGGGCAGTTCCTGCTGTAACACTCCAAAAGCCGTTTCGCCGTCGCTGACCGCGATGCATTTATAACCGAGCAGCTCCATACGCGTCTTATAAATATCTGCTAGAGCCACGTTATCTTCGACTACCGCTATTTTCTTATCGGAGCTATCCATAGGTTAATTGTACTATGTTTGCAGAAGCGTTGTAATCCACTGTAGCGGACTGTATACTCCAGATATGTACGAGATAATAAGCTCAAACGGACATCACACCCTAATAAATAAGAATATATTTTATCTGATTGTCGCGCTCGCTATCTGGGAGATCATATGGAAAGGCGTGGCACTCTGGAGAGCCGGCAGGAACCGCCAGCCCGGATGGTTCATAGCTATGCTCATACTCAATACCGCCGGCATACTGGAGATAATCTACGTAATATTCTTCCAGGCCAAGCCGAAAAAAGAAAAATAACTCCTATGATTTATGTTGCGCTTCTGCGCGGAATAAACGTCGGCGGCAATACAAAGGTTGAAATGTCCAGGCTCAAGGTGCTGTTCAAGTCGCTCGGCTGCAAGGATGTTTCCACATACATAAATTCGGGCAACGTAATATTTGCCGACGACCGTTCGCGCAAGGAACTGGAAGCTATAATCGAATCCGGCATAGAAAAGACCTTCGGGCTGAAAGTACGCATTGTTCTGCGGGATTCCGGGAATATAAAAAAACTGTGCAGAGAAATTCCTGTGGAGTGGACCAATGACAAGCAACAGAAGACCGATGTCCTGTTCCTGTGGGATGAGGTTGATGACGCAGACATACTGAAAAAGATAAGAATAAATCCGGATATTGAGAAAGTCTTATACGTAGACGGCGCGCTGGTATGGAACATAGGCCGCCAGAACGTAACCCGCGGCGGCGGAGTCAAGCTTATCAAGACTGACTATTACACGCATATGACGGCGCGCAACATCAATACCGTCCGCAAACTCAATCAACTTATGAGTTGAATATATAATACATCAATCTCAAATGATTATATTCACGGCCCGGGCCGTTACCAGGACGACTATGATTATTGAAGCAAGGGATTGAATTACCATCAGGGTTTTGGCGCGATGCGTCAAGGGCAGGGTATCGGTAGGGCTGAACGCTGTAGCGTTAGTAGCGGAAACGTAGAGATAGTCGGCGAACGTAGGCCGCCAGCCGACATTGTGCAGCCCCGCGTGTTCCGGGGCGTTCTCCTGAGGAAAGAGAAAATCCTGCGGTTTCTTACCCCTTTTGAATTCCATTTCCCAATACCATAATCCAAAGATGATTATGTTGGTCAGATATATGGCCAGTGCCGATATAAGCAAGTTTCTGCCGTCTATATCGTGTCCGTCAAAAAGTGAGAATATGACCAGGCCGAGTGACAGTATATTGCTTGCGCTGACCAGTGCCGTCAAAACTATCGCCAGGCTGCGGCGCACTATCAAGCTGACCGCGGTGTAGGCTACGGCCATCAGGGCTAGAAGCAGCAAAAGTTCGATTATGGCTATGTAATATTTGGAACCTATGGTCAGGCTGCTGTCCAGAATCAATTGCAAAGCGATTACCGCCACTATGGCAAGCTGAACATGCCAGACAGGTTCGTTTGTTTTATTGTCTCTATGGTGCAAATGCGCGAGACGCCTCATGCCAACAGTATAATACGAAGCTGTTTGTAAAAAAATTTACAAATCTTCCGGGTGAACAATGGTAATTTTATTGCAACATGAAAGGCGACTCCGGTGAAGAATAAAAAAATCTTTTGGATATTTGTGGCGTTCAGCGCCATATACATACTGGAAACTATCCTGATACCTCCGGATGCCTCTTCCCTGGCTAAGTTCAGAATATCGACCACCCAGGCCAAATTCCTGGCCCTGACTTTCGCCATACCCGTAGCTGTAATATGGATGATCGGCAGTTATGTCTATGCCAAGTTCCGGGACTATGTAAGCAGTATTTCAAAAGATAAGGACGGACGGGCTTTCTCGACTATAAGCATCGGTTTGCTTTTCCTCTGTCTATGGCTGCCTATAAGCACGATTTTTTCCAATATCTCCAATTACGTCTACAGAATGCATTCTTCCTGGACCATACCGCTGGTGATTGTGAACAATTATCTGAATCTGCTAATAGTCCTTGCCGCCTTGGCCCTCATCTACAAAGGTTCCAGCGAAATGATTAGCCTGGAGCAGAATCGCAAGGCATCTCTTAGCAGATATCTTATCTTCATACCTTTTATTCTGATAAGCGAGCTTTTTGTCTTTTTGTCGCTTAATAATCCGGCACGCCAGTTCCCTACTCCTGACGTACATGTGGCAGGCTATTACCTGCCGGACTGGCTGCTTGTCGGTACTATAATCATTCCCTATATATTGGCGTTCTACTATGGTTTCTTTGCGGTACTTAATCTATACATATACCGCAGAAAAGTGCGGGGTGTGATATACAAGGACTCGCTGGATAACTTCGCCAAAGGCCTGCTATGCATAGTCAGTTCGATAATACTCATCCGTTATCTAGCCAGCTTGTCCACTGCTTTCAGCAACAGTACGGTAAAGACGATTCTGTTAATAATTTACCTGCTTCTTGCGATACTTCTGCTAGGATTTATATTATTCGCAAGGTCAGTCAAAAAACTGGAAAAGATAGAAAAAGTCTAATGGGGAATAGTTATACTTTGCACGAACGAGTCATTGAAATTACCGCGGATTACTTGGGCCCGGCTTCTCAAAGATTCGTAGACAGACAGATAGCTTCCCACCTGGGCAAGGCTCCTAAAGATTTGAACCGCTCCGATATGTCCAAATTAATTACGTGGATGGAGGCGGCGGTGTCATTACTGACCAAAGACAAAAAACTTATAAAAGAATATATAAATAAGCTGAATAATCTGGCAACTAGTTCAAAGCAGGGCTGAGAATGATCAGTGATAAATCGCTTGCTACCCAAGATACTGCTGAAGGCCACAGAGAGCGCGCCAGAAGCGAGGCTATGTTTGACAGTATCGGTACCGGCGCCGTAGTAACGGACGGTACTGGAAAATTAGAAAGAATAAACGACCGGGCGCTGGAAATGCTCGGTTATGAGCGACAGGAGCTTATAGGCAAATGGTTCCCGCAGATTATCGTAGCTTTTGACGATAACAAGAAGGAAATCAGCACTATTGACCGGCCGATAACCCAATCGTTCATAACCGGCAAGCCTATAGCCACCCGCCTGTATTACCGCAAAAAGGATAATTCTCTGCTGCCGGTCAATATCACCGTTTCGCCGATAATCGTAGACGGAAAGCCCGAAGGAGCCATAGAGGTCTTTGAAGATGTAAGCCTGGAGCTGGAAGTCGATAAGATGAAAAGTGAATTTATATCCCTCGCATCGCACCAGCTAAGAACGCCTCTTACGGCTGTAAGCGTGTATACGCAAATGCTTTCCGACGGATATGAAGGAAAGGTGACTGCCAAACAGCGGGAGAGTCTGAACATAATAATGAAATCAGTTCGCCGGATGAACAGGCTTATATCGGCGCTTTTGGATATTTCGAAGCTGGAAACAGGGAAAATCAATGTCAATCAGGCACATCTGGACCTGAAAGATGTACTAATGACCTGCATGCAGGAATTGGAGCAGGACGCATCTAACAAAGATATTGAAATTGTTTATGATACCCCGGACGAGCCTTTCATAGTTAATTCCGACGGCCTGCTGATAGGAGAAATCTATAGCAACCTCATATCAAACGCTATAAAATACACCCCCCGGGCAGGCAGGTTACGGCTAAGTCTGAAAGAAAAAAAAGGAGCGTATGCATTCTGTGTCAAAGATAACGGCTACGGGATACCAAAGGAGTTCCAAAACAAGATTTTCAGCAAATTTTCGCGGGCGCCAAACGCAGAGAGCGTGGATACCAGTGGAAGCGGACTGGGATTATATATGGCCAAAGAGATTGCTACTATCCTTGGGGGCAAATTGTGGTTTAAGAGCATAGAGAACAAAGGTACAAGTTTTTATTTTTCTTTGCCCTCCCCTGCCAAAGCCAACCGGACTTTGGACATTTGACAAGAATATTGTAAAAAATCTAACAATTGTAGAGCTTTTAGGTTAAAATACGGCACACTATGGTAAAAGCCATTATCTTTGATCTTGACGGCGTACTGATAGAATCCGAGATTTATTTTCTTAAGGCGGAAATAGCTATTTTCAATAATCACGGCATGAAGCTTGATGAAGAAACAGCAGCCAAATATCTGGGACTTAAGATTGACGCTTATATAGCTGCCATGGAAAAGATTTTTAATAAAAAACTGGACCATAAGCAGCTGGCCCGCGAGATTGAAGAAATGGTACATAACGTTTATCAGCACAAAATTCCACTGGTACCGAATGTCGCAAAGATACTGCCGAAACTGGCCAAAACTTATAAACTGGTGCTTGCGACAAGCCGGGAGAAATATCTGGCAGAGATAGTGATGAAGCGTCTGAATATAGCGAAATATTTTCCTAACGGCGTTTATCGTGAACATGTATCTATAGGCAAGCCGAACCCGGAAGTGTTCTTATCGGCAGCCAAACTGGTAGGGGTGGAGCCCAAAGACTGCGTCGTCGTAGAAGACGCTCAGGCCGGATTCGAAGCCGGCAAGGCCGCAGGAATATATGTGATAGGCCGTAAAGCCGGCTATAACAAACACCAGGATTTTTCAGCGGCCGATGCTACGTTCACCGACTTTTCCAAGCTGCCCGGGATAATCTCGTCCATAAAGTAAACCTCTGAGCTTGTCAGCATACACATTGACTATATTCTGGTTTGTCTAAGATTAGTAATACTATACAATTAATAGTAATAGTTTCAGTTAAAAAGTATTACGGAGAGTAATTTGAAGCAACCGTCACGCTGGCTGGTATTCAGTCTTGTCGCAATCGCACAGTTCATGGTCGTTTTAGATGTATCAATCACTAACGTCGCCTTGCCGACCATAAAACAGGCGCTTCATTTCAGCAGTAACAGTTCGCTCCAATGGGTAATAACAGCTTATGCGCTGACATTCGGAGGATTTTTACTTTTGGGCGGACGTGCCGCAGACCTTTACGGCCGCCGCAGGACGCTTCTTATAGGAATGTCCGGGTTTACATTTTTCTCCCTGCTTATAGGTTTTTCCCATACTGAAACCATGCTTATAGCGCTTAGGGCATTGCAGGGCTTGGCCGCGGCCCTGATGTCGCCGTCCGCGCTTTCAATAGTGCTGACAACTTTTTCTGAAGGCAGGGAACGTAATAAAGCCCTGGGCCTTTGGGCGACCGCCGCCCCTGCGGGTGCAGCGACCGGACTTTTGCTTGGCGGAGTACTGACACAATACTTGGGCTGGGAATGGAATTTCTTCATCAATGTGCCGGTAGGGATCATCGTAGCCATAGCCATCTCCCGGATCGTACCGGTCCATGAAAAAGAGGAAAAAGACAGCACTTTAGACCTGCCGGGAGCCGTATTGGTAACCGGCGGTCTTATATCTCTGGTATATGCGATAAGCCAGGCGCCTATAAAGGGCTGGCTGAGTGCGCATACGCTGGGTATTATCGGGTTCGGACTTGTGCTTATCGTTGCTTTCATAGTCAACGAATCCCGCGCAAAACACCCGCTGGTGCCTCTTTCTATCTTCAAGATACGCAATGTTATCGGCGGCAACCTGATAATGGCTCCCGTGGCGGCGACGATGTTCGGCAATTTCTTCCTTCTGTCGCTTTATACGCAGAATGTGCTCCGCTACAGCCCGGTGCTTACCGGGATCAGCTTCCTTCCCTTCCCTATAGTCACCGCCCTGACATCTACGAACATACCTAAGTTTGTTTCCAAATACGGGTATAAAAGATTTTTGATAGCCGGCCCTATATTCATAGGTATCGCCCTGCTCTGGTTGAGCAAAGCGCCTGCGGACGGGCAGTATCTGGTTAACCTGCTGCCTCCTATGCTGATAATGCCGTTCGGTATAGGCATGACTTTCATGCCGGTTATCGCCGCGGCTACTTCCGGCGTACCCGGGCGCGAAGCCGGTTTGGCCTCAGGCCTTATAAATACCTCGCAGCAAATGGGCGGGGCATTGGGACTTTCGATATTATCCGGCATAGATGCTTCAGTAGCGACAGCGGCAGGTGGCAGCCCGTTGCAAGCACAGGTACATGGCTACAGCAGAGCATTCGCGGCTGCGGCGATATTCCAGCTATTCGCGCTGATTTTGGCTGTCATGGTAATAAAACAGCGAAAACCCGCAGATTCAAATTCGTAAGCCTTAATATATCCGAAACCCGCATGCCGGCATGTTGTCATGTACTGATTAGGAAGGTATGATACTAGAGGTATATAAAAACAAAAATACGATGCCTCCAGAACAAAACAAGAATGCTACGCCGGGCAGTCAGTCTACGCCTATTTATGACTCCGACGGTTATGATTTCCCGACTCCCCCTCCGGCATACCAGCCCGTAAGCCCCGCCCGCAAAGGATTATTCGGTAGCATGTTAAAGGAACGGGGACGGAAAAGAACAATAATGGCGGTGACCCTGCTGCTTGCTTTGGTTTTTTCCGGGACGATTTTCGCACTGAAAACAGCCGGGAAAAACCCTGTAAAAACAACCGGTGAAGTACCCCAGGTACAAAAAAAGCCAGAGACAGACACAACAAAGGCCAGCAAAACAACAAAAAAGGCAAAGAATAGCGACCCTATTAAGAAAAGCCCTTCCGCTACCATCGATAAGCCGCCGGTAGATCCTGATGAAAATACGCCTGCAATTAACGTAAAAAAGGGTTTTGATTATTACTATGCCGGCGCGTATCAATACGCTACCGCCAGCGGCGCGTCGGTAACCTTAAGCCAGGAAATGCCTAAGGTAATGAACAGCGCAAGCAGTCATAACCATTCGGTAGCCGAACTTTCCATAGAGTCCGTGGACGGCAAACAGATAGTGGAAGTCGGATGGGTGGTCGACCCTATCATGAACGGCGATTCTAAGCCCCATCTTTTCGTTTACCACTGGATCGACGGCGAAGGCACATGCTACAACGAATGCGGGTTTGTACAGGTGTCAAGCTCGCATTTCCCGGGCGACCCGTTGACTACAGGAGTCACAGGAATCTATAAAATCAATTATTCCGGCGGCGAGTGGCAAATTTATTACAATGGAGATGAACTCGGTTATTTCCCGGCATCCCTATGGTCAGGTGAATTCACCACGGCACGATTCATACAGGTCTTCGGTGAGATTGCTAAAAACTCCACCGGTGTCTGCCTGCAGATGGGCAATGGGATACGCGGAAGTAAACCCGGTTCGGCGCAAATAAGTGACTTCACCCTTATCAACTCGGTAAGCATTGCCTCCCTGGTTCCGTATGCGACGTCCCCTTATGATTATGGCAATGCGACGGGCTCGGGGCTAAGCTATGGCGGATCTGATTCCTGTTAGGTATTAATAAAACCAGAAAAACAAGCCGGATAATTTTCCAGACCGCAGGTGTATAATGAGCTTAATATAAATTAAGCATAAGGATATTTTAAATGGCAGACGAGAAGAACAAGAACCCTGGGAAGCCGGGCGGCAACTATGGTAAAAGGCCTGCCTGGCAATGGATACTGCTGTATATAATAGCGGCCATAATAGTTTACGGACTTATCTACTACTTCTTTATCAAGGATAATGGCGGTGGCGGAAATAGCGGCGGTTTAAGCTACTAAGACACCTTTAACTCATAAAATAACCGACGGTAACGGCTATGATAACGGCTGTGCCTAAAAACCTGCGAAAATAGCTGGCGCCCTCGATTATCTCCAGATAAGCCCAGGTAAAAAGAAAGGCGTTTCCCAAGAAACCGAATCCGTTTTTTAAAGATCCGGCGTGCAGAAAATGGCTCGCTATCCGCAGAAGTACCCAGCCTATTAAAAGCTTATTCGGCCACTGCCAGATTATAGTCCGGCCTTTATTGTCCTGGGTAACCCTGTTCCAGGCTGCCTTAAGTTTCACCCTATTATTTTATCAGGTCGAATGCGACACCTCGGTGCTGGCATTGGCATAAGAATTGACAGTGATAATAGCGCCGATTATTATCAGGTTAAGGTAAGCGGCGGCTCCGTTAAGCTGTAGGATGAACGGCGAGACTACCAACCATATGCCGACCAGGAAATTAATCCAGCTGGACCAGTTCAATCTGGGCGCGGCTTCGCGTATAAGGTCCATTATTATTATGGCCGCTCCGAATATCACACTGTTGACTTTGGATGCGCTGGTCGTAAAATTGAGCGCCCAAGGCGAAATTAATACCCATGCACCCAGTACTATGTTAAGACCGCTCATCCACCTTACTTGCGTTATTCTTTCTTCCATAGTCGCCTCCTTTACTTGCCTTTCATCCAGGCAGCTTCACTTCTATACATATAATGGTCAAAGGCGTCTTCCAGGCCGCCTACGACCTCAGCGCCGGTCTCGCAAAGAGCGGCCGACATCTGGTCGTCAGTATATCCGGCGTAGGACCTTAAATCATCGCGCAGTTCGCGTATCCTGTTATGAAAATCAACCATCTTCTCATCGTACATCTCATCTCTCCTGCATTATTAATAAACAGTGCTATTATTTAACAGATATAAAAAACACTCAGTTAGAATATTTACAAATTAATCCTGCGGGCTCAATACCCCTTCTTCCGGCTGTTTATTTTCTTCCTGTATCAAAAGAACCAGCTCGGAAGTCCTAGCATATAAATCGGCTTTCGTCTCAAACTCGCCGTGGAACAGTTTCAAAAGCCCGATGACTTCGCTGCCCATACCTATGGTTCGTGCCACTGCTACGACCCGGCTTATACTCGCAGGGAATTCATCAACCGCCTGTGCCAGCCGACGCAGGTCGGAAAATTTTGGCAACTGTCTGGTGTAGTTCATTATGATGCCCTCCTTCTTAAGAAGCTTACTCTGATTGTATGCAGTACCGGGATATTTGTCTGTGGCTTAAATCACTCTTAAAGGGAACTTTATGACAAAGAGCGCCTAATAATTTAAAATGGAGTTATGCTAGGCAGGGTTAAGAGATTACTCAGGACCAGACGGCGCCGCGTGATAGCCGGTGTCATACTTGCTATTATCGTAGCTCTTATAGCCGCACTGATTTTCGGCGGCAAGGACAAGCAGGAGCAGGCGCCGGCTATACAGAAGCCTCCTGTTTACCGCTCGCAGCTTACAGGCCTGGAAGTCAGCAAGAAAGCTTCCGAAAAGCCCGTACTGGCAGTAATGATAGAAAACTCCGATTCCGCGCGACCTCAGGCCGGACTGGCCTCTGCCGATATAGTTTTTGAAACGGTCACCGAAGGTGGTATTACCCGATACATGGCCTTGTACCAGACAACCGATCCGAAAAAGATTGAGCCCGTGCGCAGTGTCCGGCCGGCGTTTGTCCGGTGGCTGAGGGGTTTCGACGCCTCAATCGCCCACGTCGGCGGCAGCCCCGCAGCCTTGAATTTAATCAAAGAATTTCATGCAAAGGATTTGAACCAGTTCTTCCACCCCGGTCCATTCTACCGCGACGGCAACCGTCCGGCGCCGCATAACATGATAGCTATAGTCAAAGGCCTGAGGGGTTTGCAAAAACAGCTCGGTTACGGCAAACAAAGCCGCTTCACAGACATCCCGAGGAGTGATGACAGCCCGGCTGTAAAACCTGGTGTAACAAATATAATGCTGGATTTTTCCGGACCTGATTTTGCAGCCCGGTTCAAATACGATAAAAAAACCAATTCATACAAGCGCTTTTTGGCGGGACAGGCGCACAAAGACGCCGTTACCGGCAAACAAATTACTGTCAATAACCTGATAGTATTGAAGGTTAACGGCCATGACAGCAACAGCTTGGAAACTCTTGGCGCAGGCGAAGCCCTGCTGTTCAAGGACGGCAAAGTAGTTAAAGCCCGGTGGAAACAATCAAGCTACAGACACCGCATAGCTATAATTGATAAAAGCGGCAAAGAGATCCCGCTCAACCGCGGCAAGACCTGGTTTGCGGCCATACCTTCCGGCGGTTCGGTTAGATACTAATTCACGTTAGTATTTGTGCCCGGATTCGTCGTCGTAATAGTAAGGTTGGAGCTATATTTCGTAAATTTGCCCCCGGTGTCCAAAACGGCTTCCAAAACAAACCCGGAACATTTTTCGCCTGAGGAATTGCAGCCCGAAGGACTATAGCCGTACTGCGCACTGGACGCTGTGAGCGCAAGCGTAGCCGCCGAACTGCCCGGAGGCGCTAGCGCGGAACTGTCAAGCCCTCGCATGTTGGCCGCGCGCCAGTCGGAGTTGTTCAGCTGGGACAATGACGGATAGTGTCCGTTCTCGGCGTTATACACTTCAAGTTGCGCATATATGGAATTAATGTCTGCTTTCCTGTCCGCATCGCTTGCCTGGGCCTGCTGGCCGCTATAGATGCTGCCGCTGCCTCCTGAAAAGGCGGTATCAAGACCGTATTGCTTCAAGATAGTTTCTATAGGTATGGAATCAGCCGGTTTTTCCAGATTAAGCTCTCCGCTGAGCGGCTTTATCTCAAACGTAGCCGTGGCCTGCCACGCATCATTTCCTTTGCCGTAATTCACGGATAACGCGCCTTTGCTGTCGACGGTTTTTATGTTGGTGGTGAAATTTACGCTGACATCTGCAGGAGTATCACCGGCGTAATGATAATTGCTGAACAGCGATATCTCATCGCCGCCATTATAATTCTGGCCTATATCCCAATAAGTACCCTTGTTCTTGTCATCGGTGACCCGGATCTTGTGTATCAGCTTGTACTTGCCGCCTATCCATATATCGAACGTATCACTGTCCTTGATACTGCCGATGTCGTCCTTCTTGCAGGATTTTATATCGTTATCGCGCGACTTGTTTATTTTCTCCTGGTCATTCTGATTCAGCTTCTTATAAAGGCTGGTGCCGGCAAGCTTGTCATAATACGCGGTGCAGAACTGTTCGCCATGAGACTTATTGATACCGGCTTTATAGTGATACGCCGTTATGCCGTCAACCTTTTCTTTGCCTACGAAACTCCTTTGCTCGATGAGTGCCCGGTCCTTATTGGAAGTGAATACATAATCTTTGGCTACCGATGAAGTTGCTCTTATTACTTCGGAGATATCGCCGGCATTCACCTGGCTGTCATTATTTTTCTTATCAGCAGACGGTACGGGCAGGCCTAACGATTCCAGATATTTGGCTTTTACCGATATCCATTTGCCGTCATATTGACTCGCACCCGGCGCTAAACTGTCAGCGCCTAATGCCTTAAGCCCGTTAAGCTGTATGTATGAGTCGGGATAAGTCGCGCCGTCGGCCAGTATGCTTATGAATTTCATGCCTATGTTCACAGATGCCGAGCCGTTCTCCTTGCCGGTAAATTTAAGCTCTCCGTCTGCTCTGGAGTTATCGAACCTGCCGGTAAAAGTGCCTGATAGATCATTGCCCTGGGACTTAATATCCATAGAGGCTTTTACTTCGGACTTCTTATATTGTTCCAATTGTTCCTTGTCGGTAGCCTGAGTTAGCAGTTCGTCCAGTGCCTTGCCGGAGCGGTCCAGACCGGTGTTCCATACGGCACCGGGCCTGTTCGGCAGATAATAGCCGAATACGAAACCGGCAATTATAAGCACCAGTACCAGCGGTGCTAGGAATATGAACGTAGATCTCGGGTTCGAAAACAATCTTTTAAAACCGCGCGGCGGCCGGTTATCGACTATGACGCTCCCCTGTCCCGGGTATTTTATCTCGGGGAGTTTGGAATCGGGCTGAAAAAGGTTGCTCGTATCCGGCGGTACGGGCGGGAGTGAGGGCTGCGGAGGTTGGGACGGCGGTTGAGATTCAGTCTGGACTGGACGGGCAAAATTTTCCGGAGTAAATGATGTGTTTCCCGTGGGTACAGGTGCCGGCGGTACGGGCGGGTCCGGTGCCGGCTGCGGAAGCGGTGAAGGTTCCGGCTGAGGGCTGGGCGGGGGCGGCTGGGGAGGATCCAGCGGCCTGGGAGGCTGTGGAACCTTATCCGGACTTGCGGAAGGTTTTATTATCTGAGGCGGCGGATTATTGCCTAGAGAGCCAGGGCCGTTTTGTTTTGGATCCATTTTTATTCTCGGACAACCATTAGCGTTATTTAAAACGAGTATAGCATAATGTGGTTTATTTAACTGCCTGTTTTTCTCCCGGCGGGATAATGAAACTGATAGATATTATCGAGGAGGTATTATGAATATAAATTCAAAAGTAAACCTGCACACCGGCCGCAAGATGCCGGTGCTGGGGCTGGGTACATGGGAGCTGACCGATCAGACCGCCGACACTATAGCAAAGGCATTGCTTCTCGGCTATCCGATGATAGATACTTCAGGCGATTACGGCACACAGCCGGGCATAGGCGAAGGAATTAAGAAAAGCCGCGTTCCGCGCGACCAGTTCTATCTTGTAACCAAGGTTGAAGAAACCGATGATGCTTACGGCGCTACGCTAAAGGACCTTCAGGAATTACAGCTTGATTATGCAGATCTTATGCTGATACACCGCCCGCCGGAGCAGGGTGTCGGGCAAAAATTATGGGAAGGCTTAATACGCGCCAAGCAGGACGGGCTAACCAAAGATATCGGTGTCAGCAACTACAGCGCAAAGCAAATAGACGAGCTCATCAAGGCTACCGATGTAGTGCCGGTGGTTAATCAGATAGAATGGAGCCCGTTCGGCCATAGCATGGAAATGCTGGATTATTGCGCAGACAAAGGCATCATAGTCCAAGCCTACAGCCCGTTGACGCGCAGCGAGCGGCTGGATGATTCGGAACTCAGAGAAATAGCTTCCAAGTACGAGAAATCACCGGCACAGATATTAACGCGCTGGAACCTGCAAATAGGGACCGTACCGATCGTGAAAGCTAATAAGATTGAACACATGAAGGAAGATTTGAACATCTTTGATTTCGAACTGGATGAAGAGGATATGGAAACCCTGAACTCAATGAATGAACAGTATTCCGCATTGGGCAGCACCCTGCAGTATGTCTAAAAGATTAGAAGTGTACGTCTGATATCTCGTCCGGCAGAAAGCCTTTAGGATGTTTGAAGCCGGCCTCCCACTTGGTACCTTTCTGATAGCCAAGGTCTTTCATGAGTTTGGTCGGCGCGTTCCGCATATGGAGCGGGACCTGCAGGTCGGGATGCTCTGCCGCGAGCTTCAGGGCTTTTTGCATGCTATCCGCTACTTCCCTGGACTTTTTGCATTTGGCAAGTACCAGAGCGCAATGGAAAAGATTGTATTGGCATTCCGGCATTCCGATACGTTCTACCGCCTCGAAAGTGCTGACAGCCAGGTTCAATGCCGCTGGAGCCGCCAGGCCTACGTCCTCGCTGGCAAAGATAACCATACGGCGCGCTATGAACTTAGGATCTTCACCAGCCTGCAGCATACGCGCCAGGTAATAAAGCGTCGCCGTATTGTCACTGCCGCGCATTGACTTGATGAAGGCACTGATAACGTTGTAGTGCATCTCGCCTGCCTTGTCGTAGCCCGGGGCGCGTTTCTGGGCGGCATTTTTTACCGTTTCGGGTGTGATTTTACCTTTCGTCAGCTGAAGCGCCAGCTCCAGGTTACTCAGCGCTATGCGCGCGTCGCCGCCGGAAAGCTCGGCCAGCATATCTACGCCCTCTGCCGGCAGGCGCTTGGCGGTGATTTTCTCTTTTTTGGCCGCCCGGCGGATTATTTTTTGGACATCATCTTTGCTTAGGGGCTCCAGTACCAGTACGCGGCTGCGGCTGAGCAAGGGGTTGATGACTTCGAAGCTCGGATTCTCGGTGGTCGCTCCGATAAGTATTATCGTGCCGTTCTCGACATGCGGCAGGAAAGCGTCCTGCTGGGCTTTATTGAAGCGGTGTATCTCGTCTACGAAAAGTATGGTCTGATTCCCCAGGCGGCGGTTGCCCTCGGCCTGTTCTATCACCTTGTTCACATCCTTCTTACCCGAAGTTACAGCGCTGAGCTCCACAAATTCGGCGCCTGTTTCATGGGCGATTATCCGGGCCAGGGTTGTCTTGCCGCTGCCCGGCGGACCCCAAAGTATCAGGCTGGTGGGTTTCCTGCTTTTGATTATCTCGCTGATTATCCGGCCGCTTTCCACCAAGTGAGCCTGGCCGACCACGTCTTCAAGTGTTTCCGGCCTCATTTTTTCCGCCAATGGTACATATGCCATGTCTTTATTATAGTTCTTATGACGAATAGTTATCCACAACCACGCATTGACTTTTTGTCCAAACGATAAGATTATAATGCTTAGGCGTGGGAGAAAAATAAAGGAGGGTTCTATGGCAACTCAAGTAGATGCTAAGCGTTTAAGCAATGCGCTTGCTCTTCGCGGTATTGTCGCAATTCTTTTCGGCATAGCCGCAGTATTCTGGCCGGGTATTACACTGGTTACTCTGGTGTATATCTTCAGCGCATTTGTGCTGGCGAGCGGCCTAGTAACATTAGTTAACGGCTTGATCGATGCAAGCCGGGAAAGGAACTCCGTACTTTCTCTGGTACTCACAGTTTTGCTGGGTATCGCAGAAATCGGTGTCGGCATATATCTGCTCCGGCACATCAGCGTGGCGTTCTCTACGCTGATACTGTTAATCGGTTTCATACTGATTTTCAGGGGCCTCGTCGAGCTGTTCAACGGCTTGTTCGAAGCAGACACCAGCGATATGTACCGAACAGCCACCAGCTTGGCCGGTGCATTGGCAGTGGTCGCCGGCGTAGTACTGCTGTTCCAACCGGAAAGCAGCGGCGTAGCCTTCGTATGGATCCTTGGTCTGTACGCACTGCTGGCAGGACCTCTAACGGTCGCGTTAGCGCTAGATATAAACAAAGGCTAAAAGCTAAAACTAAAACATCAGGACACCTGTCCCGGTATGCCGACCGGGCGGGTGTTTTTGATTTGGCTTTTATGCAGCCATCGCCTGCGAAGCATCCACATCGTGCTGTACCGAGCTTCTTAGTTCAGCCGACAATTCTTCAACAGGCATCTGTTGCGGTTCCTCCACGGGCAGAACACTAAAGTGGGCATTCGCCTTCCTCCAGCCCAGAACTCTCTGTACTATATTGCCTTCCGTATAAGTCAGCCCGGCTGTGACCATCATAATGTCGACATCTGGCGAAACATCGTGTCGGATTTTGGCCGTGCCGCTCTTGAATTCTTGAACTTCTTTTGCCGTCTTTTTATTTTTATTCCTCGTTTCTTCGCCGAATAAAGCTACGTTATGGCCCTCGTTGAGGTCTTTCACCATCGTACTTATAAAACCTCCGGTAGCTCCACTGCGCGACTGTCCTTTTGCTACATCTTTGCCCCTTATGGCAGGCACCGCTCCCACACGGTCCATAAGAATCCTAAGCCCCCATTTGAACAGGCTAGGTTTCGCGCCGATTGAGGTATTGGCAACGAAGCTTTCCAAAGAGCGGCGTCTTTTGACTGCGGAAGCCAAGACAAACGGGTCGCGCGCCCTGGTGTGGTTTGCCGACAATAAAAAGATACCGCCTCTGTCACCATGGCTCCTGATGCGTTCTTCATCGCCGTCGGAAAAGCTTATATTGGGCCGGAAAAATAATTTCGAACCTGCAAAAGCAACTTTCGCCAAACGCGTATTAGGACGCTTTTTCTTATAGTAACGATACAGCTCCGCGGCATTTTCCGCACTGATTTCAGGACCGAACATAGACAAAATTATATCATTTTATTGATTTTTATTCCACAACATTTATAGATGTTACTATATAATAGCTGTAAGATATGAATTATCAGAAAGAACTTCGGGTTGCTAAAGACATAGCCTTAAAGTCAGGAAGTATAATGCTCGAATATTTCGACGGCGAGCAGGGCCTGGAGCACAAAGAGGAAATTACCGGCGCGACCGAGGTAACCATAGCCGATAAGAAGATAAACAGCCTGGTTATCAAAGAACTCTCCAAACATTTTGACGATGGTATCGTAGGCGAAGAAGAAAGCACCGACAGC
>DASUKF010000026.1:0-15416 GCA_036278875.1 Saccharimonadales bacterium (SeqCode) | reverse complement strand
GATGTAACCAAAAATATGCGCAGAGATGCCAAGGTAGTTAATTTTGGTATCCTCTACGGTATGAGCCCGCATGGGCTTAGCGTTGCAACCGGGATGACGCAGGGAGAGGCCAAGAAATTCATAGACAGATATTTTGAATTGAGGAAACCGATACTGGAGTATATGAACAAGTCTCGGGAGCTGGCCCGCTCTCAGGGCTATGTTGAAACTTTGTTCGGGCGCCGCCGGCCGACCCCGGATGCGAAATCGTCAAATTTCGCAGTGCGCGCGGCGGCTGAAAGGGCGGCGATAAACATGCCGCTTCAGGGTACATGCGCTGACATCATGAAGCTGGCGATGATAAAAATTCAGGATAAGCTGGCTTCAAAAGACGGCGTGGACATGCTGCTTCAGATACACGACTCTGTCTTGGTAGAATGCCCGGAAGAACAGGCTGAAGAAATAGCGCACGAGATAAAGAAAATCATGGAAAATGCATACAAACTGGACATAAAGCTGACAGTGGATACATCTATTGGCAAAAACTGGGGAGAATTATAAATCAGCTGAGGAAAGCTTTTACTTCCTCGAATTTTGTCCGGACAGCCGCGCCGGTTTTCGGAATCAAGTCCCGGACCATGGGCAAAACCAAAGGAGCGGTTTGCTCAAAGCTGTCAATTTCAGCACCGTCAAAGGAATGAGTGTCTTCGGGAACCGGGTTTTCTTTCAAGGCATCCAATATGTCCTGCCGTCTTTCACTTTCCGGAGTTAAGGAGCCCAGCATCTGTAAAATTCCCGAGGCCAGAGCGGCTATTTCCGACAAGCCCGCGCTCCCGGGTATGCCTGCCCGCGAATTTCTTATAGCCATGAGCCTGGACAACGCTGGCAGCTCATCAGTCATATCATCAGGCTTGCCCAATAAGCCCCTGAGTAATATGTTGCGCAGGCTGCGCCCTGCAGACAAAGGGCTTATCGGCTTTCCTGCGGCTCTGGAGTCCATATCTGCTATTACCATCCTGTTGATTGCGTTTACTTCGTCCGCGAACTGTTGTCTTGGGTTATAAAATCCGGCCAGCACGTCGATATAGGGTGTCGCCCTGGGTATATACCCCTCCGCTTTTCTCATAGCCAGCGGCACGATATGCGGGAATTCTTTTTCTACTACCGTATCCAAAGTGACTTTCCCGATAGCACCGAGCGGTTTGAACAGTCTGCTTGAAGGGATAAATTCATCTACAAGAGGATGAACAATGTCTTCGATATCGCTTCTGTGGGCTTCGATAGCCTGAGGACTTATCTCTCTGTTTTCGTGAAGCATCTCCAGGAGTGGGAACAGGCCGATTAAGCCGCCGAGAATACGGCCATCCTGGCCTATACGCTCGCTAATAGGGTTCATAGACCGGGCTGCAGTGGCGATTTCCGCCAGTTTTTCAGTAGGAAAACCGAATATTTGTTCCGGTGTATCCTGAAATCCTAAAACCGTATCGGCCATAGGAAGATTCTGATATCAATAAGTAATTTTGTCCAGGTTAAGCGTTTTTCTTCAAAATTAATTTTATGACGTTTTTAAACCACATTATTATTTCTACGAAGAAATATGCCACATAGCTTGCAAAGTCATTCATATTTATATCCTAGCACGCGGCAGCATTAAAAGCCGACGGTTTGACGGAGCAGGATAACCGTGCCGCGGCCACGCGGTTCTTTGCGGTAGATGAGAATTTTGTTTATGGACGATCCGCTGCCGTAGGCTTCTTTGGCCCGCTCGTCCTCCAGATGGAAAGTGTAATTTTCTATTCTATCCAATGCTTCGTCCATATCTTTTACTATCTTTTGGGCGCCGACTACCCAGATAAAATTACTAGCACCGTAAGCGTAATTCGGAATCTGACTGCCTGAGGCGGAAGCTATAAATACATGGCCTTTATCCTGGGTTATCGCGTGCACGCTGCCCAGGGCATAATCCGAACCGGAACCGATGCGCCGCATCTCAACCGCTTTTTCCGGGTCGCTCGCCAGAGGCATGAACAGGTTCCGCACGGATACATACTTGCCTGATTCATTGGCGTCCTTATCGATACCGGCTTCTTGCAGGGTTTTTGACGTAGCCGTGAATATTTCCGAGCCTTCAGGGATTATTTCTGCAATCTTTTCGCGGGCTTCTGCCAGATCATCCAGTATCAGTACCTTGAAGCCGTTATTCTCCAGCGAGTTTTTTGCGCTTTGCAATTCATCTTCGTTTGACGGCAGGGAATAATCTTTTGACATATAATTTTACTCCTCTTTTTGCTATAATTTGTATAGTATTAATATATTCAATACTACATTAAATATAGTTACTATGCAAAGTAAAGTAAGCACTAATCCTAAAATAGAAAAGCACCCCGGCTGCGTAGCCGGAGCGGTGTCCATAATGGGCAACAAATGGACGGCTCTTCTGATAATGGAACTAGCCAAAGGCTCGACGCGCTTCTGTGCGCTGGAGAACAGCCTGGAAGGCATAAGTCCGCGGACTCTATCACAAAGGCTGGACGAACTTGAACAGAAATCCGTAATTACCAAGAAGAAATATGCCGAAGTCCCGCCCCGGGTGGAGTATACGCTAACGGAAAAGGGCAATGACCTGATACCCATACTCAAAAGCATGGCCAAATGGGGCGATAAGTATTATTCGTAGGAAGACTAAATAGGAGGTTCTCTATGAGCGACGAAGATGAAAAGGATAACAAAGCGATAAATTTCAATGTCAACGCGGACAAAGTTCCGGTACTATACGCCGACGGATATCTTATAGGTTCCAATGAAAATGTCGTGACGCTAAGTTTTTCTCAGGCTATGGGCAATGCCAACCAGCAAAATATAATCTCGCGTATTGCTTTGACTAGGGCCCAGGCGAAGGAATTCGTCAAAAACCTGACCGATCACATAGATAAGTTCGAAGTCTAAACGAACAAAAACGTCGAATAAACTACAATAGATGTTATAGGACTTTATTTGGTAATATACAATTATATTGTATATTACCTCAGTTAGGTATGACGAAATAAAATGGGTTTGCAACAAGGCGTAGTACAACATGCACCGGAAAAAGAGATTCCGAGCCAGGAGGCTCTGGATGCTCATAGCGGTTCGATGCTATTTCCGGCACTGGAGCCGGGAGAGCCGACGGGACCCCTCGGCAATTATCTTATAGGCGGAAATCCGACGCCGGGCAGCCCGCTTAATACTCTTATGAAAGGGGCTATGAGCGCACAGAATACAGTGCGGCGCCAGGGAGTACTATCGAATCGCACTGCTATAACGGCTTCGATGCTGCAGGTTGATTTGATACGGGTTATAGATACGGCGCACTTTAATCTGCTTGAAGAAGGCGCGGCGCCTGGTGAGACACCACATATAATTGCCACACATATTGAAGACCGGGATGATAAGGTCAGCTTGGAATACGGACGTAGGCTGGATGGCCTGCTTGCACAGCTGGCAGGAGTGGATAGGGCAGACGAAGAGCCCGAGGACGGAGCCCGGCATAGTGCGGTACTATCTCCGCGCAGGGACGAAGATCCGGAACCTTCGGATGAACTTATACTTCATGTAGCCGGAATGAACGGACAGGCACTGGTTGACCGGATAAGGGAAACCCGCTTCCGTTTGCAACGGCTTAGGTTTGAGTGGGTTTCGTCTATGATAGTCATAGACGAGCTTGTCCGAAAACTGCATTAACTTTTATGCTTGAAAAAACATATTCTTTATGGTATAATTTACAGGTAAAAAGTTTTTATGGCAGACGTAGCAACCCCGGTCAAACTTGCTGAGGCAGAGGTACCTAGCTTTGAGGTTCTCGAAAGGGAGCCGGTCCGCGGCGTATCCGAGCTTTTCCCTGACCAGGTGGTTGAGTACTGCGACACGGAATTCCTTTATTTCAACAGAGTCGCTTATCCGGAAGAGGACACCACGCTTTATCGTCTTATGGGCGAAGTAGAGGAATTAAGAGGCCAGACGATAGCGGAAGAAGGCATAGTTCCAAAGGAAGAGACGGAAAAGATGCTAATGGCTGCCAGCCTGCAGGAATCACTTATTCTGGGTATCAATGGCATGATAGGCCGTTTGGCTTCGCAGGGAATTTCAACCCTGAAAGCAACTTATATAATCGATAATTACATAGAAAGACGTGACCAAAAACTGTGGGCAAGGTACAGCGGTGCCATAGAAGAGGATACTCAACTGATTGAAGCTCTTGAAGAAGGCGGGGAATTTCCAGTCCCGGGCCACGAGACGGAAATGATAAGTGATTTCAGCGGCACTACGGCGCAATTGGGTAGAAGAGTTGCAGCCAATCTTTTATCTATGGAAAGGCTGAGGTTTGAATGGGTATCTGCTACGGCCATGGTTGAAGCTGTCAGGAAAGAAGCGCCCCGAAGCCTGATGTCAGGCGATTTTTAAAACCAGTCTTTTTTCGGTCCTTATATCCTTGGCCAGATGATGCAAGTGCATGCGGAGCGCGCCTGCGAGCGAGGCGTTGCTGACGGAAATTATTATGCTGTCCTTAGTAACTTTGACGGCGGGCTCCTCGTCAAACTTGGCTTTTACAAAATCCTTTATCTGCCGGATTTCGTCCGGTTGTTCAAAGTCCTTGTGAATGAGTACATCTTTTATAGAATCCATAGTTTCATCTTATAATAACACCTATGCCAGAGTTGCCTGAGGTAGAAACAGTCCGGATCGGGCTGTCAAGTTTATTACCCGGTTTGACAATAAAATCGGTGGATTTTGACTGGCCGAAATCATTCCCGAATGCAAAAAACGATATAGATAAGTTCCTTATCGGCGCCAGTATCGTTCAGGTACGCCGCCGCGGCAAAGTACTGATAATCGACCTGTCAACGAAGTATAGTTTGATTATCCATCTTAAGATGACCGGCCAGTTGGTATTCCGCTCCGAATCCGCAATTTTCGGTGCCGGACATCCGACTAAAAGCCTGCTGGGCGAACTGCCGGATAAATCCACCCGGGTTACTTTTGAAATAGACGGAGCCAAGCTGTTTTTCAACGACCAGCGGAAATTCGGCTGGGCCAGGCTGGTTCCCACTATAGAAATAGATAATATAGATTTTTTTAAAAAACTCGGTCCGGAACCCCTAAGTGCTGATTTTACTGTCAAGGAATTCAAACAGCGTATAAAACGTCGCCCGAACAGCCGGGTAAAACCGGCGCTGATGGACCAGACCGTCATAGCCGGGGTAGGCAATATATACGCCGATGAGGCTCTATGGGGGGCGAAGATTCACCCTGAACAACGGGTGCGTGATGTAACGGAAGCCAAATTGAACAAACTTTACGCAGAACTTACATCTGTATTAAAGCTGTCCATAGAAAAAGGCGGCTCAACGGATAAGAATTATGTCGATGCCGAGGGCAAAAAGGGCAGTTATCTTAAGTTCGCACGGGTCTTCCGGCGGGAGAACCTGCCTTGTCCTCGCTGCGGCACGACTATAAAGAAAATACGGGTCGCCGGCCGCGGTACGCACTTCTGTCCAAAATGCCAGAAACTATGATTTGGTATGCTAGGTAAACGATGGTAAGAGTTTTTGTCGGGCCGAACAGCTATGCTCTGAGGGAAGCGGTAAAATCCGCCAGGGATAAGTTCATGGAGAAATACGGTGATTTGGCGCTGGAAGTAATTGACGGCGAAGAATCTTCTTACGAGCACATTCTTATGGCTATTGAGTCCGTACCTTTCCTGGCACCCAAGAAAATGCTGATTATATACGGGCTTGGCAATATAAAAGAAGCGGTCGAAAACCTGGACGCACTGATCGAGGCCGCAAGTGAAAACGACGAGCTGATAATAGTAGAGCCTAAACCGGATAAAAGAAGCAGTTATTTCAAGAATCTTAAGAAAAATACACAGCTGACAGAGTTTAAGGACCCTGACGAAGGCGAACTTGCGCATTGGCTGGTAGAGCACGCGAAAAACAGAGGTGCCGAGCTGAGTTCTGCCGATGCTGCTTATTTGGTGCAGAGGATCGGCGGCAGCCAGCAGCGGGCGGCCAACGAACTTAACAAACTGATTGATTACGGCGCGGTTATATCAAGGGAAACGATAGATTATATGACCGAGGCCAGCCCGCAAACCAGCGTCTTCAACCTGCTGGATGCGGCCTTCGGCGGAAATGCCGGAAAAGCCATCAAGATATATGAAGAGCAAAGGACCCAGGGCGAGGAGCCGATAAAGATAATGGCCATGCTGATTTGGCAGATGCACCTGGTTGCTCTGGTAGATTCGGCCGGCGGGCGCACCGACCAGGAAATAATGGCCGCCAGCGGACTGAAGCCTTTCACGCTGAATAAAAGCAAGTCGATAGCACGCAAGATGGGCCGCCAGCGGATAAAGGCAGCTTTATCCAGGCTGGTAGAATTGGATAGACAGCTTAAATCCACGTCCATAGACGCAGACGACGCGCTTAAGGACCTGCTGATTTCTATTTCTTAGAAGGTTTCTTTGCCGCAGGCTTTTTGCCAGCCGGCTTCTTGGCTGCAGTTTTCTTAGCGGGAGATTTTTTAGCAGCGGTCTTCTTAACTGATGTTTTCTTGGAAGTACCGGTGGTGCTGACACCTGCCTTTTTCATCTTGGCGGCCAGCCGGCTCTTTTGCCGTGCGGCCTTGTTCTTATGGATAATGCTTTTCTTAGCAGCCGTATCTATGGCGCTGACGGCTTCACTGTATTCATCACCGGCCGATTTCTTACCGCTTTTTACTACTTTATCCAAAGTCTTGAGGGCGGACCGCATGGTCCTTTTTACCTTCAGGTTGCGAATGGTAGCTTTCCGGGCGGTCCTGACGCGTTTTTGAGCCGATTTAATAATAGGCATATATCTGTAACTTCCTTTGTTATTATTAAGAATTTATACGTTAGGCTAAGACTATATCATAAAATGTCCGGATTTGCACCTAAAATATGGACATAGTCAGGCAGTGGTTGTATAGTGAGTCTTATCATAAGCTAATGCTAAAAATAAAAATAACAGTATGAATCCGTCAGATAATAAATCAGACACCAATAAGGATAACGATATAGCCAACAAGGACGAATTTGAACAGGTCGTCGATAAGATAAAAGAGGCGAACAATATCCTGATAACCGTCAGTACCGACCCGACGGTCGACCAGTTCGCAGCGTGCATAGGCCTGACCCTGGTACTTAACAAAGTAGGCAAGCACGCCAATGCGGTATTCAGCGGCAAGGTGCCGTCCACGATAGACTTTCTTAAGCCCGAAGAAACATTGGAACGCAACACCGACAGCCTGAGGGATTTCATCATAGCGCTAGACAAGGCCAAGGCCGACAAATTGCGCTATAAGGTGGAGAACGACGTAGTCAAAATATTTATAACACCTTATAAAACCAGTATTTCGGAAAAAGACCTGGAATTCAGCCAGGGTGATTTGAACGTAGATGTGGTAATAGCCCTGGGTGTCCAGGACAAGGCCCATATAGACAAGGCCATACTAAGCCACGGGCGTATCCTGCACGATGCCACCGTCATATCTATAAATACCGCCAGGCACAGCAAGCTTGGCAATGTGAACTGGACCGACAACCGCGCCAGCAGCCTCTGCGAGATGGTAGCCGATGTCGCCAGCGAGCTGGATTCGGGCGTATTCGACAGCCAGAATTCCACGGCGCTTTTGACCGGTATAGTGGCCGAAACCGATCGCTACAGCAATGATAAAGCCGCGCCGCATACGATGTCCGTAGCCGGCCTGCTTATGTCGGCGGGCGCCAGTATGCAGCTTGTGACTACCAGTCTGTCCGACAAGTCAAAAACCGGTACCATACAGAGTACTGACGAGCCGGGTGCTGAATCCGGCGACGGCGTGCTGCAGATAGAACACCCTAAAACCGAGGAAGAAGAGGAAAAATCTGAGGAACCGGCTCCGCCAGCAGATGAGCCTGAAGCCGAAGAGCCGGCCGGAGAAGAACCCCCGCAGGAGGAAGAAAAACACGATGATTTGCCGCCCCCGCCGGTGGAGCCCGAAGGTGCCGCCGAGAATACGACAGATAAAGATAACAGCCCGGAAGAAGACAAGCCCAAAGCAGTAAGACAGAGGGTAATTCATGAACCTCCGGAATTTTCCGGCAGGCTCACGGCAAATTCGGAGCCGGAAGACGGCCAGTACACCGGCACTACGGACCCGTTCAGCAGTAATCTGCCGGAGACACCTTTGCTCAGCCGTCAGGATGATAAGGATTCGGAAGATACGGATATACTGTTCCCTGCCGATGATGGCGATACGGCCAAAGGCAAAGATTTGTCCATAACGGACCTTAAGGTCGAAGGCGGACAGACGCTAAGCGAGATAGAGCAGAGCGTCAGCAGCCCTCATCTGAACGGGCCGGATGACAACGGTTCCGATAATGTCTCCCCCGAATCATCCACGCTTGACCCGAATAATAAAAATACGCCGCCCCCGCCGGCCCCTCCACCGTATTTGCCACCCGAATCCTAGAATTTGCTAAGCTCTAAACGTGAAAAGCAGTAATATTCAGATTTTAGATGCCTTGCCTTCTGATGCAAGGGGACTTATGGAGGTACGTTATAAAACCTGGAAATCAACTTATCCGTCCGTATATCCAGCTGTTACTGCAGAAGATATTGATCGGAAATTTGCTGATTTTGAAAGTATGGTCGCAGATATTAAAGCTGGAATAGCAAAAAGGCGAGCTGATAAAAAGTTCCTATTAGCGAAAGATAATAATAAAACAGTTGGCTTTGTTATTGCCAGCAAGGTAGAGAACGAAGCCAGGGAGATTAAAGCACTGTATATTCTAAAAGAATATCAAAATAGTGGGATAGGCAGGGAATTAATGAAATGGGCACTTAACTGGCTGAATTCAGAGAACAACGAAGTTATTTTAGAGGTTGTAAGCACAAATAAGCCAGCTATAAATTTTTACAAAAGTTTAGGTTTTAAGAAGAATAGGGATCTGCCAACCCCAAGTAAAGAAGAGGCGCCGGATTATCTGCCTATGCCTCATATTGAAATGGTTCGCAAACCTGCTTCAATAAAGTGATGGACGGAATTTTATTGATTGATAAGCCGAAGGGGTGGACGTCTCATGATGTCGTAGCCAAAGTCCGCAGCACCCTTAAAAAAGAAGCCGGCAAGAAGATAAAAGTAGGGCATACGGGTACTTTGGACCCCATGGCGACGGGACTGCTTGTCCTGGTGACGGGCAGCTATACGAAGAGGGCAGGTGAATTCAGTAAACTGGACAAAGTATACGAAGCCGCTCTGAGACTGGGTCAAACCAGCAATACGGGCGACGCGGAAGGAGAGATTACCCCGGTATCAGACACTGTACCGGATAAAAAAGCCGTCAGAGAGGCCCTGGAAGGCTTCAGGGGCGAAATCGAACAGATTCCACCGGCTTATTCGGCTGTCAAAGTAGGCGGCAAGAGGGCGTATAAGCTGGCCAGGGAAGGCAAAGAGGTAAAAATAGAGCCGCGCAGAGTCAAAGTATACGAGATAACAGATATAAACTACGACTATCCGCTCGTATCATTCACTGTAAAAGTGTCCTCCGGCACTTATATCCGCTCGCTGGCACAGGATATAGGCGAAAAACTTAGCACCGGTGCTTATTTAGCCGGGTTGAAAAGGATTCAAATAGGCGACTTTTCTATTAAAAAATCGGTTTCTCCAATAGAGGCAAATATTGACAAAATAGTAAAGATTTGATGTGATATAAATAATGGCAAAAATCAATAATATTGGCCCCAGCCCGGCAGAAACCGGCCGTATAGAAGGAATGCCTGAAGAAATCCAAGCAACGGCTCTTCATGCAAATCTTGCAGAAATAGATTTCGCTATCCGTGCTGGCGGCGTAGAACCGCCCCGGATACCGAGCCATCAGCCAAAGCTTGATGTCGCCGAAACTTCGATGACTGGCTATCCCCACGGCGGCAGTAATCCGGCGCTTCAAGTAGGTCCGCGCAATATCCCGAACCGCCGTATTATGATTTAATCTTATCTCTTGAAAAACAGATAGAGCTGTGCTATAGTTCTGGCAACGAATGATAACTTCTGAGAAAAAGCAATCAATAATTGCTGAACTGGCTAAAGATAAGAAGGATACTGGGTCCCCTGAAGCCCAGGTAGGTATCCTGACTGCCAGGATTTCCGAGCTGACAGAGCACCTTAAGATCAACAAGAAGGACTTCGCCGCCCGGCGCGGCCTGCTTCAGATGGTGGGCAAGCGTAAAAGACTGCTCAAATACCTGGCTGACAACGACTCCAAGAAATACCTGGAACTCATAAAAAAACTGGGCATTCGTAGATAGTACCTTTAGATTTACAACTGTCACTTCACATTTAACACTTAACATAAATGTGAGCTGTAAACTGTAAATGACAAATCAAACAGGAGTAATAGAGCACAGCTACCTATATAAATAGGAAGTTGAACCTTGTTACTCCGGAAAGGGCGCATATGAGCACCATAAACCCATATGGCAAAAAGATTATAAAAGTAAGCACGGACTTCTGCGGCCGGGAATTAAGCCTGGAAATCAATAGAGTAGGATTCCGTTCTTCGGCGAGCGTGATAGCACGCTATGGCGACACCGTTATACTCGGTACGGCCATGGTGGGCGATAAACCTTTGCAAGGTTTCGATTATTTTCCGCTGAGCATTGATTACGAAGAAAAAATGTATGCGGCCGGCAAGATAAGCGGCAGCCGCTTCATTAAAAGAGAGGGTCGCCCCAGCGATGACGCCGTACTGATAGGCCGTCTGATAGACCGGCCCATACGACCCCTGTGGCCGAAAGGTTATAGGCACGAAGTCCAGGGCATAGCTACGGTGATGAGTATGGATCCGGATTTCCGACCCGATGCGATAGCGATGATAGCTGTCAGTACGGCATTCGTACTTACCGGTGCACCGTTTGACGGTCCCGTTGCAGGTTTGCGCGTCGGCATGGTAGACGGCAAGTTCAAGGCTTTCGCCACTAATGAAGAATTGAATGAAGGCCCGCTGGATCTGGTAGTAGCCGGTACGGAAGACGGGATCATGATGGTTGAAGCAGGGGCTAATGAAGCCAGCGAAGAGGATGTGATAGGCGCCATGGAATATGCGCACAAGGCAATTCAGCCTGCCATAAAACTGCAGAACGAGCTGGCTCGCAAAGTAGGCGTCGATAAGCAGGAATACGAGCTTACCCTGCCGGACGAAGCGATACAGAAAGAAGTAGATACCTGGCTGCAAGGCAAACTGGGCGAGAACCTGCGCGCTCCGTACCCGGAACGCAACCAGATGATACGCGACCTGCGCAACCAGATGGAAGCCAGGTTCAAGGACGAACTGGGCGAGGATACTTTCGCCGACCTCAGGCAGGAGTATGACGATGCTTTCACCATGCTGCTGCATAAAGACGTGCGCAAGGAGATAACCGAGTTCAACATCCGTCCCGACGGGCGGGCGATGGACGAGATAAGACCGCTTTCCAGCGAAGTGGGTTTGCTGCCGCGCGCTCACGGCTCCAGTATATTTACCAGAGGAGTTACCCAAGCTTTCAATATAGTCACCTTGGCGCCACTCAGCTATGCACAGATAGTTGATACGATGGAAAGAGAAGGCGAAAGGCGCTATATGCATCATTACAATGCGCCGGGCTGGACCGTGGGAGAAGTAAAGCGGCTTATGGGGCCGGGCCGCCGCGAAATAGGCCACGGCTATTTAGCGGAAAGAGCTCTCCTGCCGGTTCTGCCTGATGAAGCGGATTTTCCTTACACCATCCGCTCCGTAACGGAGATAATGAGCCAAAACGGAAGCACCTCTATGGCTGCGACCTGTTCCAGTTGTCTGGCATTGATGGATGCGGGAGTTCCATTGAGTGCGCCGGTAAGCGGCATAGCCATGGGACTGATGCTGTCCGAAAAGGGCAAGCCGTTCATCCTGAGCGACATAGCCGACGCGGAAGATTTCGCCGGCGATATGGACTTCAAGGTTACCGGCACGCCAAAAGGCATAACCGCACTTCAGATGGATATGAAAGTCCACGGCCTGAGCGTGGATATACTCAAGCAGGCCTTAGAGCAGGCCAAAAAAGGCCGCGCCCGGATAATGAAGCACATGCTGGATACTCTGGAACGGCCCAGAAAAGCTATCAGCAAGTATGCGCCGCAGGTAGAGAGTATCAAGATAAATCCTGATAAGATACGCGAAGTTATCGGCAAAGGCGGCGAAACGATAAATAAGATAATCGCCGAAACAGGGGCGGAAATCGACATCAAGGATGACGGCACGGTTATGATAGCCAGTCCGGATAAAAAGAGTATCGACGGAGCCATACAGTTTATAAAAACTCTGACAGAAGATCCCGAAGTGGGCAGTATTTATAAGGACTGCCGTGTGGTCAGCGTGTTAGATTTCGGCGCTTTCGTAGAGATACTTCCCGGCAAGGAAGGTCTGGTACATGTATCGGAAATGCGCGAAGAAAGGGTAAACAGCCCCTCGGACGTAGTAAAAGAAGGCGATAAAGTAGATGTAAAACTGCTGGCAATAGATGACCGCGGCAGATTGCAGTTATCTATGAAAGCCGCCGTAAGGGAGTCTAAAAAGTAGAAGACATGAGCGAAGCTATTAGCAGCATAGATAAGGTTCACGGGACCAGAAAAGGGAAGCTGGTATTCGGTGCGATTGAACTGATTGCCAGCTACCTGGTCGTTTCGCGGGCTATCGATACCGGCAGCTTGTGGGAATGGCTTATAGGTGCATTATTGTTCATAGGCGCGGTAAATAATTTTCTAAAATCTATATTCCACCGAAACGGGGGAGCCAAAAAAGATGCCAAAGGTAGAGCAAAAAGAAAATAAGAAAAAACTCCTTGAACGGATTAAAGCAGATATAGAATCAAGCGGTATCTGCCCGGATCTGGCTCAAGAAGCCACGAACCTTGTCATGGGAGTAGGCAGTCCGGATGCGGAAGTAATGTTCATCGGCGAAGCGCCGGGCAAGAACGAGGACCTAAAGGGCGAGCCCTTCGTAGGTGCCGCGGGCAAGTTCCTGGACGAAATGCTGGAACTTGTCGGTATGAAGCGGGAAGACGTTTACATAAGTAACATAGTCAAATACCGCCCGCCGAACAACCGCGATCCTTTACCCGATGAAAAAAAGGCTTTCTGGCCGTTTCTGCTACGCGAAATCAATGCAGTGGAGCCTAAAATCGTCGCTACGCTAGGCCGGCACAGCATGGAATATTTCCTGCCCGGGATGCGCATAAGCGTCATACACGGCCAGCCTAAACGCATCGGTCTGGGCGACGGAAAAGTGGTGATATTACCTCTGTTCCATCCGGCTGCAGCACTTTATAACTCATCGATGCGCGAAACACTGATAAGTGATTTCCAAGCTTTACCCAAGATAATAGAACTAATCAATAATGATAATAAACGAGGAAAATAACCAAATGAATAAAGAAAGTAAGCCCAAAGGGCAAATTAAAAAGAAAAAAAGTCCTAATAAAACGAATAAGATGAGCGGCCAGCGTCTAAGCTCCAGCCGCGGTGCGGCCATCCGCGCCCAAAGACGGGCCAGCGAGGACGCTCATAAAAAAGCCAGCCAGTATATGGCCGCGCCGGTGGATGAAAACGCCAAGAAACGGCCGCGGGCCAACTTTATAGACGAAAGTCCCAAGCTGAAATTTGTCGGATTAGGCGGTATGGACGGCGGCGGCTCCAAAAATACGCTTCTGGTAGAGTACCGAAACGATGCCATAATCATGGACTGCGGCAGCGACTTGGGAGTTGATCTGCCGGGCATCAACTACGGTATAGCGGATATGGCTTACCTGGAAACTATAAAACACAAACTGAAGGCTTATGTAATAACGCACGGCCACTTAGACCATATCGGCGGCCTGCCGCATATATTGCCAAGATATCCAGCGCCGGTATACGGCAGCCGATTTACCATCGGCAGGGTAGAAGAGATTTTTGAAAATTTCGGCATGCCCCTGCCTGATAATTTCGAACTTAAGACAGTAATAATGAACGAAGACAATCACGAACGGCTGAAGGTAGGCGAATTCTTCGTTGAACTCATCAGGGTAACCCACTCCATACCGGGCAGTACCTGTATAGTTATTGATACTCCGGTTGGACGGATAGTGAACACCGGTGATTTCCGCCTTGACCCGAACCCTCTGGACCATGAGCGCACTGACGCGGAGCGTCTGAAACAGCTGGGCGACGAAGGCGTGCTGGTGCTTCTTAGCGAAAGTACCACTACCGACAGGCCTGGCAGGACACCGTCGGAAAGTACGATTGAACAGACCTTCAAAGACTTAATGGCCCAGGCGCCGGGACGTATTTTCATCAGTTTGTTCTCGACCAATATGAACCGAGTACAGATGCTGATAAATGCCGCGGTGCACCACAACAAAAAAGTCGCCATGGACGGACGCAGTATGGTGAGTACTCTGGAAATGGCAATCAGAAACGGTTTCGTAAAGGTACCGAAAGGTACTTTCGTGCCAATAGCCAGCGTTCCGAAAATGAAGGACAACGAGGTAGTCGTGGTTTGTACCGGCTCCCAGGGTGAACCGAACTCCGCCTTGCAAAGGATGGCTTCGGGCGACCATAACCACATTAAGCTGAAAGAGCAGGACACTGTCGTGCTTTCCAGCACGCCCATACCTTATACGGGCAATGATTCGCACGTCAGAAAGATGGTCGATGATATGTTTAAAAAGAATGTGCATATATTCCGCCACGAAAGCCGTGAGGTGGATAACTGCGGTCCGCTGCATGTTTCGGGACACGCCAGCCGCGATGAATACGGCGAAATGATAGATATGACAAAACCGAAGTTCTTTATGCCTATATACGGCGATTATACGGCTAAGAAATATCATATTGAACTTGCCATAGAACATGGGATACCCCGCCGGAACAGCTTGAACGTAGGCAACGGCGAGGCGGTCTATTTCACCAAAGACACCATGGAGGTGGGCGAGAAGGTACCACATGGAACGGTGTTGGTAGACCAGACAGGCGCGATTGTCAGCAGTGTGGTTATAAAAGACAGACTGATGCTTAGCAATGAAGGCCTTGTCGCCATAGTTCTGACCATAGACAAAAAGACCGGGCAGTTGATGACCAGTCCGGATATAATCAGCCGTGGTTTCATCTATATGAAAGACGAAGAAGAGCTAATGAACAATTTCCGCGTCGAGCTAAAAAGAGCCGTAATACAAAGGTTCAAGCGAGTCGATTTGGACAGGTTCAAGCTGGAGCTGAAGGAACATATAACCCACTTCTTATATGACCAGACCGGCAGGAGTCCGATAGTCATACCCGTAGTGAACGTTATAGGCCAGCGAAAAGCCGCGCCAAAGAACGGCCAGCCCGCCAGCCCGCAAAAGACGCCTCAG